>NZ_JBFAZB010000069.1:0-38147 GCF_040681575.1 Kitasatospora sp. NPDC051702
GGATGTCAACATATCTGGCGTTGACTTTTGGCACGCTGTTGAGTTCTCAAGGAACGGACACTTCCTTCGGTCTGCCTTCCAGCAGGCCCTCCGGGTGCTTCGTTCTTTCGTGTTCCCAGCTTATCAGATCCTCGCGGCCGTTTCTTACCGGCTTCGTTTTTCTGAATTCCCGCTGGTGGGATTTCCTGCAAACTTCGCTCCGAAGCTTATCAAAGCTTTCGGCTTGCTCAGTCCGTGGGATTTGCTTCGTCGGAGGGCGCGCATTTCGTGAAACGCGCTCGCCTCGATTCGGCGGTGTCGTAGACACTAACGCCCGGGCCCGACCGTTGTCCAGTCAGTCCCAACCGTTCAAACCTACTAGCCCACCCCGACCACGTCAATGGTTCGGCTGGGATGCGAGAAGAGTAGCAGGTCAGAGGCCTGTGGATCACATCGCCTCACGCCGCGACGGGCTGCAGGTCCGCGCTGTCGGCCGCGTCCAGGTCTCCGACCTCGCCGGACCGGGCGGCCCTTCGACCGAGCACCAGTGCATAGAGGAGGAATGCCACCTCGGCCAGCACGCCGATGGAGATGCGCGCCCAGGTCGGCAGGCCGGAGGGCGTCACGAAGGCTTCGAGGACGCCGGAGACGGCGAGCACCGTCGCGAGTCCGATCGACATGCCGATGATGACGCGGCCCTGTTCGGCCAGGGCCGTTCCGCGGGTCCGCGGGCCGGGGTCGATGACCGTCCAGCCCAGGCGCAGGCCGAGACCGCCGGCCACGAAGACCGCGGTGAGTTCCAGCAGGCCGTGCGGAACGAGCAGCCCGAGGAAGACGTCGAGGCGGCCGGCGGAGGCCATCAGGCCGATGCCGATGCCGAGGTTGACCACGTTGGTCCACATCACCCAGAGCACCGGGAGCCCGAGGGCGATCCCGAACAGCAGGCACTGCACGGCGATCCAGGCGTTGTTCGTCCAGACCTGGGCGGCGAAGGAGCTCGCCGGGCGGTCCGAGTAGTACGCCTCGTACTGGCCGCCGGGGCGGGTCATCTCCCGCAGCTGGTCGGGGGCGATGAGGCTGTTGCGCACCTCGGGGTGGGTGGCCATCCACCAGGCGAGCAGCGCCGTGGCGAGCAGCGAGACGACGGCCACCGGCAGCCACCAGCGGCGCGCGCGGTACAGCGCGGCCGGGAAGCTGACCGCGTAGTAGCGGGCGACGTCGTGCCAGCCGCTGCTGCGCGACCCGGTGACCGCGCTGCGGGCCCGCGAGACCAGTCCGGTCAGCCGGCTCAGCAGCGCGGGGTCCGGCGCGGCGGCCTGGACCTTCGCGAGGTGCCCGGTGGCGCGCTGGTAGAGGGTGACCAGTTCGTCGGTCTCCTCGCCGGTGAGCCGGCGCCGTCGGGCGAGGGCGTCCAGCCGGGCCCACTCCCGCTGGTGGGTGGCGACGAAGACGTCCAGGTCCATTCGGCGGCTCCTTGGTCGGCGGTGGCCACGAGGGGCGCGGTCGCGGGCGGGCGGGTACGTACGGACACGTGCGGCCCAGCATGCCAGCAGCCACGGGGGTCCCGGCCCCCGGGATCTCACTTCCCGTGCGCCCGCCGCGCGCCGTATGTTGGCGGCTGCGGACCAGGCTGCGGAGAGCGGGTCGTGGGGGCCGGTCCGCTGTCGTCCCTCCCCCGGCCACGCCGCTCGCGGCGATCTCCACGAGGGAGCCGCACGGGCTCCACGAGTGTGAACGGACAGGTGTCTTGAGCGACCTGGTGACGGGTGAGGCGGTCGTCCTCGACCTGCAGACGGCGAAGCTTCCGAGCCGGGCGCTGGCGATCGTGCTCGACCTGGTCGTGGAGTTCGCCGCTCTGCTGCTGGTCTCGCTCGTGCTGAGCATCACCCTGATCGGTCTGGACGGCGCGGCGCTGGCCGCCCTCCTGCTCGGGCTGCTGGTGTTCTTCCTGGTGGCCGTGCCCGTGATGGTCGAGACCCTCAGCCACGGCCGTTCGCTCGGCAAGGCGGCGCTCGGCCTGCGGGTGGTGCGCAGCGACGGCGGCCCGGTGCGGTTCCGGCACTCGTTGGTGCGGGGACTGGTCGGTTTCATGGAGCTGGTCGCCCTGACGGGGGTTCCGGCGGTGATCGCCTCGATGGTGAACGCGGACGGCCGACGGCTGGGCGACGTCTTCGCCGGGACGGTCGTGGTCCGCGAGCGCACCCCCGGCGGCGCCGCGGCGTCCCCGCTGCCGCCGGTGCACCCGCACCTGCTGCAGTCGATGGGGCGCGAGCTGGTCGCGATGGACCTCTCCGCGGTGCCGGAGCCGCTATGGCTGGCCGTCCGCCAACTGCTCGGCCGCATAGGCCAGTTGGACCGGTCCGTGGCACTGCGGATGGCCACCGGACTGGCCGACGACGTCGCCGACCGGACCGGTCTCCCGGTGGCCCCGGGCCTGCACCCCGCCGCCTACCTGGGCGCCGTGCTCACCGAACGCCAGCGGCGGGAGTGGTCGCGGGCCCAGGAGCAGTGGCGCACTGCCGCCGCCGCGGCGCCCGCTCCCCCGCACGCGCCGGCGCAGGCCCACCAGCCGACCGCCCCGGACGGCCGACCGCTCCGCGTCCTCGGCGTTCCGACGGCACCCGTGCCCGCACCCGCGCCGACTCCGGCGCAGACTCCGACTCCGGCGCCGGCTCCCGCCGCCCCCTCGTTCGAGAAGCCCGCCGCACCGGCCGAACCCACCGCCGGCACCGGATTCGCCCCACCCGCCTGACACCGCCCGAAGCCACCGGAGCGCGGGCGACCCGCACCCTCCCGCACGGGCCGGCCGCCCCCTACTCCCCGAACTCCAGCGGCCAGGCGTTCGGCGGCGACGCCAGCTCCTCCAGTTCGATCCCGCCCGCCGCCAGCACCACGTCCCCGGCGAGGTGCACGACCTGCTGTTCCCCGGTCTCCAGGTCCGCCACCTGGTACCGCTCGACCAGCAGCGGCCCCGAGTCCGTCGCGTGCGTGTCGACGCCCTCCAGCAGCCACCCCTGGTCGAAGGTGCGCGGCGCCAGCACCGGGTCGGTGAAGGCGACCAGCCGCACCCGCGCGCTCGCCCCCTCCCGCAGCCTCAGCAGCCGGGCGGTGGCGACGAGGAAGGCCGGCGAGCTGCCGGTGAACCCGTGGGCCCGGTCGTGCCCCTCCACGGCGTGCTCGCCGCCCGGGTCGGCCGCGTCGGTGCGGACCCAGGCGACGCCGTCGACCGCGCCGCCGCGCACCTGCCAGCCGCCGGCCCTGACCTCCATCCGCAACGGCCTGGCCCGCGAGTCCAGGGTGAGGTCGAGGCCCCCGAGGACCCGGCCGTCCGGTGCGTAGGTCTTGGAGACGTAGCGCCACCCGGCCGCGCCGGGGGCGCAGCTGAAGCGCTCCTCGCCGAGCAGCACGTGGTCGTGGGTGTCGTGGAGCGAGTAACGGCCGTTGGGCATGCCCGAAAGCCTACGTGCGCAGGTCGCGTGCAACGTTCTCCGGTGACCCGCGCATTAGAGGTGTGGGCGGCACCGGGCCGGTGCCGCCGACCTGACGAGAGGGGGTGCAGATGGCGAAGCAGACGCGCGACGAGGAGTTCACGGAGTACGTGGCCTCCAGGAGCGGCTGGCTGCGGAAGGTCGCCTATCTGCTGTGCGGGGACTGGCACCGGGCCGACGACCTGGTCCAGGAGACGATCACCAAGCTGTACGTGAACTGGGCGCGGGCCGCCCGGATGGAGAACCGGGACGGCTACGCCCGCCGGGTGCTGGTGAACACGTTCCTGGCCGAGCAGCGCTCCCCCTGGTGGCGCCGCACCGTCCGCTCGGAGCCCGACCCGGACACGGCGGCCGGCGGCGTCGACCTGGACGCCTCGCTGGACCTGCGCCAGGCGCTGGCCGCCCTCCCGCCCCGGCAACGGGCCACGGTGGTGCTCCGCTACTACTGCGACCTGTCGATCGAGCAGGCCGCCGAGGCCCTGGGCTGTTCGTCCGGGAACGTCAAGAGCCAGAGCTCCCGCGCGCTGGGCACCCTGCGCGGCACCCTCTCACCCCGTCCCGCCATCGCCGAGAGGACGCCATGACCACCGAGGAGCACGACCTGACCGCTCGGCTGGCGGCACTCGCCGACGGGCCCGCACCGCCGGCGCGCTTCGACGCCGGCCGGTCCGTCGCCGAGGGCGCCGCCCGGCTGCGCCGCCGCCGGCTCGTCGCGGTCGGCGCCGTCGCCGTCGTGACCGCCGCGGTGATCACGACCACCGCGCTGGTGGCCCCGGGGGGCGGCTCCGCCAGCACACCGGCACCGGCCGCCCCCACGGCGACCGGTTCGCCCTCCCCGTCCGCGTCGCCCTCGCCGTCCGCCGCACCGACCCCGGTCGGCGTCGACCCGCTGACCACCGAGGTGCACTTCGGCTGGCTGCCCGACTGGGCCGGTGGCGAGCGGGGCATCGGCTACGAGACCGGCTACCACGGGATCTCCGCCCAGGCCCGTGGCATCGGCGAGGACGCCCCGCGCATCCTGCTCTCGCAGTACGGGCCCGGCGAGGAGCCACCGATGAGGAACTCCGTCGGCGACGCGCTCGCCAGGGTCGACGCCGAGCCGATCGACGGGCGCACGGCCTACTGGGTCGTCCCCGGTCGGCCCCGGCCCGGTGTCTCCCCGCAGCCCACGCTGCGCTGGCTGACGGCCTCCGGGCGCTGGGCGGAGATCACGGGCTACGGCGGCAAGGCCGGGGACGTCACCGAGGAGATCCTCCACCGGGCCGCCCGGGACGTACGGTTCGGCCACTGGAACGTCCCGCTGCCGGTGCGGTTCACCGGTCTGCCGGAGGCGTTCAAGGCCACCGACGTCCTGCTCTCGCAGCCGGACACCGACGGTGTGGGCGCCTGGGCCCTGTGGGTGATGTTCCAGGTCGACGGCAGGAACGTCTCGGTCTCCCTGCGCCCGGACGGGCCCCACGCGAGCTACACCAGCACGGACGGCTCCCCGTTCACCGACCCGAACCCGCCGCTGGTCGCCGTGCGGAACGGCGTGGAGGTCTCCGTCAGCGCCGGGGCAGGCATGCCCGCCTCCCTGGAACAGCTCGGCGGCCTCGACTGGATGCTCGCCCACACCACGCCGCTCGGCCCCGACCGGAGCAGCTGGACCTCCGACGTCATCGTCCCCTGAGCCGCGGACGGCCCGCGGACGGCCGCGGACGCCGCAGGAACGCGCGAACGCCGGTGGCCGACACCCCGCCCGGGGTGCCGGCCACCGGCGTTCCTGCCCGCCGCCGCGGCGGCGTCACCGCATCAGCAAGCGGCGTCACCGCATCAGTAGCGGTACTGCTCCGCCTTGTACGGGCCCTCGACCGGGACGCCGATGTAGTCGGCCTGCTCCTGGGTCAGGGTGGTCAGCTTCACGCCCAGCGCGTCGAGGTGCAGGCGGGCGACCTTCTCGTCCAGGTGCTTCGGCAGCACGTAGACGCCGATCGGGTACTGCGCGGTCTTCGTGAACAGCTCGATCTGGGCGATCGTCTGGTTGGCGAAGGAGTTGGACATCACGAACGACGGGTGGCCGGTCGCGTTGCCCAGGTTCAGCAGGCGGCCCTCGGAGAGCACGATGATGGTGCGGCCGTCGGCCTTGCGCCACTCGTGGACCTGCGGCTTGACCTCGGTCTTGACGACACCCGGCAGCTGGGCCAGGCCGGCCATGTCGATCTCGTTGTCGAAGTGGCCGATGTTGCCGACGATGGCCTGGTGCTTCATCCGCGCCATGTGGGAGGCCAGGATGATGTCCTTGTTGCCCGTGGTCGTGATGAAGATGTCGGCCGTCTCGACGACGTCCTCCAGGGTGGCGACCTGGTAGCCGTCCATCGCCGCCTGGAGCGCGCAGATCGGGTCGATCTCGGTGACGATGACGCGGGCGCCCTGGCCGCGCAGCGACTCGGCGCAGCCCTTGCCGACGTCGCCGTAGCCGCAGACGACCGCGACCTTGCCGCCGATCAGGACGTCGGTGGCGCGGTTGATGCCGTCGATGAGCGAGTGGCGGCAGCCGTACTTGTTGTCGAACTTCGACTTGGTGACCGAGTCGTTGACGTTGATCGCAGGGAACAGCAACTTGCCGTCGCGGTGCATCTCGTACAGGCGGTGGACGCCGGTGGTGGTCTCCTCGGTCACGCCCTTGATGGTGGCGGCGACCTCGGTCCACTTGTTCGGGGTGTCCTTGAGGGTGCGGTTGAGCAGCTCCAGGATGATCCGGAACTCGTCGTTGTCCGCGGTGGACGGGTCCGGCGCGGCGCCGGCCTTCTCGAACTCGACGCCCTTGTGGATCAGCAGGGTGGCGTCGCCGCCGTCGTCCAGGATCATGTTCGGGGTCTGGCCGTCAGGCCAGGTCAGCGCCTGCTCGGTGCACCACCAGTACTCCTCCAGGGTCTCGCCCTTCCAGGCGAAGACCGGCACGCCCTGCGGGTTCTCCGGGGTGCCCTCGGGGCCGACGGCGATGGCGGCGGCCGCGTGGTCCTGGGTGGAGAAGATGTTGCAGGAGCACCAGCGGACCTCGGCGCCCAGCGCCGTCAGGGTCTCGATCAGGACGGCGGTCTGCACGGTCATGTGCAGCGAGCCGGTGATGCGGGCGCCGGCCAGCGGCTGGGACTGCGCGTACTCGGCGCGGATGGACATCAGGCCGGGCATCTCGTGCTCGGCCAGCTGGATCTCCTTGCGGCCGAACGGCGCCAGGGAAAGGTCGGCGACCTTGAAGTCACCGGTGATGTCGGTCGACATGCGTCTGCTCCTCGCTGATGGGGTGGGGCATGGCCAAGGTCCTGGTGTGCCGTCGCGGCGCGGCGGGGCCGTACGGGTGCACGGCTACGCCGGGTGGCCGGGTCACGTGGTGGTGGACCGGTTCCCTGCTGCGCAGCACAAACCGTCGGAGGACCTCTCTCCCTCGACCGGGGCACACCCTACGGGTGCGGACCGCCGATCGACCGCCATCAGCAGCGACGTTCTGGCTCTGGTGACGAATCTACACCGGTGGCCCCGTCGGCCGTCCTGCGATGACCGTTTTCGGCCCCGGATGCGATCGGTCCTCAAGCGCGACCCCAACCCCGGAGGCCGGGCGCGTCAGTGCGCGGGCGCGGGCCCCGGCCCGCCCGGGGTCGCCGCCGGGTCCTCGCCCGCGGCGGCCTTCTCGGCGCTGTAGACGTCGGGCTCCAGGTAGATCACCCGGGCGATCGGGACGGCCGCCCGGACCCGCACCTCGGCCTCGTCGATCGCGGCCGCCACCCGGGCGGCGCTGTCCTCCGCGTTGACGGCGATCTTGGCGGCGACCAGCAGCTCCTCCGGGCCGAGGTGCAGGGTCCGCATGTGGATCACCCCGGTGACGGCCTCGCCGTCCACCAGCGCCTCGCGGATCCGCTGCACCGACTCCCGGTCGGCGGACTCGCCGAGCAGCAGCGACTTGGTCTCCAGCGCGAGCACCACGGCGATCACCACCAGCAGGACGCCGATGCACAGGGTGCCGACGCCGTCCCAGACGCCGTCCCCGGTGACGACGGTGAGCGACACGCCGATCAGGGCCAGCACCAGGCCGATCAGCGCACCGGTGTCCTCCAGCAGCACCACGGGCAGCTCGGGGGCCTTGGCGGTGCGGATGAACTGCACCCAGCCCTGGCCGCCCTTGGCCTTCACCGACTCGCGCATCGCGGTCAGGAAGGACCAGCCCTCCATGACGATGGCGAAGAGCAGCACGCCGACCGCCCAGCCCCAGGAGTCCAGCGCCTCGGGGTGGCTGACCTTGTGCCAGCCCTCGTAGATGGCGAAGAGGCCACCGACGGTGAAGAGGACGATCGCCACCAGGAAGCCGTAGATGTAGCGCTCGCGGCCGTACCCGAACGGGTGGGCCTCGTCGGCCTCCCGGCGCGCCCGCTTGCCGCCGATCAGCAGCAGCACCTGGTTGCCCGAGTCGGCCACCGAGTGCACGCCCTCGGCCAGCATCGACGAGGAGCCGGTGAAGCCGAAGGCCGCGAACTTGGCCGCCGCGATCGCCAGGTTCGCGGACAGTGCCGCGACCAGTGCCTTGGTGCCGCCTTCGGTACTCATGCTCGGGGTCCTCCGCGGGTGAAGCCGGCCGTGCCGCGCTGTCGGGGTGTCGTCGAGCGCTTACCGTACCGGCCGGCCGGGGCGGCGGGCCCCGCGTCTCAGGACTGGGCGGCGGCCAGCCCCAGGTAGACGGCCGCGAAGTCGGTCAGCGCGATCAGGTCGGCGAGCGCGTGCAGGGCGTCCGGCCGGGTGCTCGCGTACTCGGTCAGCCGGACGTCGTGGGCACCGGCCAGCCGGTGCGCCCGGCTGACGCCGAAGCTGCGCGGTCCCGGGTCGTCCTCCGGCACCTCGACCGGGCCGTCCGCCGCGTCGTCCGCGCCGCCGACCGCGCCGGGGGCGTGCCGCAGCAGCAGGACCTGCAGGTGCAGCGGGTCCGGCTCGTCGACCCGGTCGCGGAAGAAGTCGTCCGGGTCCGCGCCGGCACCCAACTGGCCGGTGAACATGCCGCGGTGGGCGGTGAGTGTCTGCGGCAGCAGGCCGGCCAGCGCCGGGCGGCCGGCCCGGTCGGCCAGCTGGGCGGCGAACCGGGCGGCGGCGGCCCCCGCGATCGGGCCGTCGGCCCACAGCAGCGGGACGGTCCCGGCCAGCCGTGCGGCCAGGCCCTTCGCCGGGTTGGTGTACGCGGCGGCGTCGGGACGGCAGCGGACGGCCGTCGCGTCCAGCAGGTCGGCGACGGCCGGCAGCGCGTCGTACGGCAGCTGGGTGATGCCGACCTTCTGGGCGAGCGCCAGCAGCGGGGTGAGGTGGGACCAGAGCGCGGCCGGGTCCTCGGCGGGGAGGTCCGGCTCGGCGGCGGCCCCGGCCGGGGCCTCGTCCTCGGCGGACCCGCCGGTCACGTACGGCAGCGGCAGCGCCCGCACCTGCAGGGCGGCCTCGGCCAGCGGGCTGCCCGCCGGGGCGGTGACCACGACGGCGCAGCCGCGCGCGTAGGCCTGCTCGGCGAGGCTGACCAGGCCGGGCTCGCCGCCGTCCGCGGAGCTGACCACCAGCAGGTCGAGCGGGCCGGCCCAGCCTGGCAGCTGCCAGCCGAGCCCGGTGGTGAAGGCGGGCGGGCCGCCGGCCCGGTCGCCGCGCGGGGCGGCCGCCTCGGTCGGCGGCAGCGGGGTGATCAGGCTGGCGTGGCCGGCCAGCGCGGCCAGGATCTCGGCCGCGGTCAGGGCGCTGCCGTGGCCGGCGACCAGGACGGCGCGCGGGCGGCCGTCCGGGCGCAGCCGGTCCAGTCCGGCCGCGTCGGCCAGCCGCAGCGCGGTGCGCACCCGCGCGCCGGAGCCGGCCAGGGCCAGCAGGGCGCGGTCGCGGTCGGCGCGCTGGAGGGCGGCCGGGTCGTCGAGCAGGGTGTCGTCGAGCATGCGGCGGGCCTCCGGCTGCTGTCCTGTGCCGCGCTGGGCGGGGAGCTCTGGGGCTGGCGGGGTGGGGCTTCGCCCCCAGGATCACGCCGGGCGGCGGGCCTCGTCCACCAGCAGGACCGGAATGCCGTCGCGGACGGGGTAGGCGAGCCCGCAGTCCGTCCCGGTGCAGACCAGCTCGGGCTGCTCCTCGGTGCCGCCCTCGGTGAGCGCGGCCCGGCACTGCGGGCAGACCAGGATCTCCAGCAGGAAGGATTCGAGCTTCATGGGGCTCTCCAAGGGTCAGAAGCCGGTAAGTCGGGGGGTGGCGCGGCGGTGCCCCGGCCGATAGGCAACCCTACCGGCCGGGGCACCGGGCACGGGCCCCGGCGGTACCGGGGCGCGGGGCTCGGGCGCGGGGCTCAGCCGCGGACGACGGCGAGCACGCCGTCGCGCAGCTCGGCCATCCGGGCCGGGTCCTTGGCCTCGACGTTGAGGCGCAGCAGCGGCTCGGTGTTGGAGGCGCGCAGGTTGAACCACCAGTCCGGGCCGGCCACCGTGAGGCCGTCCAGCTCGTCGACGGTGGTGCCCTCCAGGCCGGCGTAGGCGGCGCGGACGGCGGCGGTGCTGGCGGCCTGGTCGGCGACGGTGCTGTTGATCTCGCCGGAGGCGGCGTACCGGTCGTACTCGGCGGTGAGCGCGGACAGCGTGCCGTCCTGTCCGCCGAGCGCGGCCAGCACGTGCAGGGCGGCCAGCATGCCGGTGTCGGCGCGCCAGAAGTCGCGGAAGTAGTAGTGCGCGGAGTGCTCGCCGCCGAAGACGGCGTCGGTGACGGCCATCTCCTGCTTGATGAAGGAGTGGCCGACCCGGGTGCGCACCGGGGTGGCGCCGAGTTCGCGGACCACCTCGGGGACGGTCCAGGAGGTGATCAGGTTGTGGATGATCGTCGGCTCGGCCTCGCCGGCGGCCTGGGCGCGGGCGATCTCGCGGGCGGCGACCAGCGCGGTGATGGCGGACGGGGAGACCGGCTCGCCGCGCTCGTCGACGACGAAGCAGCGGTCGGCGTCGCCGTCGAAGGCCAGGCCGATGTCGGCACCGACCTCGCGGACCCGGGCCTGGAGGTCGACGATGTTCTTCGGGTCGAGCGGGTTGGCCTCGTGGTTGGGGAAGGTGCCGTCCAGCTCGAAGTACATCGGGACGAGGTCGATCGGCAAGCCGGCGAAGACGGTCGGCACGGTGTGGCCGCCCATGCCGTTGCCCGCGTCGACGGCGACCTTGAGCGGGCGGATCGCGGTGAGGTCGACCAGGCCGAGCAGGTGGTCGGCGTAGCCGCGCAGGGTGTCCTGCTCGGAGAGCGCGCCGGGCTTGACGTCCACGACGGGCACGGTGACGGTGTCGTCCTCGGCGGTCCAGGACTCGACCAGCTCACGGATCTCGGAGAGGCCGGTGTCCTGGCCCACCGGGGCGGCGCCGGCGCGGCACAGCTTGATGCCGTTGTACTGGGCCGGGTTGTGGCTGGCGGTGAACATCGCGCCGGGCAGGTCGAGCTTGCCGCTGGCGTAGTAGAGCTGGTCGGTCGAGCAGAGGCCGATCTGGACCACGTCGGCGCCGTAGGCGGCCGCGCCCTCGGCGAAGGCCCGGCTGAGCGACGGGGAGGAGGGCCGCATGTCGTGGCCGACCACGATCGCGGACGCGCCGGTGACCTGCACGAACGCGGCGCCGAAGGCGCGGGACAGGTGCTCGTCCCACTGGTCCGGGACGACGCCTCGGACGTCGTACGCCTTCACGAGCTGCTTGAGGTCGCGCACTGCGGCTCCACCCTGGTCTCTGTACTGGTCGGTGTCCGTGTGATCGGCGGCTGGCCGCACACGGTCACGATACGTCGGGGTCACCGCCCGCTCGGTCGACGGGACGCGGTGACGGTAGACCGGCAGCGTACCCGGGCCGGTGGAGCGCCCGGCGCGGGGCGAGGCGTCAGTTGTCCGGGGAGCGCAGCACCCGGAGGTGGCCGCGGCGGCCGGCCTCGGTGGAATCGCCCTCGGGCGAGCGGCCCTGACGGGGGGTCTGCGGGCGGGCGGCCTCGCGGACGGCGTTGGCCAGCGCCTCCAGGTCGTCGCTGCTGCGGCGCAGCGGCCCGGCCTCGGCGGCGAGCCGGACGACCTCCCAGCCGCGCGGGGCGGTGAGCCGCTCGGCGTGCTCGGCGCACAGGTCGTAGCAGTGCGGTTCGGCGTAGGTGGCGAGCGGGCCCAGGACGGCGGTGGAATCCGCGTAGACGTACGTCAGCGTCGCGACGGCCGGCCGGCCGCACGCGGTCCGCGAACAACGACGTACAGAGCTCACGAGGGTGGACGGTACCGCACTCCCCGCCGGGGAGCGAAGACCGCCTGCCCGGTGGGTGTGCCGTGTCGCGGTCCGGGCACCCCCTGACAGCCCCTCGCCGCGCGCGGCGGGCACGGTGCGCGGCACGCCCCTCCCGCGCTCCGATCGCCCCGCCCGCTCGGGTGTGCGCCCGCCACCCCGGGCGTTTCCCCGTCGGAGTAGTCCACTTCCGACCGTCCAAGGACTACCCTCGGCAGTGATATGGACAGCTCTGCACCGCAGTCATCGACGGGACCCTCGCGCCGTCCCCGGCACCGCGACCGGCACGGCAGGGGGCTGCGCGGCCCGCTGGCGCCGCCGCAGGTGCCGATCTCGCTCACCCGCTCCGAACTGTTCGACGACTACGTGCGCGAGTCGGTGGAGCGTCTCGAACGGCGTTGGCCGCAGCTGATCGAGGTGGAGTTCGCCGTCCAGGAGGTGCCGCTGCACGAGCCCGACGCGGCCGAGACCGAGGACGGCGTGCCGCTGGGGCGGGTGTCGCCGGGCAAGCAGGGGCGCAAGAGCCAGATCGTGGTCTACCGGCGGCCGGTGGAGATCCGGGCCAAGACGCGGGAGGACCGCGCGGCGCTGGTGCACGAGATCCTGATCGAGCAGGTGGCCGAGCTGCTGGGGCTGTCGCCGGACGCCATCGACCCGCGCTACGACGAGGACTGAGCCCCGCGCGGCCGTGCGGACGGGGGCGGTGCCCGGAGGACCCGGGCACCGCCCCCGTCGGCGGATCAGCGCAGCACGACGCCCGGATCCTGGGCGGCCTGCGGGACCTTGACGGTGCTGCGGTCGTCGCGCAGCGCCTGGACGGTGAACATCGGCACGTCCTTGGCGGGCAGCGAGAGCATCCGGGCGGCCGTCACCGGGCCGCCGGAGACGGTCTCCACGGTGAGCGCGAAGGTGCCGTTCAGCCCGGCGGGCTCGGGCGCCGGGAGGGCGACCGTGCCGCCGGCCGGCAGCTGCACCTCCTTGGTCGCCGGGGTGCCGCCGCCGGAGCCGGCCGAGGCGGTGACCCGGACGGTGGCGGCGTCGCCGGTGGAGGTCAGGAACAGCGTCGAGGCGCCCGCCCGGTTGTCGGCGACGGTGGCGCGGGCACCGACCGGGGCGCTGCCGGTGAGCCAGGCCGCGTCGCTCTTGCCGTTGCCCCCGGCCCGGTCGACCCGCAGGCCGGCCACGACCGGGGTGGGGTGCTTGTCGTCGGTCGGCGACAGCCGCAGCCCGGCGACCTCGTCGCGGGTGACCTTCCCCAGGTCGACGGCGGCCACCATGCCCGCCTTGACGTGGATGGTCTCGTTGCCGGCCGGGGTGAACCAGCCGTTCTTGCCGGAGAGCTGGATCTTCAGGTCGGCGTCGTCCTCCGGCGGCGCCCAGACCACCAGGCGGGCCGCGGACGCGTCGGCGGGCAGGCCGGGCATGACCTGGGTGGCGGCCGGGTCGGCCGAGGCCGGGATCCAGTCGGCGCCCTTGTTCCCGTCGGCGGCGTGCAGCGCCGCGCCGAGCCGCCCGCTGCGCACGACCACGTGCACCGCGAGGTCGCCGACGGCGCCCTTGGTGAGGGTGGACAGCAGCACCGACTGCGAGCTGCCGGGGGCGACGGTGATGCCGTTGGCGGCGTCGTTGTCGATCAGGCCCTTGTCGCCGTACAGCTTGATGTCGACCACGGCGGCGGCGGCCTCGGTGTTCACCAGGCTGACGTAGTCGACCCGGTCGCCGGCCGTGCTGGCGCCGGCGAACCAGAAGCCCGTCCCGGCCGGGGTGCAGGTGAGGCCGGACAGGCCGAGGCCGCGCTGCTCGGTGACCACGGTGGTCTGGGTGACGGTGAACCCGGGGGCGAGGGCGCCGTTGGCGACGGCCCCGGTGCCCGGGGCGGCGTCGCCGTTGGCGGCCGGGCCGGTGGCCGGGGTGCCCGGCTTGGCCAGGGTCAGCCGGGCGTCGGAGGGTGCGCCGCCCTTGTCCGCGGGGGCGCCCGAACCGGTGGGGGCCGGGGTGGCCGAGCCGGTCGGCGCCGGCGTGGCCGCGGGTGCGGTGGTCGGCGCGGTGGCGGGCGCGGCGGCGTCGGAGAGCCAGCCGGCACCGGTGGTGGCGCCGCCCGTGCCCGGCGGCGTGTAGGCGGTCAGGGTGGTCGAGCCGGTCAGGCCCTGGAGCGGCTGCGGGCAGACCGCCGACGTCCGTTCGACCTGCGCGGTGCTCGGGACGACACCGCCGTCGGCCTTCGCCGGGGCGGCCGGCGGGCGGGCCTCGGCGATCCCGAGGACCGCCGCCAGCACGACGGCCGCGGCCAGCAGGGACGGCGTGGTCCTGGTGCCGCCGGAGCGGGCGGCGGGCCGGCCGGCCGACGCCTCCTCCGGCGCCTCCTCCGGGGCGTACCCGGGCCGCTCGGCCTCGGTGGGCCCGGCCGCGTCGGGGGCCTCGGACCCGGACTTCTTCCTGAATGCGGGCTTCTTCATCGCGGGTCAGCTCCCCGATCCGTGCTGGTGCGGGTACCGGCCCGTGCCGTTGGGGTCGTTCGGGTCGTAGTAGGGCTCGGCCGGCGGCTGCCCCGGCACCCACGGCTGCTGGTGCTCCGTCTGCGGGTAGGCCTCGTAGCCGTACTGCTGGTCCTGCTGGTACGGCTGCTCGTAGCCCTGCTGCGGGTACGCCTGCTGCGGGTAGCCCGCCCCGGCCTCCCCCTGGGGGTACTCCCACTCGCCCTGGCCGCCGTACGGCGCGGACACCGGCTGCTGGGCCGCGTACTGGTCGTAGCTGTACGGGTCGGCCTGCTGGTACGTCTGGTACGGGTCGGCGTACGGCTCGGCGTCCTGGACGGCGGCGGCCGCCTGGACCGCCCCGGTCACCGGGTCGCCGGCCGGCTGCGCCGGGACGCCGCCCGGCCGGCCCTCGTAGACCCCGGCCTCGTCGGAGCCGTCCCCGCCGCCCTCGCCGCCCTCGCGCTCGGCCATCCGGCGGGCCCGGCGGCTGCCGGGGGCGGGCGCCTGCGCCTGGGCCGCGGCGGCCAGCGCGGCGGCGGCCACCACCTCCTCGGGCAGGTCGTCGTCCTTGTGGCTGCGGCGACCGGGCAGGGCGAGCACCAGGACGGTGAGGCCGAGCAGCACCTGGGCCCAGATCCAGCCGGTGTGCAGGAAGCCGTTCGCCCGGGTGACGGCCAGCTTGCCGCCGCCGGCCGGGAGCTTGAAGCCCTGCGCCCAGCCGTCCACCGTGACGGCCTCCAGCGCGGTGCCGTCCAGGGTGGCCCGCCACTCGGGGGCGGCGGACTCGGCGAGCCGCAGCACCCGGCCGTCGGGGCCGGCCGGCACGGTCGTCGCGAGGTCGCGGACCCCGGCGGGGACGACCACCGGGGCGGCGCCCGGAGCGGTGATCACCGCGCGGACCCCGGGGGCGCCGTTGATCTGCCAGAGCGCGGAGTCGCCGTCCTGGTTGGCCTTGACCAGGCCGGGGGTGGTGTCCAGGACGTCCTTGTAGGTGCCGATCACCGGCTGCTCGACCAGCACGTAGGCGATGCCGTAGGCGGCCAGTGCGCTGGCCTGGTCGGCGCCGGAGCCGGCCAGCAGGCTGCCGACCATCTTGTTCAGGCCGGCCTGGGTGCCGGTCGCCGGGTCGACGGTGGACTCGGCCTGGCCGAGCGTCAGGCCGGCGCCGCGGACCACGGTGTAGCGGACGGCGCCGCCGGCCGGGTCCCCGGTGACCACGAGGGTGCGGGCCCGGTCGGAGGTACCGGCCTCCTCGGCGATGAACGCGGGCACCTGACCGGCCGCGGCGCGCTGCAGCGGCCCGCCGGCGCCGGTGAGCGCCCACCACAGACCGGTGCCCAGCGGGGCCAGCACGGCGGTGGCCACCACCAGCGCGGCCACCGGCTGGCGCCAGCCGAAGGCGATCCCGGCCACGCGCGCGTTGGCGCCGTCGGCACCGATCGCGGCGGCGGCCAGCAGGGCGATCCCGGCGATCAGCGAGGCCGGGCCGGCCCAGGCGGGCACGGCCGGGCCGCCGGAGGCCGGGGTCACCGAGGTGCCGGCCACCGCGACCGCGAAGAGCAGTCCGGCACCGGCCGCACCCCAGGCGGCCAGCACCGCGCGGCGGCGGTCGGCGCGCAGCAGCGCGGCGAGCGCGGCGAGCACCACACCGGCCGACAGCCACACCGGCGGCACGCCGGCACCGCCCGGGTTGACCAGCAGCAGGCCGACCGCGCTCGCACCGGCGCCGTGCAGGCCCGGCAGACCGGCCTCCAGCAACAGCGACTGCGGGTGCGACAGCACCGTGAGCGACCAGGGCGCGAGCACCCCGACCGGCACCGCGAGGATCACCAGGACGCGCAGGCCGAGCAGGCGCAGCGCGGCACCGCCGGAGCCGAAGGCCCCGCCGCGCAGCACGGCGACGACCAGCGTCGCCAGGCAGAGCGGCACCGCGAGCGCCCAGGTCAGCGGGACGAAGGCGGTGGCGAGGGAGAGCAGCAGGACGGTCATCCAGACCGGCCGCCAGCCCGGGCGGGCGCCCTTGGCGGCGCTCTCGTCGCGGATGCCGAGGCCGGCCGCGATCGCCGCGGCGCGGGCCAGCGGCGGCAGCAGGACGGCGAGCACGGCGGTGCCGATCCGGCCCTGGGCGAGTGCGCCGGTGGCGGCCGGCAGCAGCGCGTAGGTGGCGCTGGCCCAGGCGCGGACCAGCTTGGAGTCCAGCAGCGGCCGGGACACCAGGTAGGCGCTGACGGCGGCCAGCGGAACGGTGAGCACGATCAGCGCGGTGAGCGCGAGGTCGGCGTGGCCGAACAGCGTCCAGGACAGCACCGCGAGCACGCCGAGGTACGGCGGTGCGGCCGCGGTGGATCCGGTGCCGACGGGGTGCCAGGCGTCCGCGTACATCGACCAGAGGCCGCTCGCACCGTCCGTGGCGGGGAGCAGGGCGCCGCCGAACAGCTCGCCGCTGCCGAACAGGCTGCGGCAGGCGACCAGGGCGAACACCAGCAGGGCCGCGAACAGGACCGGCGCCGGGCGCCGGGCCAGCTTCTTGACCAGCGTGAACTGCTCGACGACCAGGTCCTCGGCGTCCTCGTCGCCGGGCCCGGCCTCGACCGAGCCGTGCCGGCCCCCGGTGTCGTCGCCGCCCCCTATGCCGAGCGACCCGATGACGCCCTCGATGGCGAGCCGGGTGGTGGCGCCGGGCGGCGGGAACAGCGTGCGGTCGTCGAGGGCGTCGGCGGCCCGGGTCCGGGCGCGCCGCTTGCGGGCGGCCAGCAGCCTCGGGAGGCGGACGAGCTCGTGGCCGAGGCCGGCGAGCTCGTCGAAGGCCTGCCGGGGGTCCTTGCCGAGCAGGTTGGTGACGGCCCGCAGCAGGGTGCCGAGCACCATCCGCAGCAGGACGTAGGGGAAGAGCGCGCCCTTGCAGTTGGCGAGCAGGGTGTAGACGGCGCCGGCCTTGTCCACCCGGTGCGGGTGGGAGGGGCCGCAGTCGATGGCGCGGCGTTCGCGGCTGGCCGCCTCGGCGTGCCGCAGCACGGCGTCGGGGGCGACCACCACGCGGTGGCCGGCGGCGTTGACCCGCCAGCAGAAGTCGGCGTCGTCGCGCATCAGCGGCAGCGCCTTGTCGAAGCCGCCGAGCTCCTCGAAGACGTCGCGGCGCACCAGCATGCCGGCGCTGGAGACGGCGAGCACCGGACGGACCTGGTCGTGCTGGCCCTGGTCCTGCTCGCGGCGGTCGAGCCCGGTCCAGCGGCGGCCGGAGTGGGCGATGGTGACGCCGACCTCGAGCAGCTGCCGGCGGTCGTACCAGCTGCGCAGCTTGGGGCCGACGACGGCGGCGCTGGGGGTGGAGTCGGCGACCTGCAGGAGCCGGCGCAGCGCGTCGGTCTGCGGCTCGCAGTCGTCGTGCAGCAGCCAGAGCCATTCGATCGGCTGGGTCTCGCGCGGGCCGCCGCGGCCGAGGTCGTCCTCCTGGGCGAGCGGGTCGCCGAAGTCGTCCCAGCCGCCGGTGACCGGGTCGTAGCCGGACGGGTCGAGCCGGTACGGGAGGTCCTCGGGGCGCAGCGGCGGGCTGTTGAAGACGGCCTCGGCGACGGCGGTGCCGAAGCCCGCCCGGCGGCCGAGGATCACCGGGCCGCTCTCCGGCAGCCAGTCGGCGAGGGTGTCGGCGAGCAGCTGCGGGGAGTTGTCGGTGGATCCGGTGTCGACCGCGAGGACCCGCTGGACCTGGCGGTCCTGGCCGAGCAGGCCGGCGAGGGCCTGCGGCAGCCAGCGGGCGCCGTCGTGCGAGACGATCACCGCGGTGACCAGGTGGCGCGGGTAGGCGGGCGGCCTGGCAGCGGTGAAGCCGCTCTGGTGGCTGTAGACGGTCATCGAGTGCGCGGGCCCCAGTTCTCGGTGGACACAGCCGGTGAACGGCAACCGGATGGCGCACCACACTAACGGCTCCGGATGGCGGGTTCGTCCGCGGTGCCGGTGCGGAAGCGGTGAAGGGCCGGGCGGGCCCGGGCCCGGGAACACGAAAGCGCCCCACCACCGCGGTGAGGCGCCCGTACTGCTGTGCGGTTGTCGGAGGCTTGACGGGGCCCTGGGGCGACCCGGTCAGACCGCGCTCTTCTTGAGCCGCCGCCGCTCGCGCTCGGAGAGGCCGCCCCAGATGCCGAAGCGCTCGTCATTGGCGAGCGCGTACTCCAGGCATTCCGAGCGGACCTCGCAGGCGAGGCAGACCTTCTTGGCCTCGCGGGTGGAGCCGCCCTTCTCGGGGAAGAAGGACTCGGGGTCGGTCTGGGCGCACAACGCGCGCTCCTGCCAGCCGAGTTCCTCCTCTTCCTCCGCGATGCCGTCACCGATCAACAGCTCAAAGAGCTCGCTCATGTGGCGCGCCTCCTCTGCCCCTACTTGGCGTCCCCGTGGTTGCCGTTGCCTCGTGCGGCCGACGACACGAGTGAAATTACAGTTGCGTCACTCTGGCCCAGTCAAGCCGAGCTCTGGTATTGGGGCCAGGATTCACTCCCCGGCACCAAGCCGTTACGAATAGTGTACATATCCGGACACATCGGACGTTCTGCCCGAAAGCCCCGGACGTCATCGAACCATTCGCAACCATCGGCCGAGTGACGCTCGGTCACCATCACAGGCCGGTCATCGCCCTGCCTTCCCGGCGATCTTCCCATCGAAACATAGACAGTGATTAATCACCCCATCCGGGAAAGATCAGGACCTAACCCACCTGAACGCCCCATACTCCGGTTTGACACCGGCGCCGCCGATGCGGTCTCCTTTCCTCCATGTCAGAGTTCACCAGCCCCCGGAGCGGTTCCACGCTCCGTCGTGCCGTGAACTCCTGTTGTCGCCTCTGCTCCTGCTGTATCTAGGCGCCCGCGTCCCACCGCGCGCCGCCCCCAGGAAGCACAGAGGCCGCCCGCGATTCCCGCCCCAGGACATCCCGGATCCGGCTGATCCCTGACGAACCAGCCGCCACTCCGAGGACGACTCCCGTGCGCATGACCCGCATCCGCAAGCGGAACCGCGACCGCAACAAACTCGCCCGCCGAGGCCTCGTCGCGCCCGCCGCCACCCGCCCCACCGAGCACCCGGCCGACCGCCGCACCTCCGGCTGGGACGACGGCCTCAGCGACGTCTCCATCGCCGGCGACCCGCTCGCCTTCCCGCACCTGGCCCGCACCGACCTGCCGGAGCACCCCACCACCGTCGCCGAGTACGCCCGGCTGGTCCGCGAGATCGCCGCCGACCGCGACCGCTGGGAACCCCTCGTCCGCTACGACGCCCTCACCCGCTGGTACGCCCGGCTGGAGACCGGCCCCGGCTACGAGGTCTGGCTGCTCAGCTGGCTGCCCGGCCAGAGCAGCGGCTTCCACGACCACGGCGAGTCCTCCGGCGTGATGACCGTCGTCCGGGGCGAGCTGATCGAGCGCTCCCTCACCCTCCCCCAGCAGTCCGCCGGGGGTGCCCACGGCGGCGCGGTCGCCCGCACCCTGCGCCCCGGCGGGCAGCGGGTCTTCTCCCCCGGCTACCTGCACGAGGTCGTCAACGGCGCGCTCGAACCCGCCGTCTCCATCCACCTCTACTCCCCGGGCCTCACCGAGATGACCCAGTACGGCGCCGCCGCCGTCCCCGAGCAGCACCCGCACACCCAGGCCGAGGCCCACTGACCGACCGCCCGACCTCCCGTCGGCCCGCCGCCGCACCGCCCGCGGCCCGGCTGACGGGACGTCGGGCCGTGGCAGGATGGGCGCATGCGCATCGTGGCACTGGCAGGCGGAATCGGCGGGGCGCGCTTCCTGCGCGGACTCCTCGCGGCCGTCGGCCCGCAGGACGAGATCACCGTCATCGGCAACACCGGGGACGACATCCACCTCTACGGGCTCAAGGTCTGCCCCGACCTCGACACCGTGATGTACACCCTCGGCGGCGGCATCAACGAGGAACAGGGCTGGGGCCGCACCGACGAGACCTGGTCGATCAAGGCCGAGATGAAGGAGTACGGCGTCGGCCCCGAGTGGTTCGGGCTCGGCGACCGCGACTTCGCCACCCACCTCGTGCGCAGCCAGATGCTCACCGCCGGGTACAGCCTCAGCCAGGTCACCGAGGCCCTCTGCGTGCGCTGGAAGCCCGGGGTGCGACTGCTGCCGATGAGCGACGACCGGGTCGAGACCCACGTGCGGATCACCGACGAGCGGGGCACCCGGGCGGTCCATTTCCAGGAGTACTGGGTCAAGCTGCACGCCGCCGTGGACGCCGAGGCGATCATCCCGGTCGGCGCGGACACCGCCAAGCCGGCGCCCGGCGTCCTGGAGGCCCTCGCCGCCGCCGACGTCATCCTCTTCCCGCCGTCCAACCCGGTCGTCTCCATCGGCACCATCCTCGCCGTCCCCGGCATCCGGGAGGCCGTCGCCGCCGCCCCGGCGCCCGTGGTCGGGCTCTCCCCGATCATCGGCGGCGCCCCGGTGCGCGGCATGGCCGACAAGGTGCTCGCCGCCGTCGGCGTCGAGGCCACCGCCGAGGCCGTCGCCCTGAACTACGGATCCGGGCTGATCGACGGCTGGCTCGTCGACACCGCCGACGAGGGCGCGGTGGCCGCCGTCGAGGCCGCCGGGATCGCCTGCCGCGCCGTCCCGCTGCTGATGACCGACGTCGAGGCCACCGCCGCGATGGCGCGGGCCGCGCTGGACCTCGCGGAGCAGGTGCGGAAGTGACGGTGCGGATCCTCCCGGTCGAGGGGCTCCCGGAGGTCGCCGCCGGGGACGACCTCGCCGCGCTGCTCGCCAAGGCCGCCGACTACGAGGACGGCGACATCCTGCTGGTCACCTCGAAGATCGTCAGCAAGGCCGAGGGCCGGCTGCTGCACGCCGCCGACCGGGAGGCGGCGATCGACGCCGAGACCGTCCGGGTGGTCGCCCGGCGCGGCCCGGCCCGGATCGTCGAGAACCGCAACGGCTTCGTCATGGCCGCCGCCGGCGTCGACGCCTCCAACACCGCCCCCGGCACCGTCCTGCTGCTGCCCGAGGACCCCGACGCCTCCGCCCGCGCGCTGCGCGCCGGGCTCCGGCGGCTCACCGGCCGCCGGCTCGCCGTCCTCGTCACCGACACCTTCGGCCGGCCCTGGCGCAACGGGCTCACCGACGTCGCCGTCGGCGCCGCCGGGATGTCCGTCCTGGCGGACCACCGCGGCCGCACCGACAGCCACGGCAACGAACTGACCCTCACCGTCACCGCGACCGCCGACGAACTCGCCGCCGCCGGCGACCTGGTGAAGGGCAAGGCCGACGGGGTACCGGTCGCCGTCGTCCGCGGACTCGGCCACCTCGTCACCGTCGAGGACGGCGAGGGCACCCGGCCGCTGGTGCGGCCCGCCGCCGACGACATGTTCCGGCTCGGCACCTCCGAGGCGCTGCGCCGGGCCGTCACCCTGCGGCGCACCGTCCGCGCCTTCACCCCCGAGCCGGTCGACCCCGCCGCCGTCCGGCGCGCCGTCGCCGCCGCCGTCACCGCGCCCGCCCCGCACCACACCACGCCGTGGCGGTTCGTGCTGCTGGAGTCCGCCGGCACCCGCACCCGGCTGCTCGACGCGATGCTCGCCGCCTGGCAGCGCGACCTGCGCGACCTCGACGGCTGGGACGACGCCAGGATCGCCCGCCGCACCGCCCGCGGCGACGTGCTGCGCGACGCGCCGTACCTGGTCGTGCCCTGCCTGGTCATGGACGGCTCGCACGAGTACCCCGACCCGCGGCGCGCCACCGCCGAGCGGGAGATGTTCACCGTCGCCCTCGGTGCCGCCGTCCAGAACCTGCTGGTCGCCCTCACCGGCGAGGGCTACGGCACCGCCTGGGTCTCCTCCACCATGTTCTGCCGCGACACCGTGCGCGCCGCCCTCGACCTCCCCGACGGCTGGGACCCGATGGGCGCCGTCGCCGTCGGCCGCCCCGCCGAACCGCCCCGGGACCGCCCCGAGCGCGCCGCCGACGCCTTCATCGAGGTGCGGTAGCCGCTCGGCGGCCGCAGGTCCGCGGTGGTGCTCAGCGACCGCGGTGGTCCTCGGGGGCGAGCCGGGGGCCGTAACGGGGGGCGCGGGCGCCGGCGGCCAGCAGGAGGCGGCAGACCCGGTGGCGGTGCGGGCGGTACGGCTCCAGCAGGGCGAGCATCTGGCCGTCGTCGCTGCGGGGGCGGCCGGCCAGCGCCCAGCCGACCAGGTTCGGCAGGTGGAAGTCGCCGACCGACACCGCGTCCGGGTCGCCGTTGCTGCGCTGCAGGGTCTCCGCCGCCGTCCAGACGCCGACGCCCGGGACGGCGGTGAGGCGGGCGAAGGCCTCGGCGTGCCCCATCGCGGAGGCCTCCTCCAGCCGGGGCGCCAGCCGGACGGCCCGCACGACCGTCGCCGAGCGCTTCGGGTCCACCCCGGCGCGGTGCCACTCCCAGCTCGGCACCAGCGCCCACTCACGGGCCGACGGCGCCACCCGCATCCCCTCCGCCGGGCCCGGGGCCGGACTGCCGAAGCCCCGCAGCAGGGCCCGCCAGGCGCGGTACGCCTCGTCGGTGGTCACCTTCTGCTCCAGGATCGCGGGGACGAGCGACTCCAGCACCAGGCCCGTCCGGGTGAGCCGGACACCGGCGGTGCGGCGCTGGACGTCCCGCAGCGGCCCGGGCGGCAGCACCAGGCCCTCCGGATCGTCCTCCGCGCCGAGCAGGGCCGGCAGCCGCTCGAGCAGCCACGGCGCGCCCGGGCCCCAGGCGGTGGCCTCCACCTCGCCGGCGCCGGGCCGTGCCAGCACCCGCAGCGTGCCGATCCCGGCCGGGGTCCGCGACGCCCGCCAGACGGCGCCGTCGCCGGTGGTCCGGTAGGACGGGTCGGCGGGGCCCCGGCGCAGCGGCAGCAGGGTCCGGGCCGCGTCCAGCGGGAACCCGGGCCGCCAGCGCCGCACCGCCCCGTCCGTCACCGCCCGCGCCTCCTCCGCTGTCCGGCTCCACCGCCTTCGTCGACCATGGGGATATGAACGATACGCGGCTGCCGGAGCTGCCCTCCGGGGACGAGAACGCGGTGCGGGCGCTGTACCGCAGGGCGCTGGAGGGGTGGAACCTGCGGGACGGCTCGGCCGCCGCCGGGCCCTTCGCCGAGGACGGCGAGCTGATCGGGCACGACGGGACGAGGTACCGCGGGCGCTCGGCGATCGCCGCCGAACTCGGCCGGATCTTCGCGGACCACCCGACGCCGGAGTACGTCGCCGAGGTGCGCCGGGTCCGGGCGCTGGCGGCCGGCGTCGCCCAGCTGGACGCCGTCACGGGGCTGGTGCCGGACGACGCGGAGGACCTCGACCCGGCGCTCAACGCGGTCCAGACGGTGATCGCGGTGAACGCCGGGTCGGGCTGGCGGATCGCCCTGATGCAGAACACGCCGGCGCGCTACGACCACCGGCCGGACCTCGCGGCGGCCCTGACGGCGGAACTGCGCGCGCTGATCGGGCGCGGGCCCGGGCCCCGGTAGTCGGCCCGGCGGGCGGAGACGGGCCACCCGCCGCGCGCCCCGCGGCGGGTCCGACACCCCTCCCGGCCTCCCACCCGAAGGCCGTAGGCTGGGGCGCACCATGACTGCGCCTTTCGCTGCCGATGCCCGCACCCCCGTCGAGCTGCTGCACGCATACCTGCGCGGCGGCACGCCCTCGGTCGACCCAGCGGCCCCGCTGGTCACCTTCTACGACGACGCCACCGGTGAACGGGTGGAGCTGTCCGCCCGGACATTCGACAACTGGGTGGCCAAGACCGCCAACCTCCTCCAGGACGAGTTGAACGCCGGCCCGGGCGACCGGGCCGCCCTGCTGTTGCCCGCCCACTGGCAGAGCGCCGTCTGGCTGCTCGCCTGCTGGTCCGTCGGGGTGACGGCGGTGCCGGCCGGCGAGCCGGACACCGCCGACCTGGTGGTCAGCGGCCCGGACGGCCTGACGGCGGCCCAGGCCTGCTCCGGCGAGCGCGTCGCCCTGGCGCTGCGCCCGCTCGGCGGGCGCTTCCCGCAGCGCCCGGACGGCTTCCTCGACTACGCCGCCGAGGTGCCCGGCCAGGGCGACCGCTTCGCGCCGTACTCCCCCGTCGCCCCGGACGGACAGGCCCTGGAGACGGCCGTGGACGGCCTGCCGCTGAAGCTGACCGGCGAACAGACCGTCGCGCTGGCCAGGGAGGGCGCGGCGCGCCTCGCGCTGCAGCCGGGCGACCGGGTGCTGTCCACGCTGTCGTTCGACGACTGGGCGGGCCTGGAGGCCGGCCTGCTGGCACCGCTGGCGGCCGGCGCCTCGGTGGTGCTGTGCCGCAACTCGCAGTCGCTGAGCGACGAGCAGTGGGAGAAGCGCACCGAATCCGAACGGGTGACAGTGCGCCTCGGGTAACCCCCGGCCCCGGCCCGACGGGTAGGGATCCCTGCCATGGCCGAGGACGACACCGCGCACCCCCCGACCGACACCCCTCCCCCGGGCGCCCCCGCGTCCGGACCCGGACGCCCGCGACGGCGCCGGCGGTGGCTGATGATCACCGCCGGCGTCGTCGCGTTCCTGCTGGTCGCCATCGGGGCGCTGCTCTGGATCGCCTACCGCAAGCTGGACGACAACATCCAGACCGACTCCGCCACCGACCGGCTCCTCGCCCGGCTGGAGGCCGAGCGGCCGAGCCGGACGGCGGGTGCCAAGGGCGCCGAGAACATCCTGCTGATCGGCAGCGACGACCGCTCCGGCAGCAACGCCACGTACGGCGGCGAGCAGGGCACCCAGCGCTCGGACACCACGATCCTGCTGCACCTGGCCGCCGACCGGAAGCACGCGACGGCCGTCTCCATCCCGCGGGACGTCATGGTCTCCGTCCCCGCCTGCGAGAAGCCGGACGGCACCCGGAGCAGGGCCGGGCTGATGCAGTTCAACTGGGCGTTCGAGACGGGCGGCCCGGCCTGTTCGATCCGCACCGTCGAGCAGCTGAGCGGCATCCGGATCGACCACTACGTGATCCTCGACTTCCACGGCTTCAAGTCGATGGTGGACGCGATCGGCGGGGTCGAGGTGTGCGTCCCGCAGCCGATCCACGACAAGGACGCCAAGCTCGACCTGCCCGCCGGGCGGCAGACCCTGCACGGCGAGCAGGCACTGGGCTACGTCCGCGCCCGGGAGAGCCTGGGCGACGGCAGCGACACCCAGCGGATGGGCCGTCAGCAGCAGTTCCTGGCCGCGCTGATCCGCAAGGTGCAGTCGCAGGGCGTGCTGCTGAACCCGGCGCGGCTGTGGCCGCTGCTGGACGCGGCGACCTCCTCGGTCAAGGCCGACGGCGGGCTGTCCTCGCTCGGCGCGCTGTACGACCTCACCCAGGACCTGCGCGGCATCCCGTCGGCGGACGTGGTGTTCCTGACCGCTCCGCGCCGCCCGTACCGGTACGACTCGGACCGGGACGAGTTCGTCCAGCCGCAGACCACCCAGCTGTTCACCGCGCTGCGGGACGACCGGCCGGTCGCCGTCCGGCCGCCCGCGTCCGCGGCCTCGTCCGCGGCCTCGCCGGGCGCCGCGGCGGGCGCGACGCCCGGCCCCGGGAGCGCGACCGGCCCGGCCTCCGACGGGGCGGTCGCGCTCCCGGCGTCACCCTCGGCGGTGGCCTCTCCCACCTTCGAGGGGCGCACGGCCGACACGGACGCCTGCGCGCCGCACTGAGGCGGCGCCGCCGGGCTTTGCCCTCCCATTACTCCCCCATGACGGAAGTCACACCCGGAACGATTCCCCCGTTCGGCTCGTCTAGTGTGTCCGGATCGGCCCGTCGTACGGGTGGGCCGGAGCCGTGGCCGGTCGAAGGTAGGGAACCCCGTGTACGAGGAGAAACCGGAAACCGGTCAGTACCGCGTCGACCCGGCCTCCGGGATCCCCCGCCAGCGCCGCCGCACGGCCGCCGAACCGACCGCCGCCCCCGCCGCCGAGGGGGGCCGCCGGGACTCCCGCCGCCGCGCGGCCGCCGCCGCCAAACGGGCCCGGCGCCGCCGGGTGCTCAAGTGGACCGCCGGGACGGGCGCCCTGGCGATGGTCGCGGGCTGCGGCGGCGCGTACTACCTGTACCAGCACTTCAACAGCAACATCACCTCCGTCAAGGTGCAGCTCGGCAGCGAGGAGGAGCGGCCCAAGGCCGCCGGGGAGGCGCTGAACGTCCTGGTGCTGGGCACCGACAGCCGGAAGGGCCTCGGGCGGGACTACGGCGACGAGGGCAGCAACGGGCACGCCGACACCACCCTGCTGTTCCACATCGCCAAGGACCGTTCCAACGCGACGGTGATCAGCATCCCGCGCGACCTCATGGTGCCGATCCCGGAGTGCCAGAGCGCCGACGGCAAGCGGATCCCGGGCGCCGCGCGGGACATGTTCAACAACAGCCTCGGTCAGGAGGGCCGCGACCCGGGCTGTTCGTGGAAGACCGTCGAGAAGGTCACCGGGATCCGGGTCGACCACTTCGTGCAGGTCAACTTCGAGGCGGTGAAGTCCCTCTCGACCGCGGTCGGCGGGGTCGAGGTGTGCGTGGCCAAGGACATCAACGACACGGACTCGCACCTGAGGATGAGCAAGGGCCGGCACGTGGTGCAGGGTGACGACGCGCTGGCCTTCGTCCGCACCCGGCACGCCGTCGGCTTCGGCGGGGACCTCACCCGGATCCCGCTCCAGCAGCAGTTCATCAGCTCGATGATCCGCAAGATCAAGAGCGACGACACCCTGACCAGCCCGAGCAAGCTCTACCGGCTCGCGGACGCCGCCACCAGGGCGCTCACCGTGGACTCCGGGATCGGCAGCGTCGACAAGCTGAAGGACCTCGCGCTGGACATCAGCAAGGTGGACACCAAGAACATCACCTTCGCCACCGTGCCCGTCCTGGACGACCCCAAGGACAAGGACCGCCTGGTGCTCAAGCAGCCCGACGCGGGACAGCTGTTCTCGATGATCGCCACCGACCGCTCGCTGACCGAGACCGCCGCCCCCGCCACGGCCGAACCCGCTCCGGCCGGCTCCGGGGAGGCCTCGCCGGCCGCCACGGCCCCGGCCACCACCGCCCCGGCCGTGGACGCCAAGGCCGTCCGGGTCACGGTGCGCAACGGCAGCGGGACCCGCGGACAGTCCGGGCCGACCGTGGACCGGCTCCGGGCGAAGGGCTTCACCAAGGCGCTGACCGGCCCGGACGCACCCGCCGCGGCGACCACCTCGGTCTCCTACCCGACGGGCCAGGACGCCGCGGCCGCCGCGCTGGCCGCCGCCCTCGGAGTGCCCGGCGACGCCGTCCGGCCGGACCCGAAGGCGGACCCGAAGGGCCCGCTGATGGTCGTGCTCGGCAAGGACGTGCTGGCCGCACCGGCCACCGCCCCGGCCGCGCCCACCGAGGCGCCGAAGGACCTCCAGCGGGTGCAGGCGGACGACACCGACGTCTGCGCCAAGTAGCCTGGCCGCCGCGGCCGTTGCGGCGGGGCGGCCGGGCCGGGAGGCTCAACCGGCCTTGGAGAGCACGTCCTTGGAGGCCGGTCCGACGCTGTTTATCACCCGGCGGGCCAGCTTCCGGGGCGAGGTGAGGAAGCCGAAGCCCCAGCTGAGGTGCATCGTCCCGAGCGCCACCGGCAGCAGCGCCTTGGCCTTGAGGGACAGGCCCCGGCCCTCGACCAGGCCGCCGCCGAGGATGCCCAGCAGGTAGGCGCCCGGCACCGCGAGGAAGGCCGGGTGGACGGCGGCGCCCAGCACCAGGCCGAGCGTCACCGCCAGGAGGGCGGCCGGCGGGGCCAGGTAGCGCAGGTTGACCGAGCCGCGGTGGTAGCGGGTGACCACTCGGCGCCAGCGGCCGTAGTCCTTGTACTGCTTGGCGAGCGCCCGCACCGAGGGACGGGGCCGGTACGTCACCTTCAGCTGGGGGGTGAACCAGACCAGCCCGCCGTCCTGGCGGATCCGGTAGTTGAGCTCCCAGTCCTGGGCGCGGATGAACTCCTCGTTGTAACCGCCGAGCCGCTCCAGCACCTCCCGCCGGAACACCCCGAGGTAGACGGTGTCCGCCGGGCCGGCCAGACCGCCGGTGTGGAAGGCGGCGTTGCCGACGCCGATCTTCGAGGTCATCGCGGCGGCGACCGCGTTCTCCCACTCGGTCTCGCCCTCGGCGTGCATGATGCCGCCGACGTTGGCGGCCTCCATCTCGCCGAGCAGCCGCACCGCCGTGGTGATGTAGCCGGGGGTCAGCAGGCCGTGACCGTCCACGCGCACCACTATCGGGTGGTGCGACCCGCGGATCGCGGCGTTCAGCCCTGCGGGGGTGCGGCCGGTGGGGTTCGCCACGGTGCGTACCCGCGGGTCCTCCGCCACCAGTTCGGCCGCGATCTCCGCGGTCCGGTCGGTGGACGGACCGAGGGCGATCACCACCTCCATCGGCCCGGGGTACTCCTGATCCAGGATGCGCCGAACCGCCGTACGCAGGTGTCGTTCCTCGTTGAGCACCGGCATGATCACGGAGACAGCCGGCAGCTCCTCAGCAGCCTTGGTGTTCATCGGGGCCAACCGTACCGGTGCGGACGCGTCTCCGTCTTGTCCCGGTCTGGGCGGCCGGAGGCACCCCTGTGCACGGGGCCGGTCCGGTGATCACGGCCACCGTACTCCGCCCGCCTTCCGGGGCCGCATCCGGGGCGGGCCGGACCGGTTCCGGAGGCCCGAACCGGACCGGAACCGGGCGCTGCGGGCCCTCCGGGCGGGCTCCGGAGGCCGTCGGCGCGGGTTCGGTGCAGGTTCGGCGCAGGTTCGGCGCACGTGGTGAACGGCGGTGAATACCCGGGGGCCGGGCGCTGTGCGCACCCGGCCCCCGGCCCCCGTTCCCCCCGGTTCCCCCGGTTCCCCCGTTCCCCCCGGGAGGGCGGCTCCCCAGGCCGCCGGCTCAGTCCGTCGCGATGGCCGCGAGGACGTTCATCCGCCCGGCCCGGAAGGCCGGGACGAGGGCGGCGACCAGGCCGATCACCGCGGAGGCGACCAGCGTGACCGCGATCGTGGTGGTCGGCACCGAGAGCGTGTCCAGCCCCTGGTCCCGCAGCACCCGCTGGGCGGTGACGCCCCAGGCCAGGCCGAGCCCGGTGCCGAGGACCGCGCCGAACACCGCGATCACCACGGACTCCAGCCGGATCATCCGGCGCAGCTGGCGGCGGGAGAGCCCGATCGCCCGCAGCAGACCGATCTCGCGGGTCCGCTCGACCACCGACAGCGCCAGGGTGTTGACCACCCCGAGGACGGCGACCGTGATGGAGAGGCCGACCAGGCCGTAGATCAGGTAGAGCAGGGTGTTGACCTGCGACTGCACGACCTCCTTGTAGCCCGCCTGGTCCTTGACGGTCAGCTGCGGGTACTCCTTGAGCGCGCTCTCCAGGGCGGTCAGCGTCCGGGCCACGTCGGCGCCGGCGGAGGCCTTGGCGAAGAAGGTCCACACCGGCGGCTGCTCGGCGGCCGGGACCACCCGGGCCATGGTGTCGAAGTCGACGAAGGAGCCGTCGCCGAACAGCGAGCCCTTCGCGAGGATCGCACCGACCGGCAGCACCTGGGTGCGGCCCTGGCCGTAGGCGACGGTGACCTGGTCGCCGAGCTTCAGGTGGTGGTCCGCGGCGAAGGCCTCGCCGACGCCCAGCGAGCCGCGCCCGATGGCGTCCACCGACCCGGAGACGACCGGGAGGTGGAAGTCGGTGCCGAAGAACGCGGGCGGCACGGCGGTGAGCTCGGTCCTGGCGCTGCTGCCGTCCGGCAGCAGCAGCCTGGGGGCGAAGTTCTTCTGGGTGGTGACGTGGTCGATGCCCGGGGTCCGGCGGACCGCGTCCAGCATCTCGTCGGTGACCGCGGTGCGGCCGCCCTGGACGATGTAGTCCGCACCGACCGAGCGGTCGATCTGGGCGTTGGCCGAGGTGACCGCCGAGGCGCTGAACACCGAGGAGCCGATCACCAGCGCCAGTCCGATCATCAGCGCGGCGGCGGTGGCGCCGGTACGACGCGGGTTGCGCATCGCGTTGCGCTGGGCGAGCCGGCCGGACGGGCCGAACAGGGCCGGCAGCAGCGCACCGAGCACCCGGACCACCACGGTGGCCAGCAGCGGCCCGAGCACCACGAAGCCGATCAGGGTGAGCAGCACGCCCAGGCCCAGGTACTCCCCACCGGTGGCCGCCTTCTCAGCCCGCGCACCGAGCACCAGCAGCGCGCCGCCGCCCGCCGTCAGGACCAGGCCGAGGACGGTGCGGACCAGGGCGGCCCGGCCCTCCGCCGGCGTCCCGTGGTCGCGCAGGGCCGCCATCGGCGCGATCCGGCTCGCCCGGCGCGCCGGGACCCAGGCCGCCACCAGGGTGACCACGATGCCCAGGGCGTACCCCGCGACGAACGGGCTCGGGCCGATCTGCAGGTCGCTCGCCCGCAGGTCCATGCCGATCGCGTTCATCAGCCGGATCAGGCCGACCGCGATCCCCAGCCCCGCACCGACCCCGAGGGTCGAGCCGAGCAGGCCCAGGATCAGCGCCTCCACCAGCACCGAGCGGTTCACCTGCCGGCGGCTGCCGCCGATGGCGCGCAGCAGGCCGATCTCCCGGGTGCGCTGGGCGACCAGCATCGAGAAGGTGTTGATGATCAGGAAGCCGCCGACGAACGCCGAGATCAGCGCGAAGCCGAGCATCGCGTTCTTCATGAAGTCGAGGCCGCTGCCGACGCTCTTGGCGTTCTCGTCCTGCTGCTCGGCCGCCGTCTTCACCTGGTAGCCGGTGCCCAGCCGGGCCAGGGCGTCGGCCTTGAGCAGGTCGTTGCCGCGGCTGCCGTCGCCGAACGCCTCGACCGAGGTGAAGGCCTGCTCGCCGAGCAGCACCCGCTGCGCCGTCGGGGTGTCCAGGAAGGCCAGCGCCGCGCCCGGGTTGGTCGTGGTGAAGGTGGCGATGCCCGCGACGGTGAACTCGTGCCTGCCGCCCGGGTCGTCGACCCGCAGCCGGGCACCGAGGCCGAGCTTCGCCTTCTTCGCGGTGTCCGCGTCCAGGACCAGCTCGCCGGAGTTCTGCGGGGCGTGGCCCTGCGTGATGCGCACGGGGGTGCGCGGGGTCTCGGTCCAGTTGCCGACCAGGGTCGGCGCACCACTGGTCGGACCGACCAGCTTGTCGGTGGCCGGGTCGACCAGGGTCGCGTCCTGGACCATGACCTGGCCGACCGCCGTCCGCACCCCGGGCACCGCGGCGACCTGCTGGACGACCGCCACCGGGACGGTCCGCGGCTTGCCGGCCGCCTGCTGCTCCTCGTCCTCGGCCGGCTTGGGCGGCTGGACGGAGACGTCGGAGGCGGTCGCGGCGAAGAGCTTGTCGAAGGTGCTGGTCGCGGTCTCGGAGAAGACCAGGGTGCCGGAGACGAAGGCCACCGACAGCACCACGGCGACGAGCGAGAGGGCCATCCGGCCCTTGTGGGCGAAGAAGCTCCGCAGAGCGGTTCTGAGCAGCACGATGGTGTCCCGCCCGCTCAGCTGGTGCGCTTGCCGTCGAAACGGCGCATGCGTTCGAGGACGGAGTCGGCGGTGGGCGCGTGCATCTCGTCGACGATCACGCCGTCGGCGAGGAAGAGCACGCGGTCCGCGTAGCCCGCGGCGACCGGGTCGTGGGTGACCATCACGATGGTCTGGCCCAGCTCGTCCACGGAGCGGCGCAGGAAGGTCAGCACCTCGGCGCCGGCCCGGGAGTCCAGGTTGCCGGTGGGCTCGTCCCCGAAGATGATCTCCGGCCGGGCGGCCAGGGCCCGGGCCACGGCGACGCGCTGCTGCTGGCCGCCGGACAGCTGTGCCGGGCGGTGCCGGAGCCGGCCCGCCAGGCCGACGGTCTCCACCACCTGGTCGAGCCAGGCCGTGTCCGGCCGGCGGCCGGCGATGTCCATCGGCAGCGTGATGTTCTCCAGCGCGGTCAGCGTGGGGAGCAGGTTGAACGCCTGGAAGATGAAGCCGATCTTGTCCCGGCGGAGCCTGGTCAGCTGCTTGTCCTTCAGCCCGGTGATCTCGGTGTCGCCGATCCGGATCCGGCCGCTGCTGACCGTGTCCAGGCCCGCCAGGCAGTGCATCAGGGTCGACTTGCCGGAGCCCGAGGGGCCCATGATCGCGGTGAACCGGCCGCGCTGGATGTCCACGTCCACCGCGTCGAGCGCGGTGACCCTGGTCTCGCCGGCGCCGTAGGCCTTGGTGACCTGGCGGGCCGACGCGGCGACGGCGGGGACGCCGCCGGGAAGCTGGGGGTCGTACACGGCTGCTGCTGCCGTCGTCACTGGAGTCTCCTCGGATGTGGGCCCGCCCGTCGACCCCGGCCGGCCCGCCCGCGGGCATGCCGCGGGAAGGAGTCGTCGACCGGGAGTTGACCCCACCCACCGGTTCCGGCGGGCGCCGGCTCCCGGGAGAACCTCGCCCCTCGTCGGTACGAGCGGGGACGTCCACAACGGTAGGAGCGGCGGCCGGCGGGCTCGTCATCCGCCGGAATGAAGCCGCCCAACCAAGGTTCTACGGGGCGCGGCGCCCCTCCCCCTAGGGGGTGCCGCGCCCCGTCTCCGGGACGCCCCGTACGGGGCCCGCGACGGGCTCCTCAGCCGGTCAGCGCCGGCACCGCCAGCCGTTCCAGGGCGTGGGCGAAGCCCTCCACGACCGGGGTCAGCAGGGCGTCGGTCGCGCGCTCGACCAGGGTCGTGCCGTCCTCCCGGGCGGTGATGTGGCGGTCGAGCACGAACCAGCCCTGGGTCACGTGGCCGGCCCCCATCGAGCTGAGCACCGGGCGCAGCGCGTAGTCCACCGCCAGCACGTGCGCGGGCGAGCCGCCGGTGGCCAGCGGCAGGACGGCCTTGCCGGCCAGCGCGTACTGCGGGAGCACGTCCAGCAGCGCCTTCAACAGGCCCGAGTAGGCGGCCTTGTAGACGGGGGTGCCGATGACGACGCCGTCGGCCCGGGCGAACAGCTCGGTGACCGCGACGATCTCCGGGTGGTCGAAGTCGCCGGACAGCAGGGCGTGCGCGGGCAGGGAACGCGCCTCGAAGGGGACGACGTGGTGGCCGCGGGCCTCCAGGAGCGCGTCGACGTGGCGGAGCAGCCGGGTGGTCCGGGACGTGGCGGACGGGGAGCCGGAAACGGACAGGACGGTGGCCATGGGTTCACCTCTGGCTGGAAGCGGGGGCGGCGCGGCGCGGGTGCCGTCGGCGGGGACGGTGCGGGCCGGGGCCGGAGGAAGGGTGTCCGGGCGTCGGTGGGGGTACGCCGGGGTGGTTCGGTGGGCGCGCTTCAGCCGCGACAGAGCGAACAGGCCACACCACGCCGCAGGTCGACGTACCGCCGACGCGTGAGTGCCCAACGCTGATCCATGCCGAAATGCAAACACGGGCCGTTCGAGCCGGTCAAGAATCGTTTCGCCCGTTGAACGGCGGGTGACCGGCTGCGGCGGGCGACCGGCTGCAGCTGGTCACCCGGCGCACCTCCGGCGCCGCCCGCGCGCCGGGCACTCCCCGCCGTGGTGCGGGCGCGCGGACCTTGCCTCGGAACGATCCGACACGTGCATCAAAACTGCTACAAGAGGCCTGGCGGGCCACCCGGGGGGAGTCACCGCGACCGGGGTCGGGCATCCTCGACCACATGAACACGTGGCAGGAGGGCCGCCCGGGCGGCGGCGGGAACCCGTACGGCGGCGGGAACCCGTATGGGGGCGGCGGCAACGGCGGCGCGTACGGGCACGGCGGCACGGCGGCCGAGCCGCCGCTGCCGTCCTCGCTGAACCCGCGCGGACCGGCGGCGCCGGCCCCGCGGCAGCCGGAGCCCCCGTCCCGCCTCGGCGGTGTCCCGCCGCAGGGTCCGGGCGGCCGGCCCGACGGGCCGGGGAGACCCGGGGGTCCGGCCGGGCCCGGCGGACCGGGCGGCCCCGGTGGACCGGGCGGGCCCGCCGGTGCCCGGCCCGCCCCCGCGCCGTCCGGTCGCTGGCCGCGGCGCCGGATCGTCAAGTGGTCGGTCTTCGGCCTGCTGATCGCCGTCATGGTGACCGCCGTGTCCACCTGGTTCTGGGCCGACTCCAAGCTCAACCACGAGAACGTGCTCGCCGACTACCCCGGCCGCCCGGCGGCCGGCAAGGGCACCAACTGGCTGATCGTCGGCTCCGACAGCCGCCAGGGCCTCTCCGAGGGCGAGCAGGACGACCTGCACACCGGCCACGACGAGGGCAAGCGCAGCGACTCGATGATGATCCTGCACGTCGGGGACAACGGGAACACCCTGATGAGCATCCCGCGCGACTCCTGGGTGCCGATCCCGGACCACCCCGGCAGCAACGGCAAGACCGTCAAGGGCACCACCGCCAAGATCAACTCGGCCTTCGGTGCCGGCGGCGGGCGGCTGCTCGTCCAGACCGTCGAGCTCAACACCGGCATCCGCATCGACCACTACGCGGAGATCGGCTTCGCCGGCTTCGTCGGCATCGTCGACTCCATCGGCGGCGTCGAGATGCACATCGACCAGGACGTCAAGGACAAGGACTCCGGCCTCGACCTCAAGGCCGGCGACCAGACCCTCAACGGCAAGCAGGCCCTCGCCTTCGTCCGCCAGCGCCACCAGATGGCCGACCAGGACCTCGGCCGGATGCGCAACCAGCAGAAGTTCCTCGGCGCCCTCGCCCACCAGGCCGCCTCCCCCGGCACCGTGCTCAACCCGTTCACGCTCTACCCGTTGATCGACGCCGGCCTCGGCACCCTGATCGTCGACGACGACGCCGGGCTCACCGACCTCGGCTCGCTCTTCCTCGCCATGAAGGACGTCAACGGCGGCGGCGGCCGGAGCATCACCGTCCCGATCGGCAACGCCGACTTCCGGACCAAGACCGGCGAGTCGGCGGTCCAGTGGGACGCCAACAAGTCCAAGCAGGTCTTCGACGCCTTCAAGAACGACACCGCGGTGCCGGACTTCAAGTGACCCTCCGCGGCAGGCCCTTCACGGCCGGCCCTTCGTGACGCGGACCGGCCGCACCGCCTCGGTCACCGCCACCGCCACCGCCCTCGGACCACCCGGTCCGGGGGCGGTGGCGTGCCCGGCCCGGGCGGTGCCCGCCCGGCGGCGCTCAGCCCGGCAGGCGGTCGAGGGTGATGCCGAAGTGGTCCCGGTACGCCTCCAGGGCCCCGGCGTCGGCGAGTTGCTCCTCGCTGCGGGTGCCGTCCGGGGCGGTGCGCAGGAGCTTCCTGCCGTTGAGGGTGATCCGGCCGCCGTCCTCGGCGAGGAGCGAGCAGGTCGTGCCCCGGGCGAACGGGGAGTCGGGCGAGGTGCTGTGCCACCAGCAGGTCGGGAGGAAGTCCCGGAGCGGGTGGGTCAGGCCGTCCAGCCGGTACTGCGGCGCACCGTCCATCAGGACGTCGAGTTCGCCGTGCTCGCCGTACGGGGCGACGGTGAACGTGCCGTGCGGGTCGGCCTGTTCGGCGCGCTCGTCGAGGAGCAGCGGCCGGCGGCTGAACCGGCCGAAGCCGACGTCCACCAGCCAGGGGCGGTCCAGCTCGACCCGCAGCGCGAGGTGGTCGTACGGCAGTCCGGGCCGGTCACCGTCGAAGACCCGGCCGGCCAGCAGGCTCACCCGGTAGCCCAGGGAGCGGAGCAATTCGGCGAAGGCGCCGTTGAGTTCGTAGCAGAAGCCGCCGCGCCGGCGGGTCACGACCTTGTCCACCAGCAGGCCCGGCTCCAGGACGATCGGCTCGCCGAGGTGGATGCTCAGGTTCTCGAAGGGCACGGCGCGCAGGTGGGCGAGCTGCAGCCGCGCGAGGGCCTCCGGGGACGGTGCACCCGGGTCGGGAAGGGCGATGCGGTCGAGGTAGGCGGCCCGCCGGTCCGGCGTGAGGCCTTCGTGGGGCTTCTCGTGATCCATCCGGCCATTCCACCCGGCCCCGCGGCCGGCCGCCATCGTCCTTTGGACCTACGGCACGAGCCGCAGGGGGCCGCAGAGCGGCGGGAACGCCACCGCCCCGGAGCGGGAAGTCGGATCGACGGACTTCCCGCTCCCGGGGCGGTACGCGTCGGCGTGCGGGTGTGACTACTCGACGACGCCGGACTTGGCGATGGTGATCTTCGCCGAGGTGCGGCCGCTCTGCGAGCCCTTGGACTCGACGAGCTTCACGATGTCCATGCCCTCGACGACCTCGCCGAAGACGACGTGCTTGCCGTCGAGCCAGTCGGTCACGATGGTGGTGATGAAGAACTGCGAGCCGTTGGTGTTGCGGCCGGCGTTGGCCATCGACAGCAGGCCCGGGCGGTCGTGCTTGAGCTGGAAGTTCTCGTCGGCGAACTTCTCGCCGTAGATGCTCTTGCCGCCGGTGCCGTTGTGGTTGGTGAAGTCACCACCCTGCAGCATGAACTGCGGGATCACGCGGTGGAAGCCGGAGCCCTCGTAGCCGAAGCCGTTCTGGCCGGTGGCGAGCTCGCGGAAGTTGCGGGCGGTCTGGGGGACGACGTCGTCGTACAGCTTGAAGACGATGCGGCCCGACGGAACGCCGTCGATCTCGATGTCGAAGAAAACGTTGGAAGCCATGCAGGGATCATGGCACGACCGGCGGGCCGCCGCGCGGTACCCCCGGTGGGCCGCCGCGCGGAGGTGTCGTGCTAGCCGGGCGGCCGGGGAGGCTAGCATCCGTCCCGGGTTGACGTGTTGGGCCACGGCGGCGGGGGCGGCATGCGGATCGGCGAACTGGCGGCACGGACGGGCGTGAGCGAACGCTCGCTGCGCTACTACGAGGAGCAGGGCCTGCTGTTCCCCACCCGGACGCTCGGCGGGCACCGCGAGTACCCGGACGGGGCGGTGGACCGGGTCGTCCTCATCCAGGAGCTGTTCGCGGCCGGGCTGCACAGCCGCAAGATCCACGAGATCCTCCCCTGCATGCGCGACCGCGACGGCGGGCCCAACGAGGTCGCCACCCCGCGGCTGGTCGAGGAGCTCACCGCCGAGCGCGACCGGATCGACCGGATGATCACCGACCTGGTGCGCTCGCGCGAGGTGCTGGACGAGGTGATCAGGACGGCCTCGGAGCGGGCCGCTCCGGGCTCCGCACCGGACCGCCGGGCCCGCTGACCCGGTTGGCGGGCCGGCCCGCTAACCGGCCGGCGGGGCCGCGGGCCCCGGCGCGGTGGGTCGCGGCGGCTGCTTCAGCTTGCGCCAGACCGCCTCCAGGGCCGCGATGTCCCCCTCGTCGAGCCGGTCGGTGAAGAGCGGGGCGAGCACCGCGCGCCGGGTCGCGTCCGCCTCGGCGAAGGCCGCCCGGCCCTGTTCGGTCAACTCGATCCGCACCGACCGGGCGTCGGTGGCGGAGGGCGTGCGGTGGACCAGGCCGCGCGCGGCGAGGGCGTCCACGACCCGGGAGACCTGGCTGCGGCTGAGCATGGTCTTCGCCCCGAGGTCGGAGGAGGCGACCGGCTCCCGCTGCCCGTTCAGCCAGAGCATCACCTCGAACCAGGACAGCGCCAGCCCGTGCCTGCGGGTGAGCGCGCGGTCCACCTCGGCCGCGAGGGTGGTGCCGGCCCAGACCAGGCCGTAGAAGACGTGGTCCTGCTCGGAGAGCGGGCCCAGGGTGAGGTCGGCACGGTTCATGGCGTTCATCGTACCGAGGTGCGTGCGTGTACACAGATCACCGGCCCCGCGCCGCCCACCGGATCACCGCCCGCGGCGGTCGCGCGGATTCCGGGCGGCGGCGGGGACGCGCACGGCCCCCGGCCGCGGCGTGCGGTCGGGGGCCGGTGTGCCCGTGATGGGTGCGTTACGGCAGGTTGCGGGCCATGACGATGCGCTGGACCTGGTTGGTGCCCTCGTAGATCTGCGTGATCTTCGCGTCCCGCATCATCCGCTCCACCGGGTAGTCCCGGGTGTACCCGTACCCACCCAGCAACTGCACCGCGTCCGTGGTGATCTCCATCGCCGCGTCCGACGCGTAACACTTCGCCGCCGCCCC
>NZ_JBFAZB010000070.1:0-37464 GCF_040681575.1 Kitasatospora sp. NPDC051702
GCCGAGCCCGTAGATCCCGATGTTGCGGCGCAGCAGCGAACTGGCGTCGGAGGGGCGGTACTTCACCCCGCGCAGGGCGAGCGGGATGAGGCCGACGATGACCAGGGCGTTGAAGACGATCGCCGAGGTGATCGCGGACTGGGGGCTGTGCAGGCCCATGACGTTGAGGTGGCTCAGGCCCGGGTAGACCCCGGCGAACATCGCGGGGATGATCGCGAAGTACTTGGCCACGTCGTTGGCGATGGAGAAGGTGGTCAGCGCACCACGGGTGATCAGCAGCTGCTTGCCGATCTCGACGATCTCGATCAGCTTGGTCGGGTTGGAGTCGAGGTCGACCATGTTGCCGGCCTCCTTGGCCGCCATGGTCCCGGTGTTCATCGCGACGCCGACGTCGGCCTGGGCGAGCGCGGGGGCGTCGTTGGTGCCGTCGCCGGTCATCGCGACCAGCTTGCCGCCCTCCTGCTCCTTCTTGATCAGGGCCATCTTGTCCTCGGGGGTGGCCTCGGCGAGGAAGTCGTCCACGCCCGCCTCCTCCGCGATCGCCTTGGCGGTCAGCGGGTTGTCGCCCGTGATCATGATGGTCTTGATGCCCATCCGGCGCAGCTCGTCGAAGCGCTCCCGCATGCCCTCCTTGACCACGTCCTTGAGGTGGATGACCCCCAGCACGCGGGCGGGCTCGCCGCCGGCCTTCGTCGCGACGACCAGCGGGGTGCCACCGGCGGCGGAGATGCCGTCGACCAGGGTGGAGACCTCGTCGGTGACCCGGCCGCCGTTGTCGGCGACCCAGTTGGACACGGCGGCGGCCGCGCCCTTGCGGACCTGGTGGACACCGTCGGCCTCGTCCAGGTCGACGCCCGACATGCGGGTCTGGGCGGTGAACGGCACCCAGGTGGCGTGCGTCAGCTCGCCCTGGGCACGGGCCCGCAGACCGTACTCGGTCTTGGCGAGGACCACGATCGAGCGGCCCTCCGGGGTCTCGTCCGCGAGAGAGGAGAGCTGCGCCGCGCTCGCCAGTTCGTCGGTGGAGACGTCGCTCACCGCGAGGAACTCGGCGGCCTGGCGGTTGCCCAGGGTGATGGTGCCGGTCTTGTCCAGCAGCAGGGTGTTGACGTCGCCGGCGGCCTCGACGGCGCGCCCCGACATGGCCAGCACGTTGCGCTGCACCAGGCGGTCCATGCCGGCGATGCCGATCGCGGAGAGCAGCGCGCCGATGGTGGTCGGGATGAGCGCCACGATCAGGGCGACCAGGACGATCATCGACTGCGGAGCGCCGGCGTAGGTGGCCATCGGCTGCAGGGTCACCACGGCGACCAGGAAGACGACGGTCAGCGAGGCCAGCAGGATGTTCAGCGCGATCTCGTTGGGCGTCTTCTGCCGGGCGGCACCCTCGACCAGGGCGATCATCCGGTCGATGAACGACTTGCCGGGCTCCGAGGCGATCCGCACCACGATCCGGTCGGACAGCACCTTGGTGCCGCCCGTCACCGCGGAGCGGTCGCCGCCGGACTCCCGGATCACCGGCGCGGACTCACCGGTGATCGCCGACTCGTCGACGGACGCGACGCCCTCGACGACGTCGCCGTCACCGGGGATGACCTGCCCGGCCTCGACCACCACGTGGTCGCCCAGCCGCAGGGCCGTCCCGGGGACCTCCTCCTCGGCCTGCGAGGCGGGCCAGTCGGTGAGCCGGCGGGCGACGCTCTCGGTCTTGGTCTTGCGCAGGGTGTCGGCCTGGGCCTTGCCGCGGCCCTCGGCGACGGCCTCCGCCAGGTTGGCGAACACGGTGGTCAGCCAGAGCCAGAGGGTGATGACCCAGGCGAACACGGACGGGCTGGCGATCGCGGAGACGGTGGTGACCACCGAGCCGACCTCGACCACGAACATCACCGGGTTCTTGACCATCACCCGGGGGTCGAGCTTCTTCACCGCGTCCGGCAGGGAGGCGACGATCAGCTTCGGGTCGAGGAGGCCGCTGGAGACTCTGTGCGACGCGGCGGACTCGGCCCGGTCGGCCTGGTCGGCCGGTGCGGGGGTGAGCGTGGGAGTGGACATCAGGAGGAGAGACCTTCCGCGATCGGCCCGAGAGCCAGGGCCGGGAAGTAGGTGAGGCCGACGACGATCAGGACGACGCCCGACAGCAGGCCCACGAACAGCGGCTTGTGGGTGGGCAGGGTGCCCGGAGTGGCCGGCACCGGCTGCTGCCGGGCGAGCGAGCCCGCCAGCGCCAGCACGAACACCATCGGCAGGAACCGGCCGAACACCATGCACAGGCCGAGCGCGGTGTCGTACCAGTCGGTGTTGACGGTGATGCCGCCGAACGCCGAGCCGTTGTTGTTCGCGGCCGAGGTGAAGGCGTACAGCACCTCGGAGAAGCCGTGGGCGCCCGAGTTGAGCATCCCTCCCCGCTCACCCGGCAGCGCCATCGCCACACCCGTACCGACCAGCACGATCGTCGGCGTGGTGAGGATGTACAGCGAGGCGAACTTCATCTCCCGGCCGCCGAGCTTCTTGCCCAGGTACTCGGGGGTGCGCCCGACCATCAGACCGGCCACGAACACCGCGACGATCGCCAGGATCAGCATCCCGTACAGACCGGAACCCACACCGCCGGGCGCGATCTCGCCCAGCATCATGTTGAAGATCGTGATCCCGCCGCCGAACGGTGTGTACGAGTCGTGGAAGGAGTTCACCGCGCCGGTCGAGGTCAGCGTCGTCGACGCCGCGAACAGGCCCGAGGCCGCAATGCCGAACCTCTGCTCCTTGCCCTCCATCGCGGCACCGGCCGCCTGCAGGGCGGTACCGGAGTGCTGCGACTCCGCGAAGGTGATCAGGGCCGCCGAAGCCACCCAGAAGATCCCCATCACCGCGGCGATCGCGTAGCCCTGGCGGTTGTCGCCGACCATCTTGCCGAAGGTCCGCGGCAGCGCGAACGGGACCAGCAGGATCAGGAAGATCTCCAGCCAGTTCGTGAACCCGGTCGGGTTCTCGAACGGGTGCGCCGAGTTGGCGTTGAAGAAGCCGCCGCCGTTGGTGCCCAGCTCCTTGATGACCTCCTGCGAGGCCACCGGGCCGCCCGGGATCTTCTGCACGTCACCCGCGAGGTTGGTCACCTCGTGGAAGCCGTGGAAGTTCTGGACCACACCGTTCGCCACTAGGACGAGCGCGAAGACGAACGCGATCGGCAACAGCAGCCGCAGGTTGATCCGGACCAGGTCCACCCAGAAGTTGCCCAGCCGGTCCGTCCGGTTGCGCGTGAAGCCCCGGATCAGCGCGGCCACGATGGCGATGCCCACGGCCGCGGACACGAAGTTCTGCACCGCCAGGCCGGCCATCTGCACCAGGTGGCCCATCGCGGACTCACCGCTGTAGGACTGCCAGTTGGTGTTGGTGACGAACGAGATCGCGGTGTTCCAGGCCTGGTGGCCCTCCATCTGCGGAACGCCCAGGCTCAGCAGCAGGTGGCCCTGCAGGCGGATCAGCCCGTACAGGAAGAGGACGGAGACGGCCGAGAAGGCCAGCACCGAGCGCAGGTACACCGGCCAGCGCTGATCGGCGTCGCCGTCGACGCCGATCACCTTGTAGATGCCGCGCTCGACTCTGAGGTGCTTGGAGGTGGTCAGGATGCGGGCGATGTAGTCGCCCAGGGGCCGGTAGCACAGGGCCAGCGCGCCGACCAGGGCGACGGCCTGCAGCCAGCCCGCGAGAGTGGAGCTCATGTCAGAACTTCTCCGGGTAGATCAGCGCGACGACGAGATAGCCGACCAGCGCGACGGCCACGATCAGACCTGCGATGTTCTCGGCGCTCACAGCTTCTCCACCCCCCGCGCGATCAGGGCGATGACGGCGAACACGGCGACCGTGACACCGACGTAGATGAGATCGGACATGGCTCCACCAGCGTGGTTCGAGAGACTGCCGCGAACGGGCCGGGGCCCGGCGCGGCGCCGGCGGAAGGCCGGCAGATGCAGCCAAGCAGCCGCCGGGGGCGCGTCACGGGGGCCCTGACGCCCTCCATACGGGTGAGGGCGGGACGTTGACGGGACCTTGACGCGAACGGCCCCGGACGGCGAACGGCCCCGGAGGGCGAACACCCTCCGGGGCCGTTGAGCTGCGCGTCAGCCGGTCACGTCGGCACCCGCGGCCGTCCGCGGCTGGCGGACCACCGCACCGGTGTGCGGGCGCGGTGCGCGGTCGGTCACGGCTGCGCGCCCCTGACGCGGCGACGGGCGCTCCTGACGCGCTCCTGACGGCCGTGCGGCGCCGAACGGATGGCTGCACCGGACGGGGGTGGGGGGCCGCTGTCCCGGCGGGCGCCGGTTGGGAAGACGACCAGCTCTTGCGAAGGACCCCCGGCGCGCACCCGCGCACCCGGGACACCGCACTCACGCTGAACGGCCCGGCCCACCCTCGAACCCCACTCTGCTGCCAGCTGACAGTAATTGCAAGCAATGCGCAACAAGTGCACGGTGCCGCGACGCGAAAACGAGAACGGCCCCCGATCCGCGTCTCCGCAGATCGGGGGCCGTTCTCCATCCGGTGGCTGGTGCAGGGTTCGAACCTGCGTAGCTTGCGCGACAGATTTACAGTCTGCTCCCTTTGGCCGCTCGGGCAACCAGCCAGGATTTTCGTTTCCCGGGGCGCTTGCCCCGTTCGACTTCGTAAACGATACCCGATGCCGGGGGGTGCTCCGCCACTCGGTAGGTCACGCGATGATCAAGGCGTACGGCGTGGCTGTCGGGGGCGGCGGCGGGGTGGCGCTGGATAGGCTGGGACGGCGGGCGCCCGGTGGGGCGGGCCGTGCCAGTGAAGCCAGAGCATCAAGGAGACCAACACCCATGGCCGACTCCAGTTTCGACATCGTCTCGAAGGTCGAGTGGCAGGAGGTCGACAACGCGATCAACCAGACCTCCCGCGAGATCGCCACCCGTTTCGACTTCAAGGGCGTGGGCGGCGAGATCAGCCGCTCCGGCGAGAAGATCGAGATGAAGGCGAGCGGCGAGGAGCGCGTGAAGGCCATCCTCGACGTCCTGCAGGGCAAGTTCATCAAGCGCGGGCTCTCGCTGAAGGCCCTGGAGCCCGGTGAGCCGCAGCTGTCCGGCAAGGAGTACAAGATCTTCGCGGACGTGAAGGAGGGCATCTCCACGGAAGATGCCAAGAAGGTCGCGAAGATCATCCGCGACGAGGGCCCGAAGGGCGTCAAGGCGCAGGTCCAGGGTGACGAGCTGCGGGTCAGCTCGAAGAGCCGCGACGACCTGCAGACCGTGCAGGCCCTGCTCAAGGGCAAGGACCTGGACTTCGCGATCCAGTTCGTGAACTACCGCTGACCCGGCCGCCGGTCGCACGGCGCGGCCCCGGTCCCGCAGCAGGCCTGCTGCGGGACCGGGGCCTTCGTGTGCGCGGGCTCCGGCGGACCGGGCCCGGGGTCAGCGGACGGCCGGGTGCGGGCGCGCCGCCGCGGCCGCGTCGGCCAGGGCCTGGGTCTGCGCCCTGAGGTCGGCGAGCCGGTCGTCCAGGGACGCCGACGGACCGGTGCCCGCGGACTTCGACGGGGCCGGCACCGGGGGCAGCGACGGCAGCGAGGGCGCCGGGAGCTGACCGAGCAACCCCTGCAGGGTGCTCTGCAGGCTCGCCAGGATCCCCTGCAGCGTGGAGCCGACGTCGGGGACGGCGGAGGTCAGGGACGACACCAGGCCGGTGAGCAGTTGGACGACGCCGCCGACCGCACCGAGGGCCGCGGACGGGTCCGGGGTCGACGGCAGGGAGGGTGTGGAGGGGAGGGAGGGCGTGGAGGGCAGGGCGGGCGCCGCGGGGAGGGCCGGCAGTGCCGGTGCCCCCGGCACGGTGACCGGCAGCGGCACGTCGGCCGCCGGGAGGTCGACCGCGGCGACGGTGGAGGTTCGGGGGGCCGCCGCGCCGTTGGCGGCGGGGGTGGCGGATGCCGTGGCGACCGGGGTCAGCACGAGGGCCGTCGTCAGCGCGGCGGTCATCCAGGTGGCACGCATGGGTACTGCTTCCTCTCAGTGCGAGTCAGGCGAGTTCGCCTGACTCACACCGTGGGGCAGTACTCCGGGTGCAGCCACCGCACGTACGCCGAACGGTGCGCGGCTCAGCCGGCGTCCGCCCAGCCCCCGGTGCTGCGGTGGGCGGCCAGGCCGACGGACTCGAACTCGTCCGCCCGGCCGGCCTCGGTGCGGGCGCCGATCCGGCGCAGCGCCCGGGAGATCGGGGTGCCCTCGGCCGGGGAGGGCTCGAACTCGCCGGTGCCGAGCGGGCCGAGGGCGATCCGGCCGTCCTCCCAGACGACGGCCCGCTGGCTGCCGGTACCGCCGAAGTAGTCGGCCTCGACGCAGGCCACCGGTCCGGCCTTGGACCAGGCGGCGAGCCGGAGTTGGAAGCCGTCCGGGTGCCGGCCCGGGCCGGGCCCGTGGACGGGCTTCGGCGTACCGTCGTCGACCTGGAGCGCGGCGCGCACCTCGGGGGTGACCGGGATCAGGGCCAGGCCCTGGGCCAGCGGAACCACCCGGGCCGCCGGGACCTCCGCCGCCGCCACCGTCAGCAGCTCCAATGTTCCTATCAGCGCCTGGAGTTCATAGGACATGCCGGCCATCGTGTCCCACCCCACCGACAGTCGGCCCGGAGTTTATGATTCCGTGCCCGGCCGGAGCCCGTAGAGCAGCGTGAAGATCGTCACGTCCATGGCGTCCTCGGTGGTGCTGGGGCCCTCGGCGTTCAACTCCTCGATGATCTCGGCGAACCGGGCCCGCAGCCGCAGCAGCCGGTCCGGGCTGAGCCGCAGCACCGAGTGCGAGAACAGGCCGGGCGGGCCGACCGAGCCGTCCCGGGGGGAGCTGAAGTCCAGCCGGTCGCCGAGGACTTGGGCCTGGAAGTCGCCGCGGAGCCGGTCGATGGCGGCCAGGATGGCGTCGTACGCCTCCGAGCGGGCCGGGGAGTCGGCGGTGAACATCTCGGGGGCGAGCCGGATCGACTCCTGGGCGGCCGCGTAGCGGCTCTCGACGATGCCGGAGACCAGCCGGGTGCCGGCGACCAGGACCAGTCCGGCCTTCTCCAGCTGCTTGATGTGCCGGTAGAGCTTGGTCTGCGGTTCGCCGAGCTCGGCGGCGATCTCCTTGGCGGTCAGCGGACGGCCCCGGGCCGAGCTGAGGGCGCCGAGGATGGCGAGGCGCAGCGGGTCGGCCATCGCCTTGAGGACGGCCGGATCCGCCACCTGGCGTTCCTTGATCCAGGTGACGGGCTGGTCGTCGGTCTCGGCGGGTTCCGGTTCGTGCTCGGCCACGGGCTCACCTTCGCAGATCGTCGGCGCGGCGTGCAATCACGGTCCGGTGAGCACTCACTCTTGCGCAATCACTCATGACTCCGACATCATTCACGACATCGTGAACGATGTCGAAGGCGCGAACATGCGCGCCACGGAAGACACGGACGAGGACACGAACGGCGGGGCGGGCATGGCGGACGGGGTGGACATGGCGGGCACGGCGGGGACGACCGGCACCGCGAGAGCGACCGACGGGGCGGGGACCGACGGGGCGGGGACGACCGACGGGGCGGGCACGGCGAAGGCGACGGCTCCGGCCGGGACCCCAGCCGTCCCGCCCGTCCCGCCCGTCCCGCCCGTCCCGCTCCGGCGCAACCTGCGCTTCCAGGCCCTCTGGGCCGGTCAGGCCTGCGCCACCCTCGGCATGCGGATCGGCGACACCGCCTTCCCGCTGCTGGTTCTCGCGGTCACCGGATCCTCCACCGCCGCCGGGGCCTTCGGCGCCGTCCAGATGACGGCGACGCTGGTGCTGGGCGTCCACGGCGGCGCCGTCGCCGACCGCTTCGACCGCCGCCGGGTGCTGATCGCCGCCGACGGCGCCCGCCTCCTCGCCTCCGCGAGCGTCCCGGCGGCCCTGGCGCTGCACCGGCTGACCCTGGTCCACCTGCTGCTGGTCGCCGCCGTCGTCGGTGCCACCGTCTCGTACAGCGGCCCGATCCGGATGCTGGCCCTCCGGTCGGTGGTGGCTCCGGAGCAGCTGCGGCAGGCCCTCGCACAGGACGAGGCCCGGATGAGCGGGGCCTCGCTGGCCGGTCCGCCGCTGGCCGGCCTGCTGCTCGGGCTCGGCCGTGCGGTGCCGTTCCTCGCCACCACGCTCGCCTCGCTGCTGGCGGTGGCCGCCGCCGTCCTGGTGCGCTTCCCGGGCCGGCCGCAGCCGGCCGCCGCCGACGCCCACGACCCGCAGCACGCCCCCGGCCCGCAGCACGCACCCGACACTCAGGACGGCCACGCACCCGCCGCGCCCCCGCAGCCCGGCGGCGCCCTGGCCGGCTTCCGCGTCCTCGCCGACGCCCCGCTGCTGCGCCCCGCCCTGGCCGTCCTGCTGGTCATCAACCTCGCCGGAACGGCCCTGGTGCTGCCGGTGATGGTGCTCCTGCGCGAGCACGGCACCAGCAGCGGCGGAATCGGGCTGACGCTGGCGGGCGAGGCCCTCGGGGCGCTGGCCGGCACGGTGCTGGTCTCCCGGCTGCACCGGCTGGCCGGGCCCGGCGTGCTGCTGTTGGCGACCGCCTGGACCGCCGTGCCGGTGACGCTGTCGCCGCTGCTGCCGGGCGGTGCGCCGACCGTCTTCGCGGCCCTGTTCGTGGTCGGGGCCGGCGTCCCCGCACTGCGGGTGATGATCGACCTGCTGGTGTTCCAGCAGGTGCCGGACGAGCTGCGCGGCCGGGTCATCGCCGCGACCATCACGCTGATCACCGCGGGCATGCCGGCCGGCACGCTGGCCAGCGGCCTGCTGCTGGACCACCTCTCCCCCGCCGCCGCGCTGACCGCGATCGCCGCCCTGCTCGCCGCGGCCCTGGTGCCCGCGACGGCGGGCCGGACGCTGCGCCGCGCCGCGTGGCCGGAGGCCCGGACGGCCCCCTCCGCCGGCTGACGGGCGCTCACCCGGGCGGGTGCACGCCGCATGCGGCACCCCGGGCAACCGGGTGAACTGGCCGGGTACGGCCCGCCCGGGGCCCCGCCCCCGGGCGGGCCCGCCGCCCGCACCGCCGACCGGGGCCGTACCGGAGGAGGACCATGAGTTCCACGGACGCGGCCTCACCCCGACGGGAGGGCCCGAGGCGCCCGCAGCGGGCCGGGCCACCCGGGAGCGGACCGACGCGATGGGCGCCCGGACGGCCGCCGCGCCCCGGGCGTCCTGGCTGCCGCGCGCCCTGATGACGACCGGTTCGGTCGCCGGCCCGCGCCCCGCACCGACCACGGCGGTCTGCGGCCTGGCCTGCGTCTTCCGCTACATCGTGCGGGCCGAGGCGATCGTGCTCCCGGTGGACTGCCCGGACGAGCTCGCCGACGTCGAGGACCGGATCGACGACCTCGACCTGCGCGGCGTCGTCCGCCGCCGGGGCCTCTTCGGCGGCCCACGCCCCCACGCCCCGCCACCCACGCCTCACCCGCCTCACCCGCACCGACCGCTCAGGGAGCGCTGATGACCGACGAACTCGCCCTCCGGATCGCGGAGCTGATGCCCCGCGCCAAGGCCGACCTGGCCGAACTGGTGGCCATCCCGTCCGTCGCCGACCCCCGCCAGTACCCGCCGGAGAAGTGCCGGGAGGCAGCCGAGTGGGTCGCCGGTGCCTTCACCGAGGCCGGGCTCCGGGACGTCCACCTGGAGGAGACCGCGGACGGCAGCCACGCCGTGATCGGCCACCGCCCACCCCCGCCCGGCGCCCCGACCGTCCTGCTCTACTGCCACTACGACGTGCAGCCACCGCTCGACGACGCCGCCTGGGAGTCCCCGCCGTTCCGGCTCACCGAGCGCGACGGCCGCTGGTACGGGCGCGGAGCCGCCGACTGCAAGGGCAACATCGTCATGCACCTCACCGCGCTGCGGGCGCTCGGCGAGGGCGTGCCGGTCGGCCTCAAGCTGGTCGTCGAGGGCTCCGAGGAACAGGGCACCGGAGGCCTGGAGGCGTACGTGCCGCCGCACGCCGGGGAGCTGCACGCCGACGCGCTGCTGGTCTGCGACACCGGCAACGCCGCGGTCGGCGTGCCGACCGCCACCACCTCACTGCGCGGGGTGGTCAACGTGGTGGTGACCGTCCGGGCGCTCCGCGGCGACATGCACTCCGGCATGTTCGGCGGCCCGGCCCCGGACGCGCTCGCCGCGCTGATCCGGATGCTCGACTCGCTGCGCGACGTCGACGGCGGCACCCGGGTCGAGGGCCTGGACTGCGCGGGGAGCTGGAGCGGCGTCGGCTACGACGAGACGCAGTTCCGCACCGACGCCGGCGTGCTGGACGGCGTGCGGCTGACCGGCTCGGGCACCGTCGCCGACCGGCTCTGGGCCCGCCCCGCGGTGACCGTCCTCGGCATCGACTGCCCTCCCGTGGTCGGTTCCGCCGCCGCCGTCCCGGCCACCGCCCGGGCCCGGGTGAGCCTGCGGGTGCCGCCCGGCACCGGGGCGCGGGCCGCCCAGGACGCGCTGATCGCCCACCTGGAGTCCGCCGCGCCCTGGGGCGTGCTGGTGGACGTCGAGCGGGAGAGCGCCGGTGCGCCGTTCCGCGCGGAGACCGGTGGGCCCGCGTACTCCGCACTCGACGCGGCGATGCGGGAGGTCTACGGTCGGCCGATCTCCTTCCTCGGCCAAGGCGGCTCGATCCCGCTCTGCAACGTGTTCGCCACGACCTTCCCCGACGCGGAGATCGTGCTGATGGGCGTCGAGGAGCCGCGCTGCCTGATCCACGCGCCCAACGAGAGCGTCGACCCCGGGGAGATCGAGCACATGGCCCACGTCGAGGCGTTGTTCCTCCGGCACTTCGCCAACTCGGCCCGCACGTGATGGAGTTCAGTGAGTCCGCGCAGCACCCGGACCGTTCCGAGGAGGACCCGACCGTGCCCCGACCCTTCACCACCGAGGACTACTCCGCCCGGATGGCCCGGGCCACCGCCGAGGCGACCGCCGCCGGACTGGCCGGGCTGGTCGTCGCCCCCGGCCCCGACCTGGTCTACCTGTGCGGCTACCAGCCCACCGCGATCACCGAGCGGCTGACCGCCCTGGTGCTCACCCCCGGCCGCGAACCCGCCCTCGTGGTGCCCCGGTTGGAGCGCCCGGACGCCGAGAAGGCGCCCGGCGCCCCGGCCGTCCGGCTGCTCGACTGGTCGGACGGCGCGGACCCGTACGCCACCGCCGGCCCGCTGCTGGAGCCGGCCGGCCGGTACGGCATCTCCGACAACGCCTGGGCGATGCACCTGCTGGGGCTCCAGTCGGCGCTGCCCGGCACCGGCTTCACGTCGCTCACCGAGACCCTGCCGATGCTGCGCGCCGTCAAGGACGCCGACGAGCTGGAGCGGCTGGCCGCGGCCGGCGGCGCGGCGGACGCCGCCTACCGCGGCATCCTGGAGGTCGCCTTCGCCGGCCGCCGGGAGACGGACGTCGCCGCCGACCTCGGCGCACTGCTCATCCGGTACGGGCACAGCCAGGTCGACTTCACCGTGGTCGGCTCCGGCCCGAACGGCGCCAACCCGCACCACGAGGCCGGCGACCGGGTGATCCGTCCCGGCGACACCGTGGTGCTGGACTTCGGCGGCCTCAAGGACGGCTACGGCTCCGACACCACCCGCACCGTGCACGTCGGCACCGACGTCCCGGCGGAGGTGCGGAAGGTGCACGACGTGGTCCGGCTCGCCCAGCAGACCGCCTTCGAGGCCGTCCGGCCCGGCGTCAGCTGCCAGGAGATCGACCGGACCGCCCGGCGGGTGATCACCGAGGCCGGCTACGGCGAGTACTTCATCCACCGCACCGGGCACGGCATCGGCATCACCACGCACGAGCCGCCGTACCTGGTCGAGGGCGAGGAGCGGCCGCTGGTGCCCGGCATGTGCTTCTCGATCGAGCCCGGGGTCTACCTGCCGGGCCGCTTCGGAGTGCGGATCGAGGACATCGTCGCCGTCACCCCGACCGGCGGGCGGCGGCTCAACAACACCCCGCACGAGTTGGGCACCGTCTCCTGAGCCCGCGGACGGAGCGGCCGGCGGGGCCGCGGACCGGACAACCGACGGAACGGCGCACGGAACGGCCGGGGCGGCGGGCCCTTGCGCCGGCCGGGGCAATTCTTAAGAAGCCGTCATCGTCCACCCAGAGTCCTTCAAGCTTGCCTTGCTAGTTTTCGTGCGCATGACCAAGCTGCTCCGGCCGGCCCCGCCACCGCCCGCGCGAGCCGGGCGACTGCGCCCCGTGACCGCGCCCCGCCCCCGCCGGACCGGGCTGGCCGGGCTCAGACTCCTGGCCTGGCCGCTGTACCTGACCGGCTTCGTCTGGTTCCTGCGCACCCAGGGCCTGCCCTCCGCCAACGACGTGGTGTTCCTCTGGCTGATCGGCGCACTGCTGACCGCCGCCGTGCACAGCGGGCACGGCACCCGGGGCTTCCTTCTGGTGCTGCGCGACTGGCTGCCGGTGATGGCCGCGGTCTGGACGTACTCGCTGCTGCGCGGCTACGGCGCGCACACCCCGTGGGCCCCGCACTGGCTCCCCCAGCTGCGCGCCGACGAGGTGCTCGGCTTCGGCGAGACCTGGACGGTCCGGCTCCAGCACGCGCTGTACACGCCCGGCTCGCCGGCCTGGTACGACTACCTGGCCGCCGCCGTCTACCTCTCGCACTTCTTCCTGGTCTTCACGCTGCTCGCGGTGCTCTGGCGCCGCCGCCACGACCGCTTCCGGCAGCTGCTGGTCTGCTACCTGGCGCTGACCTTCGCCGGCTTCGCGACCTACCTGCTCTACCCGGCCGACCCGCCGTGGCTGGTCGCCCAGCAGGGCCACCTGCCCGGGCTCAACCGGGTGGTGTGGGACGTGATCTCGGCGAGCGGACTGCCGCAGGCCGACTCACTGGTCGAGAACGGCAGCCAGTTCGCGAACGACGTCGCCGCGATGCCCTCGCTGCACTCCGCGTACCCCGCGATGCTGCTGTTCTTCTTCTGGCCGACGGCGCGCCCCTGGCTGCGGGCGCTGCTGGTCGCGTACCCGCTCGCGATGGCGTTCACCCTGGTGTACGGCGCCGAGCACTTCATCGTGGACATCTTCGCGGGCTGGGCGTACGCGGCCGTGGTGGTGTTCGGGGCGCGGTGGCTGCGGCGACGGCGGGCCGCCCGCGCGGCCGCTCCGGCGGCGGTGCGCGCGGCGGCCGGTGCGACGGCGAGCGGTTCCCGGCCCGGTGCGGCGGGCGGTTCCGCAGGAGCCCCGGCCGAAGCCCCTGCCGGAGTCCCCGCCGACAGGGCAGACTTGGCCGCGTGCCGAACCCGACCCGACCCCCGGTGAAACCGACCGCCGAACAGCTGCTGGCCGCCCAGGACACCACCATCCCGGACGTCACCGGGCCCGGGCTGCGCGTGCTGTTCTGCGGCATCAACCCGGGCCTGTGGTCCGGTGCCACCGGCCACCACTTCGCCCGCCCCGGCAACCGCTTCTGGCCCGCCCTGCACCGCTCCGGGTTCACCGAGCGCCAGCTCCGCCCGGACGAGCAGGGCGGGCTGCCCGCCCTCGGCCTGGGCATCACCAACGTCGCCCCGCGCGCCACCGCCAAGGCCGACGAACTGACCGCGGAGGAGCTGCGCGAGGGCGGCGCCGCGCTCACCGAGCGGGTGCTCCGGCTGCGCCCGCGCGTCCTGGCCGTGCTGGGCATCGGCGCCTACCGGACGGCCTTCGGCCGGCGGAAGGCCGTGATCGGCCGCCAGCCCGACGGCATCGGCGACACGGAGGTGTGGGTGCTGCCCAACCCGAGCGGGCTCAACGCGCACTACACGCTGGACGCACTGGCGGCCGAGTTCCGCACGCTCCGGGAGTCGCTGGACGACTGAGTCGTAGACCCGCTGATTCGTAGGACCGCTGATTCGTAGGACCGCTGAGTCGCCGGACAGCCGACGCCCGCCCGGGCGGCCGGCCCGTCAGACCGCCGCCAGGCCGTCCGGCAGCGGGAGTTCGCGGCCCCGCGGCTCACCGCTCACGGCTCACGCCCCCACGGCGAGCTCCAGCGCGGCCAGCCGGGCCGGGTCGGCGACCACCTCGAAGCCGGCCACCCGGCCGCCCGTGACGGCCACCCGCAGCGCCAGCCGCAGCCGTCCGCCCGGGGCGATCACGATGCCCGGGACGCCGTCCACCAGTGCCACCGCGCCGAACCGGGCCCGCCGGCCGAACACCGCGGTCTCCCGGGCGACCTCCGCCGCGCCCCGGGCCACCGGGGCGCGGCCGGGCGGCAGCGCGGCCGGGTCGGCGCGGCGCACCACGTCCGGCGCCAGCACCGCCAGCAGCTCGGCGAGGTCACCGCCCCGGGAGGCGGCCAGGAACGCCTCCACCACCCGCCGGTGCCCGGCCAGCCGCTCCGGCGGCAGCGCGGGCGTGCCGCGCACCCGCCGCCGGGCCCGGGAGGCCAGCTTCTTGGCGGCCACCGGGGTCCGCCCGACGATCGGCGCGATCTGCTCGAACGGCACCGCGAACCCGTCGTGCAGCACGAAGGCGACCCGCTCGGCCGGCCCCAGGCGGTCCAGCACCACCAGCAGCGCCCGGCCGACCGACTCCACCAGCAGCGCCTCCCGCTCCGGGCCCGCGTCAGCGGACGCCACCTCCGGCGGGGCCTCCCCGACCGGCTCCTCGCGGCGTGCCGCGCGCGCCCGCAGCAGGTCCAGGCAGATCCTGGAGACCACCGTGGTCAGCCAGCCCGGCAGGTTCTCCACCGCGTCCGGTCCGGCCCGGTCCAGCCGCAACCAGGCCTCCTGGACCGCCTCCTCCGCCTCGCCCGTCGACCCGAGCATCCGCAGGGCGACCGCCCCCAGCCGACCGCGCTCGGCCTCGAACCGCTCCGCCAGCACCCCGTCCCGGTCCATCGGTCACCTTTCGTCGGCCCGGCCCGTCACCCCCATGACGAACCGTCCAGCACCGAAGTGACCGGGAGAGACCTGTGACCACCACCACCCTGCTGCACCTGGACTCCAGCACCGGCGCCGGCGACTCGGTCAGCCGCGCGCTGACCGCCCGCTTCGCCGCCGCCTGGCGGGCCCGGCACGGCACCGCCGGCCGCCACCGGCACCGCGACCTCGCCGCCGACCCCGTCCCCGGGGTGCGGGCCGCCTACGAGTCGCTCGGCCGCCGGGCCGGAGCCCGGGGCGCGCTCCCGCCGGACGCGGTCGCCGCGCTCGTCGAGGGGGCAGGGGAGGAACGCGAGTGGGCGCTCACCCGCCCGCTGGTCGAGGAGCTGCGGGCCGCCGACACCCTGCTGCTCGGCGCCCCGATGTACAACTTCACCGTCTCGGCCGGCCTCAAGGCGTGGATCGACCGGGTCACCTTCCCCGGTGTGCTGCACGGCCCCGGCACCGGCGAGGCGCTGCTGCGCGACACCCGGGTCGTGGTCGTCGCCACCCGGGGCGGCGGCTACGGGCCGGGCACCCCGCGCGAGCACTGCGACTTCCAGGTCCCGTACCTGCGGGCCCACTTCGGCAACCTCGGGGTCGCGGCAGAGAACCTGCACGTCGTCGTCGCCGAGCTCACCCGCGCCGCGGACGACCCCGCCCTGGCCGGGCTGCGGCCGCTCGCCGCGCGGTCGCTGGCGGACGCCGGGGCCCGCCTGGACGCCCTGGCCGCGGCCGGCTGACGCGCGGGCGCCCCGGCCGCACGGAACCCGCGCGCCGCCACCGCCCGACGGACCGGACCCACCGCCCGACGCACCGGACCCACCGCCCGACCGGACCGCCCCTACAGCGGCGTGACGGCCTTCAGCACCAGCAGCAGGGCCACCGCGGCGTTGAGCGCGCAGAGCGCCGACGCCGCGGTGCCCACCGCGGCGACCATCGCGGCCAGGCCGGCCGGGGTCTTCGCCGGCGGCCAGTTGCGCGAGGTGGGCACCGGGCCGAGCAGCGCGGCCACCCGGCGCGGCACCGGGCCGGGCGCCGGGGCGGGGGCCACGAAGGCCGCGAAGCCCGGGGCGGGCGCCGCGTGCGACACCAGGGCGGCCCGGGCCACCGCCCGAGCGGTGATCCGGCGGTCGCCCACCGCCTGGGCCGACTCCTCGTCCGCCCAGCGCTCCGCGCTGTACGCCACCGCCTGCTGCAGCGGCCGCAGGAACGGGTTGACGCAGGCGGCGAGCTGGGTGGTCAGCAGGTAGCGGTGGTGGCGGTGCCGCAGGTGCGCCCGCTCGTGGGCGAGCAGCGCCTCGCGCTCGTCCTCGGCCAGTCCGGCCAGCATCCCGGTGGAGACCACCACCCGCCCGGGCGAGCCGGGCAGCGCGTACGCGTACGGGTTGGTGTCCGGCAGCACCGCGAGGTCGGCGGCGGACTCCGGCCCGTCGGGCAGCCCGGTCAGTGCCCGGCGGGCCCGGGACCGCACCCGCAGGTGGCGGCCGACCGTCCGGGCGCAGGCCGCGGCGACCAGCGCCAGCAGCCACATCGCGGCCGTCCCGACCGTCTCGTGGTACGGCAGGGCGGCCCGGACCTCCGGGTCGGACCAGCTGTCCGGGAGCGGGTTGCCGGGGATCTGCGCGGTGCCCACCACGCCGATCAGGCCGAGGCAGAGCACGCTGCACACCGCCATCACGGCGCTGATCACGGTCATCAGCCGGGCCGCGCCGCGCGGGTGCAGGTGCTGCTCGGTGAGGCGGGCGATCGGTACCGCGGTCAGCGGCAGGACGAGCGGGAGGAAGACGAAGAGGCCCACGGGTCAGCTCTCACGGTCGGCCGCTGCCGGGTCCGCGGACGCGGCGTCGAGCAGCGCCCGCAGCAGGTCCTCGTCGTGCGGGAGCAGCGCGCTCACGAAGCTGGCCAGGACGGCGTCCCGGTCGGCCTCGCCGTCGAGCATCCGGCGCATCCGCAGCGCGGCCAGCCCGGCGGCGTCGGAGGAGGCCTGCCAGAGGTAGGAGCGGCCCGAACGGGTCCGCGAGACGGCGTTCTTGGCGTGCAGCCTGGACAGGATGGTCATCACCGTGGTGTACGCCAGGTCGCCCTCCAGGCGTTCCTGGACCCACCCCGCGGAGGCCGGGCCGGGTGCCTGCTGGAGCACCGCCAGCACCTGCGCCTCCAGCTCGCCCTGGCCGCGTCTGCGGGCCGGTGCCTCGCCCGCCGCGGGGGCGGGCCTCTCGTCTGCCATGGCGGCCCACTCCCTCCGGATGCCGTGCCCCTCGACCGGCGGGGCACGGGTTCATCCTAACGAGCGGTGCGCCGCTGCGAACCGCTCCGCGCACGGGTGCGGGGGCGCCCGCGGGGCCGGCGGCAGACGGGCGGCACGCGGGCGGCAGCCGGTCAGTCGGCGGGCTGCCGGGTGTCCTGCGGGGCGTTCTGCCGGCGGTCGAGCTCGGCGATGTCGGGGTGGTGCAGGTCGAACGCGGGGCACTCGGAGCGGATCCTCGGCAGGGTGACGAAGTTGTGCCGCGGCGGCGGGCAGGAGGTGGCCCACTCCAGCGAGCGCCCGTACCCCCACGGGTCGTCCTCCTCGACGCGCTCCCCGTGCACGGCGGTCGTCCAGACGTTGTAGAGGAACGGCAGGGTGGAGATGCCGAGCAGCAGCGAGCCGACGGTGGAGACGGTGTTGAGCGTGGTGAAGCCGTCCGAGGCGAGGTAGTCCGCGTACCGGCGGGGCATGCCCTCGGCGCCGAGCCAGTGCTGCACCAGGAAGGTCGCGTGGAAGCCGGTGAAGAGCGTCCAGAAGTGGATCCGCCCGAGCCGTTCGTCCAGCATCCGCCCGGTGAACTTGGGCCACCAGAAGTGGAAGCCGGCGAACATCGCGAAGACGACGGTGCCGAAGACCACGTAGTGGAAGTGGGCGACGACGAAGTACGAGTCGGAGACGTGGAAGTCGATCGGCGGGGCGGCGAGCAGCACCCCGGTCAGGCCGCCGAACAGGAAGGTGACCAGGAAGCCGACCGTCCACAGCATCGGCGTCTCGAAGCTCAGCGAGCCGTTCCACATGGTGCCGATCCAGTTGAAGAACTTCACCCCGGTGGGCACCGCGATCAGCATCGTCATGATCGAGAAGAACGGCAGCAGCACCTGCCCGGTGACGAACATGTGGTGCGCCCAGACGGTGATCGACAGACCGGTGATGGCGACGGTGGCGCCGACCAGACCGGAGTAGCCGAAGACCGGTTTGCGGCTGAAGACCGGGATGATCTCGGTGATGATGCCGAAGAACGGCAGCGCGATGATGTACACCTCCGGGTGGCCGAAGAACCAGAACAGGTGCTGCCACAGCAGCGCCCCGCCGTCGGCCGCGTCGAAGACCTGCGAGCCGAACCGGCGGTCCGACTCCAGGCAGAGCAGCGCGGCGGCCAGCACCGGGAAGGCGAACAGCACCAGCACCGCCGTGAGCAGCACGTTCCAGACGAAGATCGGCATCCGGAACAGCGTCATCCCGGGCGCCCGCAGGCAGACGATCGTGGTGATGAAGTTGACCGCGCCCATGATCGTGCCGAAGCCGGAGAGGGCCAGTCCCATGATCCACAGGTCGGCGCCGATCCCGGGGCTGTGCTCGGCGCCGTTCAGCGGCGCGTAGGCGAACCAGCCGAAGTCGGCGGCGCCGTCGGGCGTCAGGAAGCCGGACACGGCGATCAGCGAGCCGAACAGGTAGAGCCAGTAGGCGAGTGCGTTCAGCCGGGGGAAGGCGACGTCCGGGGCGCCGAGCTGGAGCGGCATGATCCAGTTCGCGAAGCCGGCGAACAGCGGGGTCGCGAACATCAGCAGCATGATCGTGCCGTGCATGGTGAACAGCTGGTTGAACTGCTCGTTGTCCATCAGCTGCAGCCCGGGCCGGGCCAGTTCGAGCCGCATCAGCAGCGCCATCACCCCGCCGGCCAGGAAGAAGACGAACGACGTGGTGATGTAGAGGGTGCCGATCCGCTTGTGGTCGGTGGTGGTGAGCCAGCCGACCAGGGCCCGGCCCCGCCGCCGCCGGGCGGCGCGCCGCAGGCGGTCCGCCCGGGGGGTGCGGGGCGGGCGCGGGCCCCGGTCCACGACGTCCTTCGGCAACAGCGTCACGCGGCGCGCCTCCCGTGCTCGGGGCCGCACCGGGCCCGGCCAGTACCCGGTCCACCAGTACCAGCGGGCCGCGGCGGCGGCCCGGGGCGCGCGCGGCACGTCACCCGAACAGGCGCGGACCGGTTGCCCGCGGGCACGGCCCGGCGGACGGTCGTAGTCGGCACACCCGTTCGGCCGTGCGGGTCGACCGCCCCGGGGCGACCGCCCCCAGTGGCTTCGGCACAGGAGGAACCCATGAGCAGCTCGAGCAGTAGGGCCAACTCCGGGTGGGTGACCGGCGGCGTGGTGTTCGCGGGCGTGATGATGATGCTCAACGGCGTGCTGGACGTGTTCCGGGGCATCATGGCGATCGCCAACGACGACGTCTTCGTCACCACCCCGAACTACGTCTTCAAGTTCAACCTCACCGGCTGGGGCTGGATCCATCTGATCATGGGTCTGCTGCTCGCGGCCGTCGGTTACTTCGTGATCACCGGCGCCGGGTGGGCCCGGTACGTCGGCATCTTCCTCGCCTCGCTCAGCGCGGTCGAGAGCTTCCTGTCGCTGCCGTACTACCCGCTCTGGTCGATCATCGTGATCGCGCTGGACGCCTTCGTTATCTGGGCGCTCTGCGTCTACCGGCCCGAGACGGACTGACCGGGCGACCCGCCACGGGCCGCCCGGCCTCTCCGGACCGTCCGGCCCGTCCGGCCTCTCCGGCCTCGCCAGACCGTCCGGCCCCTCCGGACCGGCGGGCCCGCGCCGCACCCGGCCGCGGGCCCGCCGCACGCATCAGGCCCGGGCCCGCTGGGTGACGGCGATGCAGACCAGCACCACCACCGCCGTCACCGGCGCGGCCGCCGGCAGGTCCTCGTCCAGCAGCAGCACCGACCAGACCAGCGTCAGCAGCGGCTGCGCCAGCTGGAGCTGACTCGCCCTCGGCACCCCGATCGCGGCCATCCCCCGGTACCAGAGCACGAAGCCGCCGAACTGCGACACCCCCGCCGTGTACGCCAGCCCGGCCAGCGCCTTCGCACCGAGGTGCACCGGCTCGGCGGGCAGCGCGAGCGCGGTGGTCAGCAGCGTCACCGGCAGCGCGGCCACCACCGCCCAGGCGATCACCTGGGCGCCCGGCAGAGCGCGGGAGAGCCGCCCGCCCTCCGCGTACCCGGCCGCGCACACCAGCAGGCCGGCCACCAGGTAGAGGTCCGCGACGCCCGGTCGGCCGTGGCTCTGCAGCAGTGTGAAGGCGAGCACCGCCACCGCACCGGCCAGCGCCGCCGCCCAGAACGCCCGGGACGGCCGCCGCCCGGTGCGCAGCGCCGCGAACACCGCCGTGGCCAGCGGCAGCACGCCGATGACCACCGCCGAGTGCGCCGTCGAGGAGGTCCGCAGGGCGAGCGTGGTCAGCAGCGGGAAGCCCAGCACGCAGCCGCCCGCCACCACCAGCAGCGCGGGCCAGTGCCGGCGTTCCGGCAGCGGGGCCCGGACGGCCGCCAGGTAGCCGGCGGCGAGCAGGCCGGCGACGGCGCCGCGCAGTCCGGTGGCGCTCCACGGGCCGAAGCCGGACAGGGCCCACGCGGTGGCGGGGAAGCTGAGGGAGAAGGAGGCCACCCCGAGGGCCGCCAGCGCGGTGCCGGAGGCGGGGGTCCGCGGTGCTATCGCGATCGGGTGGATAGCGCTATCTTGTGCCGTCATGAACGAGCGTAGCAGTGTCACCGAACTCGCCGATACCCTGCGGGCTGAGGTCGAGCGCTACCCGGAGGGCCGAAAGCTGCCCTCCAGCCGGGCGCTGATGGAACGCCACCAGGTCAGTCCGGTGACGGTCTCCCGGGCGATGGCGGTGCTCTCCGCCGAAGGCCTGGTCGTCTCCCGGCCCGGCGCAGGCGTGTTCCGGGCCGCGGCCTTCACCGGCGGCGCCCCCGCCGGCGTCCCGTCCACCGCCCGCCCCGGCGACCTCTCCTGGCAGGAGGTCGCCCTGAGCGCCGACTCCGGCCCGCGCGACCTGCTCGCCGCACCGGTGTTCGCCACCCTCCGGGTGCCCCCGCCCGACGTCGTCGACCTGAACAGCGGCTACCCGCACGCCTCGCTGCTGCCCGAACGGCTGCTGGCCGCCGCGCTCGCCCGGGCCGGCCGCCGCCCGGGCGCCTGGGACCGCCCGCCCACCGACGGCCTCACCGAACTGCGCGGCTGGTTCGCCCGCGGCATCGGCGGCCAGGGCGGCCCGATCGGCACCGGGGACGTCCTGATCACCGCCGGCGGGCAGAGCGGCCTCACCGTGGCCATGCGCTCGCTCGCCGCGCCCGGCTCCCCCGTCCTGGTCGAGTCGCCGACGTACTCGGGCATCCTCGCGGTCGTCCGGGCGGCCGGACTGCGGCCGGTCCCCGTCCCGGTCGACGCCGACGGCGTCCGCACCGACCTGCTCGCCGACGCCTTCGACGCCACCCGGGCACGGGTATTCGTCTGCCAGCCGCTGTTCCAGAACCCCACCGGTGCGGTGCTCTCGCCCGCCCGGCGCGCCGAGGTGCTGCGGATCGCCCGGACGGCCGGCGCGTTCGTCGTCGAGGACGACTTCGCCCGGCTGCTCGTCCACTCCGACGCCCCCGCGCTGCCGCGCCCGCTCGCCGCCGACGACCCGGACGGCGTCGTGGTGCACCTGCGCTCGCTGACCAAGGCCGCTTCGCCCAACCTGCGGGTCGGCGCCCTCACCGCCCGCGGCCCGGCGCTGGCCCGGCTGCGCGCCACCCAGGTGGTGGACAGCTTCTTCGTGCCGCGGCCGCTCCAGGAGGCGACCCTGGAGCTGGTCGCCGACCCCGGCTGGGCCCGCCACCTGCGCACCCTCGGCACCGAGCTGAAGGACCGCCGGACCGCCACCGTCGCCGCCCTGAACCGCGAGCTGCCCGGGCTGGTCGGCGCCCACAACCGCGGCGGGTACCACCTGTGGCTGCGGCTCCCGGACGGCGTCGACGACGGCGCGCTCACCGCGGCCGCGCTGCGCGCCGGCGTCCAGATCACCCCCGGCCGCCCGTACCACGCCGCCGAACCCCCGGCCCCGCACCTGCGGCTCAGCTACGCCGCGGCGGAGAGCACCGCCCACGCCGTCGAGGGGGTCCGCCGCCTGCGCCGGGCCTACGAGGCCGCGGCCGGCTGAGCGGGCCCGCTACCGGTGGCCCGCCATCCGCTCCAGCCGGGCGATGCGCTCGGCCATCGGCGGGTGGGTCGAGAAGAGCCGGGCACCCGCCTCGCCGGGGCGGAACGGGCTGGCGATCATCATGTGGCTGGCCGTCTGGAGCTGCGGCTCGGGCGGCAGCGGCAGCCGGCGGGTGCCGGCGTCCAGCTTGCGCAGGGCGCTGGCCAGGGCGATCGGGTCCCCGGTGATCCGGGCGCCGTCGGCGTCGGCCTGGTACTCGCGGGAGCGGCTGACCGCCAGCTGGATGAGCCCGGCGGCGAGCGGGCCGAGGATCATGATGGCGAGCAGGCCGAACAGGCCCGGCCCGTCGTCGTCGTCGCTGCGGCCGAACGGGATCAGCCAGGCGAAGTTCACCAGGAACATCACCACCGAGGCGAGCGCCCCCGCGACCGAGGAGATCAGGATGTCCCGGTTGTAGACGTGGCTCAGCTCGTGCCCGAGCACGCCCCGCAGCTCCCGCTCGTCCAGCAGCTGCAGGATGCCGTCGGTGCAGCAGACCGCGGCGTTGCGCGGGTTGCGGCCGGTGGCGAAGGCGTTCGGGGCGGGCGTCGGCGACAGGTAGAGGCGGGGCATCGGCTGGCGGGCCGAGGTGGAGAGCTCGCGGACGATCCGGTACAGCCGGGGCGCCTCGATCTCGCTGACCGGGCGGGCCCGCATGGCCCGCAGCGCCAGCTTGTCGCTGTTCCAGTAGGCGTACGCGTTGGTGCCGAGGGCGACCACCAGGGCGATCACGAAGCCGGTTCGGCCGAAGAAGCTGCCGATCACCAGGATCAGCGCCGAGAGGCCGCCGAGCAGGACGGCGGTCCTCAGTCCGTTGTGCCGGCGGTGCACGTCAGGCCCTCCAGTGGTGCGGTGGGGAAGCCCTTTCTGCCTCGTCCCTCTTGCCCGGTCAACGGGCGGGGACCAGGGCCTTGTTCCCCCTGACCGGCGTCGCACCGCCGCGGCGCCGGCACCCCGTGACGAGGGCCGCCCGGCCCCGCCCGCGCCGGAGCACCGGTGCGGGCGGGGCGGGACCGACCGAGGTCGGCTAGAAGAGGGAGCCGCCCGCGACCTGGAGGACGAGCTGGGGGGCGAGCGAGAGGACCACGGCCACCGAGGCGGTCAGGCCCAGCGTCGCGGTCAGGCCGACCGGCAGGCGCCGCTCGTCGCCGGCCCCGCCCGCCGCCCCGCCCGCCGCCTCGTCCGCCGTCGCCGGGGCGAAGATCCGGGCGGTCCAGAGCAGGTAGTAGTACAGGGCGACGACCACGTTGGCGGCCATCACGACGGCCAGCCAGCCGAGCCCGGCGTCGACGGCCGCGCGGAACACCACGACCTTGCCGAACAGGCCGATCACGCCGGGCGGCAGCCCTGCCAGGCAGAGCAGGAAGAAGGCGAGCGCCAGGGCCGTCCAGCGGCGGCGGGCGAACAGGCCGCGGAAGTCGTCCACGCTGGTCCCGGCCCGGCGGCCGACCGCCGCCACCACGCCGAACGCACCGAGGTTGACCACGCCGTAGATCAGCGCGTACGCGGCGGTGGCGCCGAGCGGGTCGGCGCCGGTGGGCGCGTAGCCCGCGGCGGCCAGCGGCACCAGCAGGTACCCGGCCTGGCCGACGGAGGACCAGGCCAGCAGCCGCACCGCGCTGTAGCGGGTGTCGAAGCGCTGGCGCAGCGCGCCGACGTTGCCCACCGTCATGGTGACGGCGGCGAGCACCGCGAGCACCAGGCCCCAGGTGTGCGCGTACGGGCGGAAGGCGATGGTGGTGGCGAGCGCGAGGCCGGAGAGGCCGGCCGCCTTGCCGACCACCGAGAGGTAGCCGGCCACCGGCAGCGGGGCGCCGGTGTAGGTGTCCGGCACCCAGAAGTGGAACGGCACGGCGGCGACCTTGAAGGCGAAGCCGACCAGGGTCAGCACGGCGCCCGCCTCGGCGAGCGGCCTGAGCTGGGCGGGGGCGTGCTCCAGGCCCTGCGCGACGGCGGCCAGGTGGAGGCTGCCGCCGGCCGCGTAGACGAACCCGATGCCGAGCAGCATCACGGCGGTCGCGGTGACGGAGGAGACGAAGAACTTGAGCGCGGCCTCGGCCCCCCGGCCGTCCCGGCGCAGCGCGACCAGGGCGAAGGCCGGCAGCGAGGCGACCTCCAGCGCGATCACCATGGTGGCGAGGTCCCGGGAGGCCGGCAGCAGCGCGGCGCCGGTGGCGCTGGAGAGCAGCAGGAACCAGTACTCGCCGCCGGGCAGCCGCTCCTCCTCGACGGTGTGCGCCGAGAGCAGGGCGGCGATCAGGGCGCCGCCGAGCGCGAGCAGCTGGAACACCAGGGCGAAGTGGTCGGCGACGTACGAACAGCCGGCGCTGTCAGTGGCGCCTGCTACGTTCTGCACACAGAAGGTCGCCCGGGGTGATCCCCCGGTCAGGGGGAGGAGCGCGATGGGGGCGAGGGCGAGTCCGGCGGCGGTGAGGCGGCCGAGCCACTTCCTGTGCCGCTCGGGCAGGAACAGGTCGGTGACCAGGACGGCGACGGCCGCCACGGCGGCGATCAGCGGGGGCGCGATCGCCACCCAGTCCACGGACTGGATCAGGCTGCCCGGGTTGGCTACGGCGAGGGAGGTCACAGTGTGCTGCCCCGTGGAGTGAGGTCCGAGTGCGGCGGTCTGGGCTCCGAGCACGGTCAGCCACCTCCGAGGAGGTGCTTGACGGCGGGGTCGGAGAGGCCGAGCAGGAGCGCGGGCCAGAGGCCGGCGAGCAGGGTGAGGGCGGCCAGCGGCGTCCAGCTGACGGCCTCGTACGGGCGCAGGTCGGCGACCTGCGCCACCGGCGCGGGCTGCTCGGGGTCGCCCATGCAGACGCGCCTGACCACGATCAGCAGGTAGGCGGCGGTGAGGAGGGTGCCGAGGCCGGCCAGGACCATGTAGGTGACGAACGCGGGCCTCGACAGGCCCTCGGCCGGGTCGAACGCGCCGAACATGGCGAGCAGCTCGCCCCAGAACCCGGCCAGACCGGGCAGGCCCAGGCTGGCGACGGCGGCGAAGGCGAGCAGTGCGCCGATCCGCGGCGCCCGCCCGTACAGGGCGGCGCCGGTGGCTCCCGAGAGGGTGTCCAGGTCCGCCGTGCCGTAGCGGTCCTTGACCGCGCCGACCACGAAGAACAGCAGGCCGGTGATCAGCCCGTGCGCGATGTTGGCGAACAGCGCGCCGTTGACGCCCGCCGGGGTGAGGGAGGCGATGCCCAGCAGGACGAAGCCCATGTGGCCGACGGAGGAGTACGCGATCAGGCGCTTGAGGTCGCCCTTGGCGCCGGGGCGGGCGAGTGCCAGGCAGGCCAGCGAGCCGTAGACGATGCCGACGGCGGCGAACGCGCCCAGGTAGGGGGCGAGCGTGGCGGTGCCGTCCGGGACGACCGGGAGGAGGACGCGGACCAGGCCGTAGGTGCCCATCTTCAGCAGCACGCCGGCCAGCAGCACCGAGCCGACGGTCGGGGCGGCGGTGTGCGCGTCCGGGAGCCAGCTGTGCAGCGGCCAGGCGGGGGCCTTGACCGCGAGCCCGACCATGATCGCCAGCGCGGCGACGACCTGGGTGGTGTGGCTCAGGCCTGCGCCGTGCGCGGCGGCCAGGGCCTGCATGTCGAAGGTTCCGGCCTTGCTGCCGACCAGCAGGAAGCCGAGCAGCATCACGGCCGAGCCGAGCAGCGTGTACAGGATGAACCGGTTGGCGGCCGGGGCCTTCGCACCGCTCCCCCAGCGGGCGATCAGGAAGTACATCGGGATCAGCACGATCTCGAAGGCCAGGAAGAAGAGCAGGAGGTCCAGCACGGCGAAGGTCGCGAGCATGCCGACCTCGAGCAGCAGGAACAGGCCGACGAAGGAGCGCGCCGAGGGGACGCCCTCCCCCGAGGGCAGGCGCTTCTCCGAGTACAGCGCGCAGAGGAAGGTGAGCAGCGCGGTCAGCACGATCAGCGGCAGCGAGACGCCGTCCACGCCGAGGTGCAGGCGCACGTCCAGGGCCGGGATCCAGGCCACGTCGGTGGTGGCCTGCATCCGGGCGGGCTCGTCCTGGTCGAAGCCCGCCGCCAGGGCGACGGCGAGCAGCAGCACCGCGCCGGTGAGGACGCTGTTCAACCGCAGCGCCCGCCGGTCGGCGGCGGCCGGCTCCGGGCCGAACACCGGCGCCAGGGTGAGCGCGGCGCCGAGCAGCGGCAGCACCAGGAGGGCGATGAGGACTGCGTTCATCGGGGGCTCCTACGGGCGGCGGTCGGCATCGGGGGGAGGTGGTGGGGCATCCGGCTACACCGCCACCAGGACGGCCAGCAGGACGACGCCGGCGAGCAGGGCGCTGAGGTAGGTCTGCGCGTTGCCGGTCTGCGCGAGCCGGACGGCCCGGCCGAGCAGGTTGGCACCGACCCCGGTGCCGCGCACGTAGGTCTCGACGACCTCGCGGTCGAGGAAGCGGACCAGTCCGGCGGCGGCGGTCACCGGTCGGACGAACAGCACGTGGTACAGCCGGTCGACGCCGAAGCCGCGCCGGGCCGGGCCGAACAGCGGACCGAGCAGGGTGCGCCCGGGGTCGGCGACGACCACGTCGGCGACCGGGGCTCCCGCCTGCCCGGGCACCGTCGCCCGGCCGGTGCTCTGCCGGGAGGTCGCCGAGCGCCAGGCGCCGTACGCCGCGAGCAGACCGATCACGGCGAGCCCGGTGCCGATCACCGCGGTGACCGCGGAGGGCCGCAGCGAGCCGCCGTCCAGCAGCGCGGGCAGCCAGTCCGAGCGGACCCCGGCGATGCCGAAGCCCATGGTCGGCACCGCCAGCACCCAGAGCGGCCAGCGCATCGCGGGCGGTTCGGGGCTGGCCGGGTCGGCCTCGTCGAGCTCGGGCGAGTACGGGGCGCCGGCCTCGTGGTCGGCCACCACCGAGGCGGCGTCCGGGGCGGGCACGACCTCCGGTGCCTTCGCGGCGGCACCGGTCGGGCTGTGGAACGCGACCAGGAACAGCCGTGCCGCGTACGCGGCGGTGAGCAGCGCGGTGAGCGCGGCCGAGACCAGCACGATCCAGCCGGCCGCCTCCGGGACGGCCGAGGACGGGCCGAGCCCGTTGGTGAGCGCCTCGCCGTCGGCGGCGTGCTCGGCGGCGGTCAGCACCGCCTCCTTGCTGAAGAAGCCGGAGAACGGCGGCAGCCCCACCAGGGCGACGAGCCCGATGCCCATCGTCCAGTAGGCGTCCGGGACGCGCTTGCGCAGCCCCGGGATCCGGGACATCGCGGAGATCGAGTTGGTGTGCGCGGCGTGGATCACCACACCGGCGGCCAGGAACAGCAGCGCCTTGAACGCGCCGTGGCTGACCAGGTGGAAGACGGCGGCCTCGCGGTCGCCGCTGGCCAGCGCCCCGGCCATGTAGCCGAGCTGGCCGACGGTGGAGTAGGCGAGCACCCGCTTGAGGTCGTCCTGGGCGAGCGCGCAGACAGCCGACCCGATCATCGTCACGGCGGCCATCACCGCGAGCACGACCAGCGCCGCGCCCGAGAGCAGGAACACCGGCAGCAGCCGGGCGACCAGGTAGATGCCGGCCGCGACCATGGTGGCGGCGTGGATCAGCGCGGAGACCGGCGTCGGGCCGGCCATCGCGTCCGGGAGCCAGGTGTGCAGCGGGAACTGCGCGCTCTTGCCGGCCACGCCGGCGAGCAGCAGCAGCGCGATCAGCGTCGGGTGGCCGAGCCGCCCGTCGGTGGCGGCGGCCAGCACGTCGGTGATCCGGAAGCTGCCGGCGTCCGCGCCGAGCAGGAAGATCCCGAACAGGAACGGCACGTCGCCGAGCTTGGTGACCAGGAAGGCCTTCAGCGAGGCCGAGCGGGCGTCCTCGGTCTCCCAGTGGTGGCCGATCAGGAAGTACGAGCAGATGCCCATGACCTCCCAGCCGACCAGCAGCACGATCAGGTCGCCGGAGTAGACGACCAGGAACATCGCCGCGGTGAACAGCGAGACCAGCGCCGCGTAGGACGGGTAGCGCGGGTCCTTCTTCAGGTACGCCGTCGAGTAGACCTGCACGCAGGTGGCGACGAGGCCGACCAGCACGGAGATCAGCGAGCTGTAGCCGTCCAGGTGGAGGGCGAGCCCGATGTCCGGGCCACCGGTCGGGGTGAGCCGCGTGGCCGCGTCGAGGGACTGACCGGTGCCGAGCTGGAGCGCGACCACCAGGGCGAGCACGCCCGAGACGGCGACCGGCACGATCGCCAGCGGACGGGCCAGCCCGGGGGCCTTGCGGCCGACGCTCAGCGTCGCGGCGGCACCGAGCGCGGGCAGCACGGGAACGAGGACGGGCAGGGCGAGGTTCATGCGGCGGCCTGGCCCTTCAGCGCCTCGGCTCCGGCCGGCGCCTCCTCGGCGAGCGGCTCGGCCGGGTCGCCGAGCGCGGTGGCCCGGTCGATGTCGGCGGTGCCCCGGGCCCGGAAGAGCAGCAGGACGATGGCGAGCCCCAGGCCGATCTCGGCGGCGGCGAGGGTGATGGTGAACAGGGTGAGCGCCTGACCGGCGTGCAGCGAGTCGTGCAGCCAGGTGTCGAAGGCGACCAGGTCGAGGTTGACGGCGTTGAGCATCAGCTCGACGGACATCAGCACCAGGACGGCGTTGCGCCGGGCGAGCACGCCGTACACGCCGACGCCGAACAGCAGCGCGGCGAGGACGACGGGGTAGGCGAGGTGCATCAGCCCTCCTGCTCAGAGGTGGTCGCGGCGGGGGCCTCCGGGGCCGGCCGGGGCACCGTCGCGGCGACGGTCCCGTTCGACCCGACGGGCCGCCCGGCGCGCAGCCGGCCCGCCCGCGGCGCCGGCACCCGGCGCCCGGAGCCGCGCGACAGCACGATCGCGCCGACCAGCGCCGCGAGCAGCAGCACGGACAGCGCCTCGAAGGGCAGCACCCAGTGGCGGAACAGGCTCTCCCCGGTGACGGCGGCCGAGCCGCCGCCCGCGCCGAGGTCGATCCAGGAGGTCCGGAAGGCGTCGACGACCAGCGTCACCAGCGTCCCCGCCGTGGCCAGCGCCACGACCAGGGCCACCCAGCGGTTCTTGGAGTCGGCGTCCGGTGAGCGTCCGATCGGCGCCTTGGTGAGCATCAGCCCGAACAGCACCAGGACGACCACCGAGCCGAGGTAGATCAGCACCTGCACCCAGGCGATGAACTCGGCGGTGAGCAGCAGGAACTCCACCGCCAGCCCGCCGAGCGCGACGACCAGCCAGAGCGCGGCGTGGACCAGCTGCTTGGTGGTGACGGCGACCACGGCGGAGCCGAGCACGACGACGCCGACCAGCAGGAAGACGACCTCGACCCCGGTCGGGGACAGGAACGAACGGGCGGCCGGCTCCAGTGGACCGGTCGCCGCGAGCAGGGTGGCGGCGCTCATGCTCCCTCACCCTTCTCCTCGGCCGCGGCGGCTGCGGCCGCGAGCTTGTCCGCCGCCTTGCGCGCGGCGGCGATCTCCTTGGGCTCCTCGGCCGCCGGGTCCAGCGCCGGCGGCGCCGGGACGGTCCACATCCACTCGCGCAGCCGGTCCCGTTCGTGGGTCAGCTCCAGGATGTCGGTCTCGGCGTACTCGAACTCGGGCGACCAGAACAGCGCGTCGAAGGGGCACACCTCGATGCAGATCCCGCAGTACATGCAGAGCGAGAAGTCGATGGCGAAGCGGTCGAGCACGTTGCGGGTGCGGGCCCGGGCGTTCGGGTCGGCGGCGGGCAGCGTCTCCTTGTGGGAGTCGATGTAGATGCACCAGTCCGGGCACTCGCGCGCGCAGAGCATGCAGACGGTGCAGTTCTCCTCCAGCAGCGCGATGACGCCGCGCGAACGCGGCGGCAGCACCGGCTGCACGTCGGGGTACTGCGCGGTGACGCTCTTCTTCGTCATCGTCCGCAGCGTCACGGCCAGGCCCTTGGCGAGGCCGGCACCGGGGAAACTCATGAGATCGCCACCTTGATGACGCCGGTGAGGGCGAGCTGGACGAGGGCGAGCGGGATCAGCACGGTCCACGCGAAGCGCATCAGCTGGTCCTCGCGCAGACGCGGGTAGGTGACCCGCAGCCAGATGACCACGAAGGCCAGCGCGAAGGTCTTCAGGACCATCCAGAGCCAGCCGAGCTGGTCGGACATCGGGCCGTGCCAGCCGCCCAGGAACAGCACCGCGGTCAGCGCGGACACCACGAGGATGCCCACGTACTCGGACAGCAGGAAGAGCGCGAAGCGCAGGCCGGTGTACTCGGTGTACGCGCCGAAGATGATCTCGGAGTCGGCCACCGGCATGTCGAACGGCGGGCGCTGCAGCTCGGCCAGGCCGGCCGTGAAGAACACGAACGCGCCGATGAGCTGCCAGGGCAGCCAGTACCACTGCCAGGTGTCGAGGATCCCGGGCAGCGAGAGGGTGCCGGCGGCCATCGCCACCGAGGCCGCCGCCAGCACCATCGGCAGCTCGTAGGACATCAGCTGCGCGGCCGTGCGCAGACCGCCGAGCAGCGAGAACTTGTTGGCCGAGGCCCAGCCGGCCATCAGCTTGCCGATCACGCCGACGCCCATCACGGCCAGCACGAAGAACAGGCCGGCGTCGATCGCCTGGCCGACGAAGCCGTCCGGGCCGACCGGGATCGCCAGCAGCACGAACAGGTACGGCAGCAGCGAGACGGCGGGCGCCAGCTGGAAGATCCGGCGGTCCGCCCCGGCCGGGACGATGTCCTCCTTCTGCGCGAACTTCACGCCGTCGGCGACGAGCTGCGCCCAGCCGTGGAAGCCGCCCGCGTACATCGGGCCGAGCCGGCCCTGCATGTGCGCCATGACCTTGTGCTCGGTCTGGCCGATGACCAGCGGGAAGACCAGGAAGACGACCAGGGTGGCGACGCAGCGCAGCACCGTGTCGAGCAGGTTCACGCGCCGTCTCCGTCCTGGTCGGCCGGTCGGGCCGGGGTCTCGTCCTGCTCGTCCCGCTCGGCCTGCTCGCCCGCGGGCTCCGCCGGCGCCGCGGGCCCGGAAGGCTCGGCGTGGGCGGGCACCGGGTTGTGCCAGGGCGCGTCGGAGGACTGGGTCCGCGCGGGCGCCGGCCGTCCGGCCTTGGGCTCGGCGGCCTCGGCGGCCTCGACGGCCTCAGCGGGCACAGCCGGCCCGGCGGGCGCAGCGGCCTCGGCAGGGGCACCGGCGGCCGGTGCCGCGGTCGGCTCCGCCGCCGTGGGCTCCGCGGCCTGGCTGACCGACCCGGCCGAGACCGACCTGGTCCGCCGCGGCCGATCGGCCCGCAGCGGCGCACCCTCGGCGCCGGCGGCCGCGCCCTCGGCACCGGCGGTCGGCTCCCCGGCCTGGCTCGCCGATCCCTCGGCCACCGACCTGGTCCGCCGCGGCCGGTCCGCCCGCACGGGCGCGCCCTCGGCGCCGGCGCCACCGGCAGCGGCCGCCCGGGGCGTCCGCGCCGCCGCGCCCGCCGCCCGCGCACCGCGCGCGGGCCGCTCGGCGACCGGCGGCAGGGTGCCCTTGAGCGGCCCCCACTCGTTCGGGTCCGGCACACCGGGCGGCTGCATCTTGCGCCGGACCGGCCCGTCGCCGTGGTCCGACTCGCCCGGCTCCTTGGCGCCCGGCCAGGCCTTGGCGACCCGGGCCGCGAGCACGAACTCCTTGCGCAGCGGGTACCCCTCGAAGCCGTCCGGCAGCAGCAGGGTGGCCAGGTAGGGGTGCCCGGGGAAGTCGATGCCGAACATCTCGTGGGTCTCGCGCTCGTGCCAGGCGGCGCCCGCGTAGACCGGGACGGCCGTCGGCAGCGAGGCCGCGTCCCGCGGCACCCTGGTGCGCAGCGCCAGGTGGCGGACGGCGCCCGCGGTGTCGGCGGAGGCGAGGTGCGCGACGACGGAGAAGCCGTCGGCGAGCTCGTCGACGGCGCTCAGCCAGTCGAAGTAGCGCAGGCCCAGCACGTCGCGGACGCTGGTGAGCGCCTCGGTCCAGTGCTCGGCCGGCACGTCGACGGTGATCAGCCCGTAAGCCTCGGCGCCGGTCGCCCACTCCCCGACCGACGCCGCGTACTGCTCGGCGGGATTCACGAGGCTCCCCCTTCGGGCGAGGTCTCCGTCGGGACCGGCCGGTCCTGCGGCGCGCCGGGCCCCGCGACGAGCGGGCGGCGCAGCGCGGCGGCGGGCGCGGTGTAGCGGCCGGGCAGCGACTCGGCCGCGATCTTCTCCTGCAGCTTGAGGATGCCCTGCAGCAGCGCCTCGGGCCGCGGCGGGCAGCCGGGCACGTAGACGTCGACCGGGATGATCTGGTCGACGCCCTTGGTCACCGAGTAGGAGTCCCAGTAGGGGCCGCCGGAGTTGGAGCAGGCGCCGAAGGAGATGACGTACTTCGGCTCGGGCATCTGCTCGTAGAGGCGCTTGACGGCGGGGGCCATCTTGTCGGTCACCGTCCCCGAGACGATCATCAGATCGGCCTGTCGGGGGCCGGGCGCGAACGGGATGACTCCCATCCGGATGAAGTCGTGCTTGGCCATGGACGCGGCGATGAACTCGATCGCGCAGCAGGCCAGGCCGAAGTTGAAGCACCACAGGCTGTAGCGGCGCCCCCAGTTGAGCACCACCTTGACCGGGTCCGGCGCGAGCCGGGCCAGCGGGCCGATGGCGCGGCGCTCGACGGCGCCGGGGCGCGACGGGTCCGGCAGGCCGAGCGGGACGGGCCCGCCCTGGGCGCCGTGCGAGTGGTTGTGCGTCACGTCCATTCCAGAACGCCCTTCTTCCAGGCGTAGAGCAGGCCGACCGCGAGGAAGCCGATGAAGAGGAACATCTCGACCAGCGTTCCGGCGCCGTACCCGGCGGAGGCGAAGACCGTCGCCCACGGGAACAGGTAGATCGCGTCCACCGCGAAGATCACGTAGAGGAAGGCGTACACGTAGTAGCGGATCTGGGTGTGCGCCCAGTCCTCGCCCACCGGGTCCACGCCGCACTCGTAGGCGAGGAGCTTCTCGGGCGAGTACACCACCGGCCGCAGCAGACGGTTGGCGGTGAACGCCACGATGACGAAGAGCACCCCGATGACGGCCAGCAGACCCATCGCGGCGTACGCGTCGAAGTAGCCGCCGCCGACCGCCGGGTCGGCCGCGACGGCAGCCGTGTGCCGCCCCTCCATGCCTTCGCCCTCCACCTCGGCCGTGAACAGCCCTCGCGGCAGTTCTCCGACGTTTCCTCGCACGGTCATAACCATGGCCAATGCGTGAGTCTAAGGGGACGGCTCCGCTCCGCCCGAACCCTGCCCGCTCCGCAAGACGTCCGGTGGACACCCCGGTGAACACCAGGGAGTGGCCCGACGACCAGGGGAGGGGTAGGGATAACCCCCGTCCCGGAAGATGTATCACCCCCATGGCCCCCACCGCCCCCGGTTCGGGAAGCTTGGTCCACCAGCTCGACCGAGAGGGACGGTAGATCCAGATGAAGCCTCCGCACCGACGCGCCGTCGACGCCATCAGGGAGCAGGACGCGCGCATGGAGCGCCCGCCGCTGTACGGCGCACGGATGTGGCGGCAGGCCGGGCACCTGATGCTCAACCTGCCGCTCGGCATCGCCGGCTTCACGTTCGCCGTCGTCATGGTCTCGACCGGCCTGGGGTTGGCGGTCACCGTGATCGGCCTGCCGCTGCTGGCCGCCGGGCTGGCCGGCTGCCGCGCCCTCGGCGGGCCGGCCCGCCGCCGGGCCCGGTCCGCGTACGGCTCCGACATCCACGAGCCGGAGCCGGTGCGGCGGCGCCGGCCGGGGATGGTCGGCTTCACCACCGCCCACCTGACCGACCTGCTGAGCTGGCGCTCCACCCTCTACAACATGCTGATGCTGCCCTGGGGCATCCTGAGCTTCACGCTGACCCTGGTCTCGATCATCGCACTTTTCCCGGTGCTGCCCTGGGTGGTCCGGATGCTGGCCGCGACGGACCGGATCCTGGTCGAGGCGCTGCTCTTCCCGGGCGCGCTGGCCGAGCGGGTGCGCGAGCTGGAGGACGACCGCGGCACGGTGGTCGACACCGCCGCCGCCGACCTGCGCCGGATCGAGCGCGACCTGCACGACGGCGCCCAGGCCCGGCTGGTCGCGCTGGCCGTGGACCTCGGCATGGCCAAGGAGCGGCTGCGCGAGGTCGAGAGCGAGGACGACGTGCGCGCGGCCACCAGGATGGTCGACAACGCGCACGGCGAGGTGAAGCTGGCCCTGCAGGAGCTGCGCGACCTGGCCCGGGGCATCCACCCGGCGGTGCTCACCGACCGCGGCCTGGACGCCGCGTTGTCCGCGGTCGCCGCCCGCTGCACGGTGCCGGGCGGGGTGAAGGTGAACGTCGACCTGGGGGAGGCGGACGGCCCGGCCGGGCGCCCGGACTCGGCGGTCGAGGGCATCGCCTACTTCACCGTGAGCGAGCTGCTCACCAACGTCTCCAAGCACGCCGGCGCCACGACCGCGTCGGTCGACGTCTGGCGCTCGGACGACCAGCTGATGGTGCTGGTCCAGGACGACGGCAGGGGCGGCGCGGCCCCGTACCCGGGCAGCGGCCTGGCGGGGCTGGCCGAGCGGGTCCGCGCGGTGGACGGGGTCTTCCTGGTGGAGAGCCCCGAGGGCGGCCCGACCAGCGTGACCGTGGAGCTGCCCTGGCGCACCCGCACGGGCCGCCACTGAGCACCGCCGCCGCCTGCCCGGAGCTCCCCCGCACGCCCGGAGCCCCGCCCGGAGCCTCCGGACACGGCCGGGCGCCGGGACCCCGTCGAGGCAGTGACGGGGTCCCGGCGCCGTCCGGTGCGGCGGCCGGTCCGCGGAACCCTTGCGCGGCGTGCGGCCCGGCCGGGCCGTCCCGGGTCTAGGGGGTCTGCAGCGTGCCGAGGGTGACGTCGGCCGTCTGGCTCTTGCCGTCCCGGGTGTAGGTGACGGTGACCTTGCTGCCGGGGGTGAGCGAGGCGAGCGCGGTGGTGAGCGCGTTCAGCGAGTCGATCGGGGTGTCCCCGATCCTGGTGATGACGTCACCGGGCTGCAGCCCCGCCGCGGCGGCCGGGCCACCCGGGGTGACCGCCACGATGACCGCGCCGGCCGGCTGGAACTGCTGGTCGAAGCTGGTCCGGGCGGTGATGCCGAGCGCGGCCCGGCCGGAGTTGGTGACCTTGCCCTGCTTGATGAGCTGGTCGGCGATGCTGGTGACGGTCGAGGCCGGGATGGCGAAGCCGATGCCGGGCGCGGCCGCGCCGCTGGCCTCGGGCTCGGTGGCCGCGAGGGTGTTGATGCCGATCACCTGGCTGGCCAGGTTGACCAGCGCGCCGCCGCTGTTGCCCGGGTTGATGGCCGCCGAGGTCTGCACCATGTTGCCGATGGTGGCGCCGGGCGATCCCGAGCCCTGGGGCTCGGAGACGGTCCGCGCGGTGGCCGAGACGATGCCCTCGGTGACGCTGCTGGCGAGGCCGAGCGGGCTGCCCATGGCGAGGGTGATCTGGCCGAGCTGCACCTTGCGGGAGTCGCCGAAGACGGCCGGCTTGAGGCCGCCGGGCGAGCCGTTCAGCTTGATCACCGCGAGGTCGGACTCGGGGTAGCTGCCGACCAGGGTGGCGTCCAGCGACTTGGTGCTGTTGGCGAGGGTGACGGTGAAGGTGGTCGCGGTGCCGACCACGTGGGCGTTGGTGACGATGTCGCCGGCGGTGTCGTAGACGATCCCGGAGCCGAGGCTGTCGCCGGTGGTGATCTGCACCACCGAGGGCAGCACGTCGGCGATCACCTTCTGGTAGGAGTCCTGCAGCTGGTCGCCGGCGCCGGGGAGCTGCCCGGGCGACCCGGAGGCCGACCCGGCCGGGGACGGACCGGAGGACGAGCCGGCCGCCGCGGAGGAGGGCGAGGACGAGGAGGAGCCGCTGCTGCACGCGGCCAGCGCCAGGGCGGTCAGCACGGCCACCGCACCCGGCGCCAGCGCCCGGCGGCGGCGGGCGGCCCCGATGACGGCCGCCCGGACGGCGGTGCGATCGGCGGTGCGACGGGCCTTGGGCCCGGTCGGCCGCGGTCCGGCCGGCAGCGGGCGGGTGTGTTCCTTCTTTCGGCTCACCTGGCTGCCTCCGATCCGTCACGGCGCTGAGAGCACGGAAATCTTTGTCAGCATTTCACCGATTTGTCCGAATCCACGGCCCGACGCGCCCGCCATTCGAAGGAATCCGAACGCCCTAGGATTCTGGGCATGACTTGGTTGATCACCGGCGGTGCCGGATACATCGGCGGGCACGTCGTCCGCCAGCTGCTCGACGCCGGTGAGCGCGTCGCGGTCCTCGACGACCTCAGCACCGGCGACGCCTCCCGCCTCCCGGAGGGCGTCGCCCTGGTGAAGGGCTCCACCCTGGACCGGGCCGCCCTGGACGCCGCCATCCGCGAGCACGCGGTCGAGGGCATCCTGCACTTCGCCGCCAAGAAGCAGGTCGGCGAGTCGGTCGAGCAGCCGTTCTTCTACTACCGCGAGAACGTCATCGGCCTGCAGACCGTCCTGGAGGCCGCCGCCGAGGGCGGGGTCAAGCGGTTCCTGTTCTCCTCGTCCGCCGCCGTCTACGGCATGCCGGACGTCGACCTGGTCACCGAGTCCACCCCCTGCGCGCCGATGAGCCCGTACGGCGAGACCAAGCTCGCCGGCGAGTGGCTGGTCGCCGCCGCCGGGAAGGCGTACGGCATGTCCACCGTGGCGCTGCGCTACTTCAACGTGGCCGGCGCGGCCTCCCCCGAGCTCTCCGACGCCGGGGTCTTCAACCTGATCCCGATGGTCTTCGAGCGGCTCACCGCCGGTCAGGCGCCGCGGATCTTCGGCGGCGACTACCCCACCCCGGACGGCACCTGCGTCCGCGACTTCATCCACGTCTCCGACATCGCCTCGGCGCACGTCGCGGCCGCCAAGCGGCTGGCCGCCGACCCTGCCGGCGAGACCGCGCTGGTGCTCAACATCGGCCGCGGCGAGGGCGTCAGCGTCAAGGAGATGCTGGAGGTGATCGGCGAGGTCACCGGCTACGACACCACCGCCGAGGTGACCCCGCGCCGCCCCGGCGACCCGGCCCGGGTGGTGGCCTCCGCCGACCTGATCCGGCGCGAGCTGGGCTGGAACGCCCGCCACGGCGTGACGGAGATGGTCTCCTCCGCGTGGGAGGGCTGGTGCAGCCGCCACCCCGAGGCCCGCAAGGCCTGACGCAGGGCCCCGGGCCGGGCCCGGCCTGACGTCCTCCACCGCGGCGGCGGGGCTCCGGCCCCCCCCCCCCCCCCCGCGCACCCGGGCCGGGCGGCCGGGCCGGAGAAGGCGGCCACCCCCTACAACCACCCGGGCGGGGAGCAGACGAAGAACCG
>NZ_JBFAZB010000071.1:0-31211 GCF_040681575.1 Kitasatospora sp. NPDC051702
CGCGGCCGCGGTGACGTTGGCGGCTGCGGCGAGCTCTGCCGGCGGGGCGAAACGCCGCTCCTCCTTGAGCAGGTTGGCCAGGCTCTCGTTGCTCACTCTGTGCTCCTCGTGCGTCTTCGTACGTGTCTCGTGGGGAGGTCTTTCGGGCCGTAACAGCCCCGCCAGCAGCGTCGTCAATCACGGCCCGCGGCAGGCGATGCGGCGCCCCGGGACGGCGTAGGCCCGGCCGGGCACGGGCCTCGGCCTCATCTCAGGACGCGGTGGCCCCTGGGCGGTCGGGAGCGGCCCTTGCCGCTTACGATAGTTTCATCATACGCTGAAATTAGTTTCCACGGGCGATGAAACCGAGAGTTGATCACGACCGGGCTCCAAGCAGGCACCGCAGCGGAAGGAACTGCTGCACCCGCCCGCGGTGTCGGCGGCCGAGCAACTCCGCGCGGAAGCTCACTCCCTGCCCCACAATGAAAGGCGGTCGCCATGACGAACCACCCGACCAACCCCTCCCAACCCCGCACCGGAACATCCGGCCTCACCGCCGGCTCCTGGGTCCTGGACGCGACCAGGTCATCAGTGGAGATCAAGCAGAAGTCGGTGTGGGGGCTGGCCACGGTCACGGCCGCCTTCACTCGGCTCGATGGAGAAGGCGAGATCGGCCTCGACGGTTCCGTACACGGCACGCTGACCATCGATGCCGCGTCGATCCACAGCAAGCAGGCCAAGCTCGACAATCACCTGCGCTCTGCGGACTTCTTCGACGTCCAGAGGCATCCGACGTTCACCTTCGCCGCCACCGGCGTCGCCGTCGACCACGCCGGAACCGCCGAGGTCACCGGCCACCTCACCGTGCTCGGGAGGACCCGCCCGATCACCTTCAGCTCCCGCACCACGTCCGCCGGCCCTGACGACGTGACCCTCAGCTCCGAGGTCATCATCGACCGCAATGACTTCGGCATGAGCTGGAACAGGGCCGGAATGATCAAGGGCCTCACCACCGTCACCCTCATTACTCGCTTCACCCGCCGCTAGCAGGGCCTCTCTCCTCCACGGCACATCCGGCGTCACCGATGGCGCCCGCGCACCAACCCGCAGTACTGCCACCGCGTCCGGGGCGCCTCGCCCCTCCCCCCTCGGCCTCTGGGCCACCGCATCCATTCCGGAGACCGGCATGACCATGCCCTACCTCGCCAATCCCGACCAGCAGCAGACCCTCGAGTGGCTCGGCGGCGGGCTGCTCACCATCCTGCTCGACAGCCAGGCCACCGAAGGAAAGCTCACCGTCGGACTGTTCGACGTCCCCAAGGACGAGGCCCCGCCCTTCCACCTCCACACCCGCGAGGACGAGGTCTTCGTCCTCCTCAAGGGCAATGCGCTGGTGTGGGCCGGCGACGAATGCCACGAACTGTCCGAAGGCGGCGCCATCTACCTGCCCCGCAACATCCCCCACAGCTACCGCATCACCTCCCATCGCGCGGACCTCCTCCTCATCACCACCCCCGGTGGCATCGAGGAGATGTTCCGGCATGCCGGACGCGACATCACCACCCCCCGCCCCGCGGGGTTCGAGCTCAACACGGACCGCCTCCGCGAAGCCGCCTCCCTGCACGGCAACGTCATCCTCGGGCCGCCTCGCTGACCACCTACCCACCGCCCGCCACCGGCGCTCCCCGGCCTCCGCCCCGGCCTGTCCCGTGGTCCCCCATCATCCGGATGACGAAAGATGGTGCGCCACGGAGGCCGGGGGACGGGTGCGTCGACACGGAAGGACCACACGAGCGGCCTGACAGGCGCACGTGTCCACCGGACACGGCGGCTTCCGAGGCCGAGGTCGCCGCGACGGACTGGTGTGGCCGTGCGGCGCACCGGAGCCGCGGAGCACCGGACGCCGGCGGACACAACGTGGTACAGATCGCACGCAAACCCCGACCGGCCCCCTCCCCTGGACGAATCGGTACTGCGGTTCCGCCACGGGTGGATGCTCGACACCCGGGGCCACCTGATCCACCTGCTCGACGGCCCCGCTCCTCGGGTACGCGACCGTTCCCGCCCCCCGCCCCGCGAGAACCTGACCAGCACTGGGGACCTGGGTCACCCGGCCTGCGGTTTGCCTCGACAGCGCTCGCCGCGGCACCCGCGAGCACCCGTCGCACTCGCACGACAACGCTCCCTACGGCCCCGAGGGCCGGTGCACCGTCCGGCTGCGCGGCCCGGGCCGATCACCCGCAGGATCAGGTCCTGCACCCGAGCCCGCTGCGCCGGCCGCTTCGCCTCTACGCCGCGGGGCCGACGAAGGTGGCCCCTGGCCGAGAGCAGGCGCGCAAACGTGGCGACCGGCTGGTCAGCACACCCGGGGCGGGCAGCGCCGACCGGGTCGGTGGCCGGGAGGGAGGGGCCGCGCGGTGGCAATCCACCACCGGCTGGCGGCCCCAGCCCGGCACCGGCAGCAGCGGCCGGACGATCGCCCACTCTGAGTCCGACATGTCCGTCGGGTAGCGTCGCACACGTTCCCCGTGGTCGGCCGTGTTCCCGAACGCGCCTGCGAAACAACCGCACGTCCAGCCGTCGCCGCGCCGCCCGAGCAGCATGCCGTCGGGGACGTTGTGCCGTGGTATCAGCTCCGCCATCACCTGGTTGACGTCGTCGGCGTGGTGGGCGCAGTCGGGACCGGTTACGAAGGACGGATCCCCGGCCAGTTCGAGGCAGCCGGCGAAGGCGTGAAGTCCCGCCGGTTACGGCCACTCTGGTACAGGACGAACATCCAGCCGTCGGCGGATCGTTCGGCGGTCGGGGCCGGGTGGGCGGGTCGAGCTCCCCGTCCGGCTTCAGGCTGGCGGCACCCTCCCACGTTGAAGGCGAGCACCGCGTCGACCATCGGGACCTTGAGGCGATGGCCCGTGCGGCCGTGTTCCCGACAGTGCAGTGCGGCCAGGACCGACCTGGCGATGCATGCCGCAGATCTTGTCCACCAGCACGGTGGGCACGTAGTGCGGCCGTCCGGAGATCTGACGGTTGAACCAGACCAGGCCGCTGGCCGTCCGGATGGCGTCGTCGTAGGCGGCGTGGGTGCCGTGGTCGCTGTCGCTACGGAAGCCCTGGCGCTGGCGGCGTCAGTGCGGGATTGACGGCGGAGACCGCCGGTTACGGCAGGGGGTCGACGAGGTAGCGCTGGATGGTGGGGGCGAGGAGTTCGGTGACGGCGTCGGCGGAGAGCGACGCGATGTCGCCGACCTGCCAGATGTAGCGGTTCATGACCATGCCGACGATCTGGGTGGCGATGAGACTGGCGCGCAGGGTGCGTTCGGCGTCGGGCAGGCTGTGGGAGACGACTGCCAGGACGAGCTCGGAGAACAACTGCCGCAGGCGCTGCATGGCGGCGGGCTCCTGAGCAGCGGTCAGGATGATGGCGCGCAGGACTTCGGCGGAGGCGGGGTCCTCCCACAGGCGGAGGTTGGCTTCCACGAACGCGCGCCCTCGCTCGTGGAGCGGTCGCTCGGCGGCCGCGGCCACTGCGGCCCCGAACTCCACGGGGGGCTGCATGACCGCTTCCAGCAGTCCGGGCTTGGTGCGGAAGTAGTAGTGCACCAAGCCGGGGTCGACGCCGGCCTCCACGGCGACCGCACGGAGCGAGGTCGCGGCGTACCCGCGCGTGGCGAATGATCTGCGGGCGGCGGCGAGGATCTTGTCCGCCTGCTCGCCGCGCTCTCCCCGGGGGCCCCGCCCGCTCACCCGCATCACCTTCCGCATCAGGTCGAAGGGGACGGCGCCTGCCGCCCACCACAATTTCATCATACGCTGAAAGAGTCCGGCGACTCCCGGGCACCCGACACCCCACACGGTCGCCAGGCGCCCTCCCGCGTCCGCAGCGCGTACGCGGAACGCTCGTCGTTAGGCGGGCAGCCCTGCCAGATCGGCCATCAGGCCCATCTGGTCTTCGAAGTACTCCCGGCCGGCATCGATGGTCGCCTCCATCCGGCCGAACACCTCGAAGCTGACCAGCCCGAACAGGTGGACCCAACCCGCCAACACCCCGTCCAGCAGTTCCTCGGGCATCTCTCCGGGCTGCTGATCGATCAGCCTGCGCAGGTAGACTCGTACCACCTCCGGCAGCGGCGTGGATCGCGGGAGCGCACGGCCACCGCCCGCCTGCTGGCCGACCGGGGCGACGAGGTCCGCCTGATCACCCTACCGGTCCGCCCTCGATGCCTTCGGCTTCACCTCGGCGGCGGTCACGCGGGGATGAGTCTGGGCGTCATGGGCCACCAGGTCCGTAGGCGGCGTGAGCCGGTGTCAGATCCGGCGCAGTGAGGTGATCACGAAGGTGGGGATCACGACGGCGCCGACGATCAGGTGCATCGGGGCCGACAGGAGCTGGTCGGCCATGGTGATGCCGGCCCCGTTGTAGGGAAGGCCGCCGACGGGCGTCGGGACCGCGAGTGCGGTGATACCCGACGCCGTCGGTGAGGGCGAGCATGTACAGGAGGCTCACCAGGAGGCCGACTCCTGTGGAAACGAGACGGCCGACGCGGCTACTGCCAGGACGCGTCCAGGCTGCCTACTTTGAGGTAGGGGACGCGGAACAGGACGCTGATCGACGCGCCGTGGGGAGGGACGGCGGCCACCGCGATCGACGTGGCGCCGCCGGACAACTCGGTGACCCAGGACGCGCGCAGGCCGCCCTGCTTGGCGTAGGCGGTGCCGTCGGCCACGACCCCGATCAACGGGCCGTTGATCGGATCGGTGGCCACCGCCATCGACGTCACGTCGAGCGACCATTCGGTGACCCAGACCGCGCTCAGGCCGCCCTGCTTGGCCAAGGCGGTGCCATCGGCCACGACCCCGATCAACGGGCCGTAGATGTCATCGCTGGCCACCGCGATCGACGTGGCGCCGCCGGACACTTCGGTGACCCAGGACGCGCGCAGGCCGCCCTGCTTGGCCATGGCGGTGCCGTCGGCCACGACCCCGATCGACGGGCCGCCATCGGTGGGATCGGTGGCCACCGCGATCGACGTGGCGCCGCCGGACACTTCGGTGACCCAGACCGCGCTCAGGCCGCCCTGCTTGGCCATGGCGGTGCCGTCGGCCACGACCCCGATCAACGGGCCGTTGATGTCATCGCTGGCCACCGCGATCGACGTGGCGCCGCCGGACACTTCGGTGACCCAGTTGACCTTGCCGGGCAGCCCACCTGCGTTGCCCTGGTAGGCATACACGGTGCCGTTGACCAGGACCGACACGAGCAGGCCGTTGGTGAGGTCGCTGGCGACCGCGATCTGACTCACCCCGGTGTACGGCAGCTGGATCCGCCAGCCGGAGGAGGTGCTGACGTATGCGTTGCCGCTGGAGTAGACGTAGCCCGTCACGCCGTCGGCTACCGAACTCTGCGTCACCTGGTCGCCGAGGCCTGGCGAGAAATTGGTCGGTCTCCCCTGGTGGATGAAGCCGTAAGCGTTGGCCACGACCCCGGTCAGCGGGCCGTTGGTGGGGTCGCTGGCCACCGCGATCGACGTAGGGCCGCCGGACACTTCGGTGACCCAGCCCGCGTTCAGGGCGCCCTGAGCCGCGACGGCGGTGCCGTTTTGCACGGCAGCGATCAGTGGGCCGTTGGTGGGGTCGGTGGCCACCGAGAGCGACGTGACGCCGCCGGACAACTCGGTGACCCCCGACGAGGCCACGTCGCCTTGCTTGGCATAGGCGGTGCCGTTTTGCACGGCAGCGATCAGTGGGCCGTTGGTGGGGTCGGTGGCCACCGCGATCGACGTGAAGCCGTTGGACCCTTGGCTGCCGGGCAGTGGGCCGCCGAACCATTCGGTAGCCCAGCCCGCGTTCAGGCCGCCTTCCTTGGCGTAGGCGGTGCCGTTTTGCACGGCACCGATCACTGCGCCGTGGAAGGGGTCGGTGGCCACCGAGAGCGACGTGACGCCGCCGGACAACTCGGTGACCCAGGACGCGCGCAGGCCGCCCTGCTTGGCGTAGGCGGTGCCGTTTTGCACGGCCGCGATCAGTGGGCCGTGGGTGGGGTCGGTGGCCACCGCGATCGACGTGACGCCACCGGACACTTCGGCGACCCAGTTGTCCTTGCCGGTCAGCCCACCTGCGTTGCCCTGGTAGGCGTACTCCGTGCCGTTGACCAGGACCGCCACGAGCGGGCCGTTGGCGGGGTCGCTGGCGACCGCGATCTGTCTCACCCCGGTGTACGGCAGCTGGATCCGCGAGCCGGAGCCCTCTTGGACCCAGGCGTTGCCGTTCGGATCCACTTCACCGACAACCGCGCCGTTGGTCGGGTCGCTGGCGACCGAAATCTGCTTCGCGGCGGGAGGGTTACCGCCGCCCACCGCCGCCACCGCGGCACCCGACGGGAGCACCGCCAGCCCAGCCGCAGCCGACACCACGGTCAGCAGGTGCGCCGTACCGGCGCGCAACCAAGGCACTGCGGGCGACCCGTTTCCAGCTCTTTCGAACATCAGTGATTCCATTCCTGATCGATGTATGGGCCGACGATCAGCCGGCCGGAAAACCTCACCGCGCACGCGTGACAGAACCTCGAAGACGACACACCAGCACCGGAAGGCCCCGGACTGGAAGGTGGCATCGGTCGGTTGTCCCGCCCCACCAAGCTGCCTGCTCCACGTGCCGTGAGCCGTTCGCCATCACGCACCCCCTCCGAAGACGCCGGCCACCACAGCCGGCGACACCATCCACCTCCATCTCCAAGCACGAACCCCGAATTCTCAAAGACCCGCCGCAGGGCGCAGCGATGCAGCCGGGCCCTCGATCCATCCCCCTCAAGCGGGGAAGCCGCCGGGGCGGGCAGCGGCGGCCCCGCTGGCTCTGCCCGCCCCGGGGTCGGCGGCCCTGACACCGTGGCGCGTCGCCGACCACGGTCGTGAAGGGGGCAAGGGATCAGTGAGGGTGCGGCGGTGGTGCATCTTTGAGCGTGCGCATGACAGACCTTCTAATTTCCCCGACTGTGGAAACTAGTTTCAGCATATGGTGAAATTAAGCTGGCCGGCAAGTGCCGGCGCTGCCATGGATGGTGATGCGGCGTGAGCGGGCCGGGCCCCGAGGAACGCGGCGAGCAAGCAGGTGACGTCACCGCGGCAGAGCGCAGATCCGTCGCCACCCGCAGGGCGGACTCTTCGGGACCACGGCATCGGTGAGCACCGACTCCCCCTGATCGCCGCGCCCTTGGAACACTTATGGGCGCTGTGCTTTCAAGGTCGGTGAACCCCGCCGCCTGCCGGGGCCCGGCCCGCCGACTTCGCCGTAGCGGTGGCCGGTCACGGTGCCGATCGTCGCCGGCCGTCCCGGGGCCGGTCGGGACGGGCCGGGTCGATCTGCATCACCACTGCCTTGGGCTCGGTGAAGAACTCGCGGCTGAACGTGCCTCCCTCGCGCCCGATTCCGGAGTCGCCCACGCCGCCGAAGGGGGCCCGCAGGTCCCGTACGAAGAAGCAGTTCACCCAGACCGTGCCCGCCCGGAGCGCTGCCGCGACGCGGTGGGCACGGTGCAGGTTCTCGGTGAACAGCATCGCGTTGAGCCCGTACGGTGTGTCGTTGGCGAGTTCGATCACCTCGGCCTCGGTGGCGAACGGGATCACGACGACGACCGGCCCGAAGATCTCCTCCCGGACGTGCCGGGCGGTAGGGGCCATGCCGGTGACGACGGTGGGGCGTACGGTCCAGCCCTCGCCCCGACCACCGGTGCGGAGCGTGCCGCCCTGTTGGGCGATGGTGTCCACGTAGCCGGCGACCTTGGCGTGGTGCTCAACGGAGGCCAGTGGTCCGATCTGGGTGGCCGGGTCCTTGGGGTCGCCGATGACCATGGCGTCCGCCGCCGCGACGAACCGCGCGAGGAACTCGTCGTAGGCCTCCCGCTGGACGTACAAGCGGGAGCCGGCCAGGCACACCTGGCCCGAATTGGTGTACACGGCGCGGATCGACCACTCGACGGCACCGTCCAGGTCCGCGTCGGCGAAGACGATGTTCGCTCCCTTGCCTCCGAGTTCGAGGCTGACCGGGGTGAGGTTGCGGGCGCCGGCGGCGGCGATGACGCGGCCGGTGCCGGACTCGCCGGTGAAGGTGATCCGGTCCACGGCCGGGTGCTCGGTGAGGGCCTGGCCGACCGAGTCGGGGCCGTACCCGTGGACGACGTTGAACACGCCCGGGGGCATGCCCGCTTCCAGGGCCAGCCGCGCCATGAGCGTGGCCGAGACGGGGGTGTCCTCGGCCGGCTTGAGCACCACCGTGTTGCCCCAGGCGAGGGCCGGGGCGACCTTCCAGGACTCCAGCATCATCGGGAAGTTCCACGGCGCGATCGCCGCGACGACCCCGGCCGGGTCGAAGCGCGTGTAGGCGTGGTGGCCGCTGTCCATCGGGTAGCTCTCGGAGGTGGAGAGCTTCGCGTGGTCTGCGAAGAAACGGAAGTTCGCCGCCGTGCGCGGTACGTCGTTGCCCTGGGACTGGGTGATCGGCTTGCCCATGTCCCGGGTGTCCGCCTGGGCCAGTTCCTCCGCGTTCTGCTCGATCAGGTCCGCCAGGCGGTGAAGGATCCGGCCGCGCTCCGCCGTGCCCATGCGCGGCCAGGGGCCGTCGTCGAAGGCGCGGCGAGCCGCTCTCACCGCGCGGTCGGCGTCGGCGCTGTCGCCGAGGGCGGCCTCCGCCCAGGGCTGGCGGGTGTAAGGATCGGTGGAGGAGAACGCGGCTCCCGAGAGCGAGGCCGTTTCCTCGCCGTCGATGACGTGACCGTGGAACTCCATCAGCGCGTCCCCTCCCCGGTCGTGGTCGCCGCTTCCCGCTCGGCGATGGTGACGTCCCCGGCCGCCCAGTGGGTCTTCGGCAGTTCCCGGACGGCCACGCGGACGCTGCTCCGCGGTATGTCCAGAGCCTGGACCACCGCCCCGGTGAGCTCATGGATCAGCGACCGGATCTCCTCCGGGCCCCGTCCGTGGACCATCGTCACTTCGATCAGCGGCATGTCAGCCTCCCGTCAGGTGGAGCGAACCGAGGTGGGTGAAGTGCACCGCGACGGTGGTGCCGGGCGGTACGGGTACGGCATCGGTCATGCCGCCGGTGAGCACGAGCCAGCCGGGCTCGATCGCCAGGCCCCGGCGGCCGAGCTCGTTGGCGGCCAGGGCCAGGGCCTCGGCGGGATGGCCCTGGACGGCGGCACCGGTGGCGCTGTCGGCGACCTGGCCGTCGACCTCGACCAGGCAGGCTTCCATCGCCAGGTCCAGCGCCTCGGGCGCCACACCGACCGGGCCGGTGAGGAAGCGGCCGGAGGAGGCGTTGTCGGCGACCACATCGGGCAGGGTGAAACGGAAGTCGCGGTAGCGGCTGTCGATCACCTCGATGCCGCCGTGCACCGAGCCGACCGCGGCCAGGGCGGTGGCGGCGGTGACACCGGGACCGGCCAGCCGGTCCTTCATCACGAACACGATCTCCGGTTCGGCGCGCGGGTGGATCAGCCGGCCCTGCGGGACGGGAGCTCCGGTCGGCAGCAGCATGCCGTCGGTCAGCCAGGCCGTCAGGGGCGCGGCGATGCCCATCCGCTCCTGTTTGGCACGCGAGGTCAGGCCGAGCTTGATGCCCACGATGTGCTCGCCCCGGTCGAGTCGGCGGCGCAGCGTCTCGTCCTGGACCGCGTAGGCGGTGTCCAGGTCGAGTCCGGGCCACTCCTCGGTGATCGGACCGCGGTCGGTGCGGTTGTCCTCGGCCGCCAGCAGAACGGTGGCGGCGCGGGCGATGTCCCAGCTCATCGGCCGACCCCCGCCTTCTCGCGCTCTTCGGCCAGCCTCAGCGCGATGTCGATGATCATGTCCTCCTGGCCGCCGACGTATCCGGCCTCGCCGACCCGTTGGAGGATCTCGTGGGCGGGTACCCCGTAGCGTTCCGCGGCCTGTTCGGCGTGCAGCAGGAAGCTGGAGTAGACGCCCGCGTAGCCCTGCACGATCGAGGAACGGTCCATCCACGGCAGCCGGGGGATGAACGGCTTGACCACGTCCTGCGCGGCGGCCAGGGCGAGGCCGACGTCCAGGCCGGTGGGGATGCCCAGGCGTTCGAAGGTGGCCGCGAGCACCTCGGTCGGCGCGTTTCCGGCGCCGGCGCCGAGCGCGCACAGGGCACCGTCGATCTGCCGGGCACCGCCCTGGTAGGCGAGCACCGAGTTGGCGACGCCGAGGGAGAGGTTCTGGTGGCCGTGGAAGCCGACCTGGGCCTCGTGTCCGATCTCCTGCACCAGGGCTTCGACCCGGGCCTGCGCGTCGCTCAGCACCAGGGCCCCGGCCGAGTCGACGACGTAGACGCACTGGGCACCGGCATCAACCATGATCCTCGCCTGGGCGGCGAGTTCTGCCGGGCCGATGCGGTGCGAGAGCATCAGGAAGCCGACCGTCTCCATGCCCAACTCGCGCGCGGCGGCGAAGTGCTGGGCGGACGTGTCGGCCTCGGTGCAGTGGGTGGCGATCCGGGCCACATCCGCACCGACGGCGTGGGCGCGCTTCAGGTCGGTGACCGTGCCGACGCCGGGCAGCAGCAGCACGGCGATCTTCGCCCGGATCACCTCGTCGACGGCAGCCTCGATCAGCCGGATCTCGTCCACGGCGGAGAAGCCGTAGTTGAAGCTGGAGCCGCCGAGGCCGTCACCGTGGGCCACCTCGATGACCTCGACGCCCGCCTGGTCGAGGGCGTGTACGACACCGCGCACCTGATTCTCGGTGAACTGGTGGCGCATGGCGTGCGAACCGTCCCTGAGGGTGGAGTCGGTGATCCGCAGCGCTCGCGGCTGCTGGGCGTTGGTGAGGGTGGTCATGAAGTCACCGCCGTGATCCGGGCTTCCGCCAGCCGCTCGCCGACGCGAGCGGCCGCGGCCGTCATGATGTCCAGGTTTCCTGCCCAGGGCGGCAGGTAGTCGCCCCGGCCGCGCACCTCGAGGAAGACGGCCACCCGGGCGCGTCCCTTCCATTCGGGGCGCGGATCGTCGAACTGGGGGTCCGCCCTCAACGTGTAGCCCGGGACGTACGCGGCCACTTCGCCGACCATGCGCGCGACGGACTCGTTGATGGCGTCCCGGTCGGCATCCTCCGGGATGGCGCAGAACACCGTGTCGCGCATGATCATCGGCGGGTCGACCGGGTTGAGGATGATGACCGCCTTGCCCTTGCCTGCGCCGCCGACCCGCTCGATGGCGTGCGAGGTGGTCTCGGTGAACTCGTCGATGTTCGCGCGGGTTCCGGGTCCGGCGGACCGGGAGGCGATCGACGCGACGATCTCCGCGTACTCGACCGGGACCACGCGGGAGACCGCGTGCACGATCGGGAGGGTGGCCTGCCCGCCGCAGGTGATCATGTTGATGTTGGGGGCGTCCAGGTGTTCTTCCAGGTTCACCGGCGGGCAGACGAGCGGGCCGACAGCCGCCGGGGTCAGGTCGATCGCCTGGATGCCCGCTGCGGCGTAGCGCGCCGCGTTCGCGATGTGCGCCTTCGCGGAGGTCGCCTCGAACACCAGCTGCGGTGGTTCGCCGCGCGACAGCAGCCAGTCCACTCCCTCCGCGGACGTCTCCAGACCCAGGTCGCGGGCCCGGGCCAGCCCGTCAGATGCCGGGTCGACGCCGACCATGTAGCGGACCTCGACCGTCGGGCTGTGCATCAGCTTGGCGAGCAGGTCGGTGCCGATGTTGCCCGGGCCGACGATGGCCGCGGTGACCTTGCTCATGAACTCTCCTCGGTGAAGCGTGCCGTGACGCTGCCGATCCCGGCGAAGGCGGCGGTGACGGTGTCACCCGCGCCGACGGGGACGGAAGCGGTGACGGAACCCGGCAGCACGACGTGTCCCGCCTCCAGGACCACACCGCGTGCGCCGACGGTGTTGGCCAGCCAGACCAGTGAGGTCAGCGGCGATCCGAGCACCGCGCCGCTCGCACCGGTGTCGACCAGGTCTCCGTTGCGGTGCAGCGTGCAGCCGGCGAGGCGGAGATCGACGTCCGTCAGCCGGGCCGGGGTGCTGCCGAGGACGACGCCGCCGGCGGAGGCATTGTCCGCGACGGTGTCGACGATCCCGATGCGCCAGTCGCGGATGCGTGAGTCGATCAGTTCCAGCGCCGGAAGGACGAAGTCCACGGCTGCGGCGGCCTCCGCGACCGTGACTCCCGGTCCGGCCAGGGAACGTCCGAGCACGAAGGCGATCTCCGGCTCGACCCGCGGCTGAAGGAACCGTGCGGCCGGCACGGGGGCGTTCTCCAGCCAGAACATGTCGTCCAGCAGATGGCCGTAGTCCGGCTGGTCCACCCCCAACTGCCGCTGCATGGCGGGGGACGACAGGCCGACCTTGTGGCCCTTGATCCGCGCTCCGCCGGCGACGCGGCGGCGGACTTGCAGCAGCTGGATCTCGTAGGCGTCCGTGAGCGTCAGCCCGCGGTACGTGCCCACGAGCGGTTCGACCGGAATCCGGCTGTGGTGGGCCGCGAGAAGAGCGTCCGCCACCTCGCTCAGGGGCGGTGCGGTCATGACGGCACCCCCTCGGCCTGCCCCACCGGAACTGCGGCGACATCCGTCATGACGATCTCCGATCGGGTCTGTGCGGGTCTGTCGAGTGCGCCGCCTGCCACGTCCGGGCAAGCCGCGCTCTCAAACTGTGTACACTTTCGCCCAGCGAAGTCAATACTTGGTCGACCTATTGACCAGGGCCGAAACTGTATGCACTGTGTTCCAGCAAGCCGCCAGCACCAAGCTGGCCTCCCTACTTCAGCGTGCTGGCGCCACTGCTCCTGAATCATGGCGCGGCAAACAATCGATGCCTGGAGTTCGTATGTCCGTATGGAACCTGGTGACCTGCCGGGCCGAGGGGCCTGGCGCCGCGTCGTTCGTCGCCGCCACCGACGCAGAGGGACGGGTTCGACGCCACCCGGTACTGGCGCGGTATCCCGACGTGGGGGCGGCGCTGCAGGACTGGGCGGAGCTCGAGCCGGTCCTGCGCGCCTGGCGGCCCGCCGAGGGCGAACCTCTCGAATCCGTGGAGCTGTTGGCGCCTCTGCCGCGTCCGGGCAAGCTGGTCTTCGCCGGCGCCAACTACCACGACCACCTGCGGGAAATGGGTGTCGGGACGCTACCCGACGGCATGGAACCGTACTTCTTCCTGCTCCCGCCGACGGCGATCGTCGGGCCCGGAGAGGCGGTCTCCATCCCCCGTGACCCTGCGGCCCGCGTGGACTGGGAGGCCGAACTCGGTGTGGTGATCGGGCGACGGGCCCACCGGCTGCCTGCGGAACGGGCGCTGGAGGCCGTCGCGGGCTACACCATCGTCAACGACGTCTCGGCGCGCGGCCTGCACGCCCGGCCGAACCCGTTGGCGCCCCCGTTCGCCTACGACTGGCTCGCGTCCAAGGGGCGCGACACCTTCACACCGATCGGCCCCGGGGTGACGCCGTCCTGGTTCGTGGCCGATCCGCAGGCGCTGCCCATCCGGCTGTGGCGCAACGGCGTACTGGAACAGGACGGGAACACCAAGGACATGATCTTCACCGTGGCGCAGCTCGTCTCGGCCGCCAGTGCGCTGATGACGCTGGAGCCGGGCGACGTGATCGCCACCGGTACGCCGGCCGGTGTCGGGGCGGCCAAGGGCCTGGCTCTCCAGGACGGCGACCGGCTGCGCATCCGGATCGAACCGCTCGGCGAGCTCGGCAACGACGTGCGGCAGGCCGAACCGCTTCTCGCCTCCGCGCCCTCGAACACCGTGGAGCAGGGATGACCTCCAGTATGGGCCCGAGGCGCGCAGCCGACGCCGCGGACTTCGCGCCGCTCTTCGCGCCGCTGCGCCTCGGCGGGCGTACGGCCCGCAACCGGATCGTGCACGCGCCGATGTCCGTCGGCTACGCCAACCCGGACGGTACCGTGACCGATCGCGAGATCGAGCACTACGCCCGTCGTGCCCAGGGCGGCGCCGGAGTGGTGATCACCGAGAACTTCGCGATCAGCGTCGCGGGCCGGCAGATGCCGCTGCAGACGCTGGTGAGCGACGAGGATCAGCTGCCCGGGTTGAGGCGGCTGGCCTCCGAGATCCGCAGGCACGGCGCCCTGGCGATCGTGCAGATCGTGCACGCCGGCAGGTACGCGGGGCCCTGGGAGGAGTACGGGTGCCGCCCCCGCCTCGCTCCGTCGGCAGTCTCCTTCGAGCTGACGCCGGGCCGGGTGGTGACCCCGCAGGAGATCGCGCCGGAGGAGATCGAGGAGACCGTCGACGCCCTCGTGCGGGCCGCGAGGCTGTGCGAGCGCGCCGGGTTCGACGGTGTGGACATCCACGCGGCGCAGGGCTTCCTGCTCTCCGGCTTCCTCTCGCCGCGCACCAACCGGCGCACCGACCAGTGGGGCGGCGACTTCGAGGGGCGCACCCGGCTCGTGCTGGAGGTGGTGCGCCGGGTCACCGCGAGCACCGGTACGGATTTCGCGGTCGGAGTGCACCTGCTCAGCGACGAGCGCGTGGAGGACGGGTGGAGCCTGGAGGACGCCGTGCGGCTCGCTCCGCTGCTGGAGGACGCAGGGGCCGCCTTCCTGTTCGCGATCCCCGCCACGTTCGAGACCATGCGTCTTCCGCGCAATGCGGACGTACTCGGGGAGCCGGGCTACTCGGTGCACGACTCGGAGGCACTGCAGCGTGCGGTGCGGATCCCCGTGGTGGCCAACGGCGGTCTGGGCGATCCCCGGGAGGCGGCGCGGGTCCTCCGGGCGCGGCAGGCGCAGGCGGTGGGCCTGGCCCGGCCGCTCTTCGTGGATCCCGACTGGCCTCGCAAGGTGGCGGCCGGCGCCGTCGACACCCTGTGCACCTGCCGCTGCGAGACGTCGCTGTGCCTGCGCACCCAGTTGACCGGCTCGCTCTGCGAGCGCTGGCCGGACAGCGCTCGGGCGCGCGGCTACCTCGGATACGACGAGAGGACCACGCCGTGATCACCCTGACCGACATCGCCTACGTGCGCTCGGGCGTCGAAGACCTGGAAGGCGCCGTCCGGTTCGCCAGTGACATCGTCGGCCTCGAAGTGGTCGATTCCGACGAGCCAGGGATGGCGCATCTGCGGGCCGACCCCCGGGGTCACTGCCTCACCTTCGTCCAGGGGCGCTCCGGCGTCATCGCCTCCGGCTTCACCGTCGCCGGGCGCGACGCCCTGGCGGCCGCGGAGAGCGAACTGGAGAAGCAGGGCCTGCGGGTCGAACGCGGCGATCCGGCGGGGGCACGCTCCCGCGGGGTCTCGGAGTACATCGCCTTCGACGACCCCTTCGGCAACCGCATAGAACTGGCCGCGGCGCAGTACCGTTCCGCCGAACCGTTGCGGCACACCCGCGACGCCGGGATCACCGAGTTCGGGCACCTGTGCCTGGACGCGCCGGATGTGCACGAGGCCCACCGGTTCTGGTCCACGACGTTCAATGCGCGCGTGTCGGACTGGGTCGGCGACCGCGCTTGCCTGATGCGCATCGACCCCGTCCATCACAAGCTCGCCGTGTTCCGGGGCGAGGAGGCCGGCCTGTGTCACATCAACTTCCAGGTCGACTCGCTCGATGCGCTCATGCGTAACTGGCACTTCCTGACCGACCGGGGCGTGGAGATCGTCATGGGGCCGGGACGGCACCCCACGTCCGGCTCGGTGTTCCTCTACTTCCGCGGCCCCGAGAACCTCACCTACGAGTACGCGGTCGGCGGGCGACTCATCGAGGCCGACACGGCGTGGATCCCGCGCGTGTTCGACCCCGAGCTGCCCTCGTCCCTCGACACGTGGCGCGGTCGGGTGGCGCCCACGACCCGGCAGCGCCAGCTGCCCCGCACGGCGCACCCCGCCGCGTCGTAGCCGCCCGGCCCCACGGGCGGCCCCCTCTGCCAGGTCGGCACCACTGCCGACCCGTACCCAATCCCATCAACCCGGCGACACCGCCGGCGAAGGAGAACCGATGATCTTCGTGACCCATGTCCTGCCCGTCAACGAGCCCGGCGAGCCCCGGCTGGACCGTGCCGCGGTGTGGGAGGGACTCGTGCTCAAGGCCAACAACGCCCTGCCGTTCGTCCCCTCGATGAGCCACTGCACCGTCGTCGAGCGCTACGACGACACCTGCTTCGACCGCGACATCCGCTACCGGGAGGTCGACTTCCGTGAGCGGATCACGCTCGAGGAGCCGCACCGCGTGGTGTTCACCCGGCTGTCGGGCCCGGTGCTCGGCACCATCGCCAACGAGATCGAGGGCGACGACCACGACCTGCGGCTCCGCTTCACCTTCGCCCTGGTCCAGTCCGGCGTCCCCGGCGGCTCCGAGGTCGAGGCGACCATCGCCGCGACGATGACCGGTGACTACCTCCAGGCCATCACCGCGACCCTCGACGCCATGCGTCGCTGCGCCGTGGCCGACGTCGCCTGACCTCACGCGAACCGCGGAACCCACCGACGAAAGGAACAGAGATGACCGACACGCCCGACTGGATCGGCTGGACCGAGTCCTTCTACACCGACGTCGACGCGCAGTCGATCGACCGCGTCCTCGACCGCTTCGCCCCCGACGGGGAGCTGGTGTTCGGTAACAATCCGCCGGCGGTCGGGCGTGTCGCGATACGTGAAGCAATGGACGGCCTGCACGCCGCACTCGCTGGAATACGACACGAGTGGCGCAACTGCTGGCAGGTGGACGACCGGGGAACCGTGCTGCTCGAAGCCCGCGTCCACTACCTCACACGCGGCGGCACCGAGCTGACGCTCCCCTGTGTCACGGTCATCGCCCGCGCCCCCTCGGGAGCGATCACCTCGCTGCGGATCCACCTCGACGCCTCTCCGCTCTTCGCGGCACTCGCCGCCGAGGCGGCCATTGCACCCGAGGCCGTCGGGGGGCTCGCGATATGAGTCGGCGGACGACCGTCGATCCATACGCCGGCACCCTGCCCGCGGAGGTGGCCGTCGCGGCACGCACCCTCGCGGCACTGGGGCTGGTCTCGGCGTTCGGGCATGTGTCGGCACGGCACGGCGACCACATGCTGATCACGCCCCCGGCCGACCTCGCCGACGCCTGCACCGACACACTCCTGAGCATCCCGCTGGACACGGAGGCGTTGCCGGCGGGCGCGCCGGGCGAGGCGTGGGCGCACCTGGCCGTCTACCGGGCGCGACCCGACGTAGGGGCCGTCGCCCGCGCCACCCCCGAATCCGCCTTCGCAGTCGGGGGGACGGCGTCCGGCACCATCCCGCCGCTGCACGGGCAGGGCGCATTGCTCGGAGAAGCGGTACCCGTCCACGACGACGCGCGGCTCATGCGCTCGGCCGACATCGCCGAAGGTTCCGCCCGCACGCTGGGCCACGCCGACGCGGTCGTCCTGCGCGGCAACGGCGCCCTCACCACGGGCGGCACCCCCGGGCACGCCGTCGCCCGCATGTGGCTGCTCGACACCACCTGCCGACTGCACCTCGCGGCCCGGCGGGCAGGGGCGATCCACAGCCTCACCGGCGAGGAGATCACGGCTTGGCGGGCCGCCGGCCCGCCCCTGCTCGACCGGCTCTGGGCACACCTGCGGAGCCTCGGCGGCCCATCACCACGGTGACCGACGAGGACTTCCGGACCCCACACGAACGACGAAGGAAAGCACCATGCTGCACGTCAGCGGACTCCTCCACTACGGCCTGCAACTGCCCGATCTGGCCGAAGGAAGGGACTTCTACACCGACTTCGGATTGACCGTCGACGAACGCGACGACCGGTTGGTCGTGCGCTGCGACGGTCGGGACCAGGACCAGACCCTGCTCGTCGAGGGACACGACAAGCGTCTGCACCACGTCGCCTTCGCGGCGCCCGACGGCTCCCTGCCAGAACTGCAGCGTCACCTGGAGTCTCTCGGTATCCCCCTGCGGGACGCTCCGCCCGGCGGTCCCGAGGGCGGACTGTGGTTCCGCGACCCGGACGGCACCGCGGTCAACGTGCGCGAGCAGCAACTCGCCGCGCCCCGCGCGGTCGCACCCGCCAAGCAGAACGTGCCCGGTGACTACCGGCGCGTGGACGAGCCCAGCTGGCTCAAGGCGGACGCGGTGCCGCGCCCCCGGCGGCTGGGACACATGCTGGTCTTCTCCTCGGACGTGAACCGCTCACAGGACTTCTACGAGCGCGCCCTCGGCCTCCGGGTGTCCGACCGGATCACCGGCAAGGTCGTCTTCATGAACCCCGGCCCCGGCGACCACCACGTCTTCGGTTTCATCCAGAGCAGCCATCCGGGCCTGCACCACTCCAGCTGGGAGGTCGCGGGCGTCGACGAACTGGCCATGGGCGCCCGGGTCATGGCGGACAAGGGCCACACCGTCGGCTGGGGTCTGGGCAGGCACACCTTGGGCTCCAACCTGTTCCACTACGTCCAGGACCCCTGGGGCAGCTGGATCGAGTACTTCTCCGACATCGACCAGATCACCGACGACTGGCAGGCACAGGACTGGGACGTCCCGCCCGCGGTGTGGTGCCCGCTGATGCCGGAGCAGTTCCTGCGGAACGCCGAGCCGAAGCCGTAGGAGACGCCTCGGCGTCATCGGTCCTGACACCTGGGAGCAGGCGACCCGACCGATGGCGCCGAGCCCACCTTCGACACGTTCCCCGCGGCCGCCGGATGACGGACCGCGAATCACACAAGAGGAAGAAATGAAGCAAGAGCTGACTTCGGACCAGGCATCGCGATACATCGAGGCTTCGCCCGAAGTGTTGTACGCCCTGGTCTCCGACGTCACCCGGACCCCGGAGTACTCGCCGGAGGTCGTTCGGTGCACGTGGATCGACGGGGCAACCGGCCCGGTGGTGGGCGCGCGGTTCAAGGCGACCAACCACGCCGGGCGCGTTCCCGACTGGCCGAACAAGCCCGTCGTCACCGTGGCCGAACCGGGCCGGAGTTTCGCGTTCGAACGCACCGAGGTCGGCGCCGGCACGATCGAGTGGCGTTACCAGTTCGAACCGCAGGGCACCGGAACGCTGGTCACCGAGTCCTACACGGTGCTCAAGAAGGTCAGAATGTTCGGCTGGTTCATCATCGACACCCTCGCCGGGCTGAAGGACCGCCGAAGCGACCTCCAGCGCGGCATGACCACGAGCCTCGAACGCATAGCTGCCATCGTCGAGAACGAGCGGCACGACCGATCGGTCTGACGCGAACCCTGCCGGATGCACGCATCTCCCATGACGGTCCGCCGGTACGTCCGGCGGGCCGTTGCGGCTCGTCGGAGCGAAAGTGCGACAGTGCGACAGTGAACGAGACACCGTCCACACTGGTCACCCGTCTCCGCCGGGTGAGGTCAGGAACGTTCGTCGGGTCCCAACGGCCCGGTCCCCCGCCCCTGCCCCGGGCCCCAGGGCGACGGACCGGCGCCGACCAGAGCCATCGCCCTGGGCACGGCCTGCGGCCTGTAGCCGGGGGCCTGCTGCCCGAGCACGTTCAACGCGGTCCGCTCCAAGTGATGGGCCAGGCGGGACACCGCGGCGTCACGGTCTCCGGCGATCACCGCTTCCAGGATCGCGGGATGCTCGGTATCACCCGCCCGGGGCCAGCTCTCTGGGTCGAGCTGCTGGGTGATGCGGATGTAGCGCACGCTGCGGTCGGCCAGGGCCTCCAGCTGGCGCAGCAGAGGCTCGCCCGCCCCGGCGGTGAGAAGGCGGTGGTACTCGCGGTGCGCGACGAACCAACCCTCGCCGTCCTTCGCGCGGGCGGCCCGGTGCATCGCCGCCAGCTGCGCCTCGGCCTCTCGTTCAACCCGGCTGCCGAAGCCGTCCAGCGTCATGGTGAGGGCCAGGCACTCCAACGTGATGCGCATCGCGTAGTCGGCGTCCAACCCGCTCGGGTCCAGACCCGCCACCCGCATCCGCTGGTTGGGTTCGGCCTCGACGAACCCCTCCTCCTGGAGCATGCGCAACGCCTCCCGCACCGGAGTGCGGCTCACCCCCAGCTGACGCGCGAGCGCCACCTGTGACAGTACGGTGCCCGGCGCCAGCCGACCGTCGAGGATGCACTCCCGCAGCAGGGCGTGGAGCGGTCCGACCGACTGCCGGACGCCGGTCAGGTTCAGCGGCTCGATGCCGTCGATGACGATGATCGGTTGAGGCATGCCCTCCATTATGGCGTATCTGCATACACATTGAGTCGCGGCCGGGCGACGGTGCGGCCGGTTTCGGGCCGGCAACGCGGCGGGGCCACCCCGGAGTCCCCGGCCTCCGGGTTCGCCAGCCGGACGGCCGGAGAACCCGGAGCTTCCGCAGCAGCCGGTGGGAGCATCACGTGTTCCAGGACAGGCGAGCACCGCGCGGTACTACCCGTCTCGATCACCGGGACCGCGAGCGCTCATAGCGCTCTTCCGTCGGCGTCCGTGCGCTGCCCGGTCCGGCGCGCTACGGGCAGTGAGGCGTGCGCCGGCGCGTCCGGGTCACCGGCGGGTCGCAGGGCGGCGAGCTCCTTGCGCAGGACGGGGATGACCTCCTCGCCGAGCAGGTCGAGCGTTTCCAGGACGACCTTCAGCGGCATGCCGCCGCCGTCGAGGTGGAAGAGCTGGCGACTGTAGTCTCCGTAGTGCTCCCGGAAGGTCAGCGTCTTGTCGATGACCTGCTGCGGACTTCCCACGGTGAGCGACGTTCGCTCCATGTAGTCCTCCACCGTCGATCCGTAGCCGGCCAACGGAGAGTTGTCGAAGTAAGGGCGGTAATCGCGCACGGCGTCCTGGGAGTTGCGGCGCACGAAGACCATTCCGCCGACGCCGACGATCGCCTGCCCCTCGGTGCCGTGCCCGTAGTGGGCATACCGCTCGCGGTAGATGGAGACCAGGCGGCGGAAGTGGTCCTTGGGCGCGAAGAGGTTGTTGACGAAGAAGCCATCGCCGTAGCGGGCGGCCTGTTCGGCGATTTCGGGGCTGCGCACGGAGCCGTGCCAGACGAACGGCGGTGTTCCACCGAGCGGCCTCGGCACTGAGGTGAAGGACTGCAACGGAGTACGGAAGCGGCCTGTCCAGTCGACGAGTTCCTCACGCCAGAGCCGGTGCAGCAGCGCGTAGTTCTCGATGGCGAGCGGGATGCCCTCGCGCACGTCCTTGCCGAACCAGGGATAGACGGGGCCGGCGTTGCCCCGCCCCAGCATGAGGTCGACGCGGCCGTCGGCGAGGTGCTGGAGGACGGCGTAGTCCTCGGCGACCTTCACCGGGTCGTTGGTGGTGATCAGAGTCGTCGCGGTGGACAGGAGGATGCTGCTGGTCCTCGCGGCGATGTACGACAAGAGGGTGGTCGGCGAGGACGAAACGAACGGCGGGCTGTGGTGCTCACCCGTCGCGAAGACGTCGAACCCGACCTCTTCGGCCTTGACCGCGATCGCGGCCATCGCTTTCAGCCGCTCCTGCTCAGTGGGAGGCCGGCCGGTGGCGGGGTCGGGGGTGACGTCGCCTATGGAGAACGTACCGAACTGCATCGAAAGCTCCGAACATGGGAGGGAAGGGGAAGTCAGCGGAGTGACGGACGGCTGTTGCCGCTGCTCTCCACTCCGCGTCGCCATTGCCTGCGGCACGAGCTACCTGACGAACGGCAGGATCCTTCCGCCGCGCCAACCGTCCTGGGGTTGGAGGAGTTCGGCCAGGATCTGGGCCGTGGAAGTGATGGCAGCTCCCGCCCTGGCCATGCGGCGCACGGCGAAGTCCTGCCCAGCCTTCGACGGGGGACCGCCCGCGTCGGCGACGACCGCGACCTCGTACCCCAGGCGCAGTGCCGTCAGGGTGAAGTGGACGATCCACACGTCGCGGCCGACGCCGGCGATGATCAGCTTCTTCCTGCCGGTCTCCCCCACGACGGAGGCGAAGTCCTCGTCCACGGAACGGACACCGGCAAGACGGCCGATGCGCGCCAATTCGCCCTCCGGGCGATCCTCCCGCGCTGCGACCGACCGCGGGCCCGGGAGGTACGCGCCCGTGGAATAGGCGAAGAACAGGGGGATGCCGTTCGCCCTGGCGGTCCTGGCGAGAGCCAGGGCGTTGGCCGCCATCCGGCCAGAAGGGATGGTGCGGATCCACCCAACGGCGCCCACCTGGTGGTCGATGAGCAGCACCGCCGTGTCGGCGGCGGTGAAGGACGGTGCGGACACGAATAGACCTCTCTGCCGAGCCGGGCAGGCGCACGGAGGGGCGCGGCCGACTCGAAATTATTTGCCGACCAATTATCACACACTCGGGACGCCTGGATTGGCCGCCAAAATGCCCCGAAATCACTCCATATCCGCACCAGGATCCGATCGCATCTGGCCTCATCTCACGACATGCGGATTCAATTGGCCAACCAAACACATCCGGGTGAGATGATGTGTCGACCAACGACCCGCCTGCCATTCATGGAGGATCGACCACCATGCCGCCAGCGTCCGAATCGGCCCGGAACAGGGACGACGCGGTACCGACCGTCGCCGACGCTCCGATGAGCGAAGCGCTCTTCCGCGCGGCCCGCATGCACCGGATCACGGCGGCCAACCTGCTGCGTGAAACGGGCCTGTACCCCGGGCAGGAGGTGCTGATGATGCAGCTCTGGGCACAGGGGGAACAGCGCCAGGCCGACCTGATCAAGACACTGGCCCTGGATCCCTCCACCGTCACCAAGATGTTGCAGCGCCTGGAACAGTCCGGATTCGTCACCCGCAGCCCCTCCCCGCACGACCGGCGGGCAGTCGTGGTGAAGCCCACCCGGGCCGGCCAGGCCCTGCGAGACCGAGTCCAACAGGCCTGGCGGGATCTTGAGGCGATCACCGCCGCGGGGTTCACACAGGGCGAGTACGCACAGGCCATGCTCGTACTGGCCAGAATCGAGGCCAACCTCGACCGCACACCGCCCGAGACCGGCGCGCTGTCGGCTACGTCGTAACCGCGGCGCCGGCCCCGGGTCGGTCACCGTCTCACGGCGCAGGGGTGGGATTGCCGAAACGGGCGGGAGGCGACGAACGTCCGGAGACGACGGACAGGCCGACCGCGTGGGTCCGTGGCCCGTTGCCGCGGTCGACGCCCAGACTGTTGGCAACGGTCCACGGCAGTGCCGCGGCCAGGACGGCGCCACCAATCGCGAATGCGGCGCGGCGCAGGTGCGGGGTGGCCGAACGGATGGACCTGGTGGTCATCAGAGCGCTCCGGCATGAGTGAAGAACGGTTGTGTCGGTTGGGTGGCCCGTCCGGGCGGCGCGGCGCACAGTCGAGAGTTCGGTGGGGGTGGCCTGCCCTGGTCCGGTCGCCGCCGAGGCACCCTCTGGGCGAGAGTGGGGCGGCGCCTTCATTTCCCTCCGAGAACCGGAAGGAGAAGGCGTGAGCCGGAATGCACCGTGTTGACGCCGGCGATGCCGACGGGGGCATGGCTGAACAGCATCATGGGCCGGAAATCCTTACGGGTGTCGTCGCTGGTGAGGATCAGCCGGATGCGGTGCCCCCGGCGGAACCGGCGGGCATTGGCGACCAGCGGGACGCGGTAGTCGACCGGCTCCCCGACGGGGACGGGGTCCCGGGTCCTCATCGGAAGGACGGGCCGGCCCACCTCGCTCGCCGCCTCGTCGACGTGGCGCATGCTGGCACGCAGCCAGCCCTGGGTGATGTCGGTTGCCTTGCCGTCCGGATCGACGTCCTGCAGGAGCAGGATCCATCCCGTGTCGTCCCCGCTACTGGTGGCGGTCAGCCGCAGTTCGGGGTAGCCGACCATGTCGAGGTCACCGGGCAGGGGGGCGCTCGTCCAGGTCAGCCGTCCGGGCATGGAGTCGGCGCCGTCGGTGGCGTAGCTGCGCTTGCCCGGCATCTCGTCGACCGCCAGCGAGCCGTCGAAGTTGAGGGCCAGGGCCATGTGCGCGGCCGGCGGCGGCCAGGCGTCGGCGGTACGCCACTGGTCGGCCCCGGGCAGCCAGTACCGGATGGCAGGGCCTTCGAGGATGCCCGTGTCCTGCCCCTTGAGCCAGTGGTCGAACCAGGCGAGGGCCTCGATGTGCATGCTCTCCCACGGCCAGGGCAGGCTGTCGTCCCCGAGCATGGCCATGCGCACGTGGGGATTGTCGGCGAGCGCATCCCAGGCTTCGAAGAGACCGGGCAGGTGGAGAGCGACGTTGGACCACTCGCCGCCGAGGTAGACCGGGATGTCGACGGCGGCGAGCCGTCGGGTCAGGTCACGCTCGTCCCACCACGCGTCCCGTACTGGGTGCTCGGTGGCCACCGCCCTCAGCAGGTCGTTCCACGGGTGGGCGGCGCGGCGGAAGTGGGTGATCAGCTCCAGTGCGCGGGTCGCCTGGACGGGATCGGTGCGGTGGAACCGGCGGTGGACGGCGGGAATGGCGAGGATCCTGCGCAGGAGACGGGACAGACCCCTGCGGTAGAGGCGGTCGCCATGGGCGGACAGGACGCCCAGCGCGTGGAACCAGGTGGTGACGAAAGCCGCGCTCATCAGGCCGTTGTGGTAGGTGGCCTCCCAGCCCTGGACGGTGACGTTGAAGGGGAACAGCGCCTTGAGGTGAGGCGGGCGCTGGGTGGCCGCCTCCATCTGGGTCATGGCGTAGTAGCTGAGGCCGATCATGCCCACGTTCCCGTTGCACCACGGTTGCCCGGCGACCCACTCGACCAGGTCGAACAGGTCGTTGCGCTCCTGCTCGTCGAAGAAGGTGTACGTCCCGTCCGAGCCCACCGTGCCGCGGAGGTTCGCGATGACGTGGGCGTAGCCGCGCGGCACCCAGAAGTCGCTGGCGCCGGCCTCGATGATGGATGCAGGAGCGCCCAGGTCCTGGAGCTGACGGGGATACGGGGCCGCCGCGATCAGCGCCGGGAACCTGCCGTCCGCGTCGGGGCGGTGGACGTCGGCGAGGAGCCGGGTGCCGTCGCGCATCGGGACGGGCACGTTGTCCTCGCGGGTCGTCCCATGAAGAGCTGTGGACAGGTTGCGGTACTGGCGGCCCGTGGTCTGCGGCCCGTTCAGCTGACGCTGACCGGGCTCCACTCCCGCTGCCTTGAACCGAGCCATGGCACCTCATTTCCACGCATAGGGAAATTATTGGCGCCCACGGTACGCGCGCCACCCCGCCACGGCAAGAAGAATTTCCACACACAGGGAAATTAAGTCGCGTTCGCAGCCACACCGCCGAAGATGCCCACTGAAGGCACCCCCGGGGAGGCGACGTCCGGCGCGGGGCGCAGCAGGCGTCCAGCACATCCGGCACCGGGCAACGGCCATCCGGTCCAGCCGCAGCACGGCACCCGTGCGGCGCCGCCCGCGAACCAAGCAGCCGAAAGGCACGACTCCGCCCGCGCCGGCGCGAAGCGCGGGTATGCACCCCCCAAGGTCGAGCGGACCCGCTTCACCCGGCCGGCTTGCGACGCCCCCTTGCACAGGGCCGCCCGGGCAACCACCTCCGGTCAGATCCCCTTCGAGGCGTCGCCGCCCAGGGTGCCGGTGAGGTAGTGCTGCACGACCGGCCCGATCAGCCGGACGACCCGCTCCCCGGGCACGTCGGCGATGCGGTCGATTGCCCAGACATACCGAGTCATGGCCAGACCCACGAGCTGCGTGGAGACCAGGTCCGCGCGCAGGCGCGCCGCTCCGTCGGGAAGGCTCGCCGACACCGCCTGCAGAGCGAGGTCCGAGAAGACCTCGCGGAGGCGCTCCATCGCGAACGGTTCATGGCTTGCGGCGAGGATGATCGAACTGAGGATCTCCGCATTGGCCTGATCGCCCCACATGCACAGCGCCGCCTCCACGAAGGCCTGCCCGCGCTCCCCCAGTGGCGCCTTGGCGGCCTCGGCGATTCCCTCCCCGAAGGCCTCGGGCGGCTCCAACGCCGCCTTCAGCAGCCCCATCCTGCTGGAGAAGTAGTAGTTCACCAGGGTGGGGTCCACATCGGCGGCGCGCGCCACGGCTCACAACGATGTCCCGCCGAAGCCCCGTTCGGCGAAGGATCTGCGCGCTGCCGCAAGGATGCGGTCGGCCTGCTCGCCAGGCTCTCCCCGGGGCCCCCTTCCCGGTCGTGCCGCCATGCCCCACACCCCCTTCGCCATGTCCGCACTCGCCCGCTTGCGCGCCGCCGCGGCTTGCCGCGAGCTCGAACAGTTTCACCATACAGTGAAATTGAGGCCGTCCATCTTGCTGCCGTCGACCAGTGCGGCGACCCTCCGCCCCGATCGACGCCGACAGCCCTTGCCACCCGCGACAGTTTCACCATACGCTGAAATAGTTTCAACGGCTGATGAAACTGTGCTCATGCCTGTGCTCAAGGCGAGTGAACCCCGGTTTCACAGGTGGCGGGGCCCCAATCCACCGCCCGCCGACCGCCACCCTCACCCCGTCCTGCCCGTCATCCCCTGAGGTTGGCCCTTCGAACGGAGCAGTCACCGTGTCCGCCGCATCGCCCCCACCAAGACCATCCGCCCATTCCTCAACGAGCGCCCCGGACCGGCTGGCACGCGCCATTGCCGTCGCCGTCGGTCTCCTCGCGAACCTCCTGTACATGCTCGTCCTCACCGGCGGCTTCGGATACAACCTGAAGACGCCCGCGGTGTTCGGCCTGCCGGCCCAGTCCGTCCTGGTCAGCCTGGTCAGCGCATCCTCGATCGTCCCGACGTTGCTCGGCTGGGCACTGCTGGAACTGCTGGAACGGTTCGCCCCCCAGCGGGCCACCGTCATCTGGACGGTGCTCGCGGTACTGACGCTCGCCGGCAGCCTTCCCTACAACGGGGCCGGAATCAGCGTGGCCGACCAGTTCCTGCTGGCCCTGATGCACCTGATCGTCGGCGCGGTCGTGATCCCGACGTTCGTGATCACGTCAGCGCACCGATCCTGACACCGGACCCAGACCGATCGAGGACTCCCCGGCCCACCCCCTCCGGGCTCCGCAGGCCGCTGTACCCGTCCCCGGTCCGAGGGGTCGCACCTCCCCCGCCCCGGAGACGGCCGTGACCACGGCCCATGTGCCCGGCCGGACGAGCAGCAGAGCAGTCAGGCCCGTTCTGGCCGCTCCCTGCCCGGCCGGCTCATCGGCGGACCGCCATCGCTGACCGACGCCACATCCCACTTGACCAACCACCGTCCAGCCGGACTCCGAGGAACCACGATGACGAACCTGGCCACCTTGCTGACCAGCTCAGCGTCCACCCACGGCCACCGAATCGCCGTGCGGCACGAGAACACCGCACTGACCTACGCCCAGCTCGACGACCTGAGCGCCCGAACCGCCGCCCTGCTGCAGGCCCGCGGCGTCCGCCCGGGCGACCGGGTCGCCCTGTCCTTGCCCAACGTGCCGCTCTTTCCCGTGGTCTACTACGGCATCCTCCGCGCGGGCGCCGTCGTCGTGCCGACGAACCCGCTGCTCAAGGCCGACGAGATCACCCACGTCCTGCGCGACTGCGGTGCCCGGCTTCTGCTGGCATCACCGATGGCGGCAGCCGAGGCCGCCGTTGCGGCCAGGACCACCGGAACCGGACTCCTGGTCGTCGATCCGGCCGAGTTCGAGGCACGGCTCGGCCACACCGACCCGCGGCCCGCCGTCGCCGACACGAAGGACTCCGATCTCGCGGTGATCCTCTACACGTCGGGCACCACCGGCACGCCCAAGGGCGCCGAACTGACGCACCGCAACCTTCTCGGCAACGCCACCACCGCCATGGAGACGCTGTTCCACGTCGGCCCCGACGACGTGCTCTTCGGCGGCCTGCCGCTGTTCCACGCCTTCGGCCAGACGTGCGCCCTCAACACGGCCGTGGCCGCCGGCGCCACACTGACCCTCCTCACCCGGTTCGATCCGGCGGCGGCACTGGCGATCATCAGAAGGGACGCCGTCAGCATCTTCTTCGGCGTCCCGACGATGTACGCGGCACTGCTGCACGCGGAGCTTCCCGACGGATTCGAGGCCACCCGCCTGCGCCTGGCCGTCTCCGGCGGCGCAGCGCTCCCGGTCGAGGTGCTGCACGGCTTCGAGGAGCGCTTCGGCGTCGACGTGCTGGAGGGCTACGGCTTGTCCGAGACGTCCCCGGTGGCCGCCTTCAACCCGCCGGACCGCCCCCGCAAGCCCGGCTCCATCGGCCTGCCCGTCCGCGGCGTCGAACTGCGCCTGGTGAGACGGGACGGCACGAGGGCCGCGCCCGGCGAGATCGGCGAGATCGCGATCCGCGGCGAGAACGTCATGGTCGGCTACCACAACCAGCCGCACGCCACCGCTGATGCGATCCGCGACGGCTGGTTCCACACCGGCGACCTCGCGCGGGTCGACGAGGACGGCTACTACTTCATCGTCGACCGCACGAAGGACCTGATCATCCGCGGCGGCTACAACGTCTACCCCCGCGAGGTCGAGGAGGTCCTGTACCGGCACCCGGCGGTCGCCGAGGCCGCCGTCGTCGGCGTGCCGGACCGACTGCTCGGACAGGAGGTCGCCGCAGCGGTCGTCCTCAAACCCGGGGCACGCGCCACCGCCGAGGAGATCCGCGACCACGTGAAGGCCCGCGTGGCCGCCTACAAGTACCCCCGGGTGGTCACGCTCACCGACGCCCTCCCCAAGGGGCCGACCGGCAAGATCCTCAAGCGTGAGATCGTCGTGGCACCGCTCGAGTCGTGACCCGGGTCCGCTCCGCCCCGGCACCGGCTCCCGGGGCGGCGTGGGGCCGAGCAGCAGGCGCCGACGGTCGCGCAGCCGACGGCGATGCCGGCGCACCTCCGCCGTCGGCTGCCTTGCGGTCCCCCACCGGCCGGATGATGCTGGATGGTGCGCCATGAGGCAGGAGGGCCAGGTGCACCGCCATGGAACGATCCGGCGAGCGGCCCGACCGACGCTCGTGTTCACCGGGCACGACTCCCGCGGACATCTCGGTCGCGGTCGCCGTGACGGACGGGGGAGGACGCGTGGCGTACTGGAGCGCCGAAGCGCAGGCCCTTCTCGGATACTCGTCAACGCAGATCATCGGCACGCCCTTGGCCGACCTTCTCTCCCCCGACGAGCCGACTCTGCGGCACCGTGACGGGCGCCTGCTCGACGTCCGGACCCACCTGTTTCCCCTGCCCGATGCAGGAAAGCAGGAGGCTGTGCTGGTGGTGTTCTCCCCCTGCCCGGCTGCACCGACTCCGGCGAACGACAGGCTCGCGCTATGGGCGTTCGACCAGATGTCGAGAGTTCTCGCCATCTACGACCGTGACGGGCGGGCACTCACGGCGAACGAGGCCACCAAGCGGGTGGTCGGCCTCCCCGAGACGGAGATCCCCGGACGGCGGCTCACCGAGTTCCTGCCAGGTCCCGCATTCGAGGAGGCCGAACGGCGGATCCTGCGGGTGAGCCGGACCGGCGAGCCCGAGTACACGGAGCTCTTCGTCAGGTTGCCGCAGGAGGAGAAGGCTCACGCCTGGGCCGTCGACATCTTCCCGCTCAAGGATGCGGACGGCCGGGTCCGGGCGGTGGGCCTGGCCGCGGACGACCACACCGAGCAGTACAACACGCGCGAGCGGCTCGCCCTGCTGAGCGAGGCCAGGACCCGCATGGGAACGAGCCTCGACGTGGCGGGCAGTGCCAAGGAGCTCGTCGACGTCCTGGTACCCCGCTTTGCGGACTTCGCCGCCGTCGACCTGCTCGACGTCGTCCTGCGCGGCGCGCTACCGCCTCCCGGTTCGCCGATCGGGCCGGCGACCCTGCGGCGCGCGGCCCAGGGATGCTCTCGCCGGCTCCCGCCCGGCGCCCTGCTCGATGCCGACGAGGTGCGCACGCCTCCGCCGTCCTCTCCCCTCGCCCGCTGCCTGGCCGACGGCCGTCCGAAGCTGTCGGACTTCACGGACCCCGAGATCGTCCAGTGGCTGGCCGAGGACCCGCCCCACGCGGCCCATGCCGACGCGTTCGGGGCGCGCTCCATGATCGCGGTGCCGATCAGGGCCCGGGGCACGGTCCTGGGTACGGTCCTGCTGCTCAGGTACGCAACCGCTCCCGACCCTTTCGGCCCCGACGACCTGACCGTCACCGAGGACCTGGTGACCCGGGCCGCGATCTGCCTGGACAACGCGCGCCGCTTCACCCGCGAGCGCGGCATCGCCCTGGCTCTGCAACGCTCCCTGCTACCCCGGGAACCGACAGTCCACCCAGCCGCGGAGACGGCCTTCCGCTACGTACCCGCGGGAGGCAGCGCAGGTGCGGGCGGCGACTGGTTCGACGTGATCCCCCTGCCCGGCGCCCGGATCGGCCTCGTGGTCGGCGACGTCGTGGGCCACGGCATCAACGCCACTGCCACCATGGGCCGCCTCCGCACAGCCGTACGCACTCTCGCCGACATCGACCTGCCGCCCGACGAACTGCTCACCCACCTCGACGACATCGTCACCCACGCAACGCCTCCACAGGTCGCCGACGACGACGCCGAACTCCCAGGGGACATCGGAGCCACCTGCCTGTACGCCGTCTACGACCCCGTCTCCGGCAGCTGTTCCCTGGCGCGGGCCGGCCACCCGGCCCCGATCCTGGTCCACCCGGACGGCACGACCCGTACCGTCGACGTACCGATCGGTCCTCCTCTCGGGCTGGGCAGCCTGCCCTTCGAGGCGGCCGAGCTCGAGCTCACCGAAGGCAGCCTGCTGGCCCTGTTCACCGACGGCCTCATCGAGGGACGCGACCACGACATCGACGAGGGGATCCGCACACTGCGCCGGCTACTCGGCCGCCCCACGACCCCGCTCGAAGCGCTCTGCGACAGCGTCCTGGAGACACTGCACCCCCAGCCCGACGGCGACGACGTCGCCCTGCTGCTGCTCCGTGCCCGGGGCCTCGGCCGGGACAGCCTGGCCTCGTGGGACCTGCCCCGCGACACGGCGATCGTGGCGAAGGCACGCCGGCAGGCCTGCGACCGCCTCACCGCGTGGGGGCTGGAGGACCTGGCATTCGTCACCGAACTCGTTGTCAGCGAACTGGTCACCAACGCCATCCGCTACGCCACCGGCCCCATCCGGCTCCGGCTGATCAAGAACCAGACACTCACCTGCGAGGTGTCCGACGGCAGCAGCACGAGCCCTCACCTGCGCCGGGCCCGGCTGAGCGACGAAGGCGGCCGCGGGCTGCTGCTCGTCGCCCAGCTCACCGAGCGCTGGGGCACGCGCTACACGCACACGGGCAAGACCATCTGGGCCGAACAACCCATCCACTGACAGTGAGGATTGGCCATGGCATCGCCTGAGGTCCTGACTCGCCCACTGACTGACGCTTCGGTTGTCCTTTTTGGGAATCGTCGGTCT
>NZ_JBFAZB010000072.1:0-30345 GCF_040681575.1 Kitasatospora sp. NPDC051702
TCGTCGGGCTGTAGGGCCGGCTGCCCGCGCCGCCCGGCGGCCGGGGCCCGGACCCCGGCCGCCGGGCGGGTCAGGCGGTGGGGCCGGGTCGGCGGGCGCCGGCGAACTCGCCTGCCCAGCGCGGGACGTCGAGGACGTTCTCGACCCGGGCGATCAGGGTCCCGGTGCGTTCCGCGTGGATCATCGCGCCGCCGCCCGCGTGGATCCCGACGTGGTGCAGCGGTGCGTCGGGGCGGGAGAAGAACAGCAGGTCCCCCGGGGCGAGGTCGGCGCGCTCCACCGGGGCGCTGCGGTGGAACTGGGCGACGGTGTAGTGCCCCAGCTCGACCGTGCCGTCGCTGGCCCGGAACCAGCAGTACAGCGACAGGCCGCTGCAGTCGAAGCCGACCGTGCTCTCCCCGAGGCACTTGCCGTCGAGGTAGCCGTTCTCGTCGTCGCAGAAGCCGAGGCTCGCGCCCAGGCGGTCGCCGCCGCCCCAGGCATAGGGCACGCCGATCTGGGCGGCGGCCACCTCGGCGACCCTACGGCCCAGCGCGGCGGCGTCGCGGGGCGCTTCCACGCGGGGCGCCCGGCCGGGGTGGGCCGCCGCCTCCGTCGCCAGTGCCGGGACGAGGCCGGCGCCCAGGGCCAGGCCCAGCACACGGCGCCGTCCGACGCCGGCGGGCTCCTCGCGGTCGCGGTCGGGCCGTGGTGCCCCCGCGGTCGAACCGGGCTCCTCGGGTGCTCGGGGTTCCATCGCTGACTCCCTGCTCTCGTCGGCCGATCGGGCGGCGGATGCGCGACGCCCAGGACCAGACCAGGATTCCGCTTCGCCGAGTTGACCCGCCATCACCCGCAGCGGTGAACCGTGGACGCACGGGCCCCGCAGTGGCGGGAAATCCGCTGGTAAATCGATTGACGGTCATTCGGGAGGCGCCAACGATGGGCGCGAACGTTCGGTCGCGACCTCGGGAGTCCAGATGAGCAGCCCCGTCACACTGATGCGTCACCCGCGCCTCACCCCCGCCGTCGACTACGCCTACGCGGCGGTCGTCGACGCCCCGGTCCGTACGCTCTGGCTCGCCGGCGCCTGCCCCCTGGACGGGGAGGGGCGGACGGTGGCGGTGGGGGACTACGAGGGGCAGGCCCACCAGGTGATGCGCAACCTGATAGCCGTCCTGGAGGAGGCCGGCGCCGGGCTCACGGACGTCGCCCGGACGACGGTGTACGTCGCTTCGGCCGACCAGGCCGACTTGGTGAAGGTCTGGGACGTCTACCGTTCCTACCTGGGCGAGCACGACGCCCCCAGCACGCTGCTGGGCGTCACCGTGCTCGGCTACGACGACCAGCTGGTGGAGGTGGAGGCCGTGGCGGTGCTGCCCTGACCGGTGCAGCGGGCCTCAGCCGCCGAAGATCGCCTTCGGCTCGCCGGTCAGCCAGACGTTCTCGATCCGGACGCGGTGCATCAGCCAGCGGTCGCCGTCGCGGAGCAGCTCGACGTCGTAGCGGTTCTTCAGCAGTGCGTGCGTGGCCGGGTCGGCGGTCAGCAGGTGCTGTGCTTCGACGAGGGCGGTGAGCCGGGCCCGGTCGCCGTCCACGGTGATCCGCGGGTTGGTGACCTGGTGGGTGGTGTTCACCCGTCCGGTGAACATGCTCAGGATCGTGTCGACGATCGGCTCCCGGCCGACCATCAGGGGCGGCTCGGCGCCCCAGGCGGCGGCCGCGGGGCGGAAGTCGAGTTCGGCGTCGGTGGTGAAGGAGGAGGCGAAGAGGTCGCGGTCCTTGAGGTCCTGGCCGAGGGCGAAGCGGAGCAGCGCGTCCAGGATCTCGGTGCGGTCGCGGAGTTCGGCGGTGACGGCGGCGAGGTCGGCGGCGGGGGCGGTGAGCGCGCGGCCGGTGGTGACGAACATGGGAACTCCCGTGGGGGTGAGCGGCCTTGGCGGGCCTCGGTGGACGGCTCCACTCTCCCCCGGGGGCGGTGGGGTGATCAACGGCGGTCCGTGCAACGATCGTGAAGGGAGACTGAACGATGAGCGGTGCTTCACGATGAAGCGCGGCTGCTGACGCCGGCGGCTGGGCGACGGGCGGTGCGTGCCGCGGCGAACGGGGGCGGGGATGCCGGAGCGGCACGAGATCGAGACCTTCCTGGTGCTGTCGGAGGAGCTGCACTTCGGGCGGACGGCCGAGCGGCTGCACGTCTCGACCGCGCGGGTCAGCCAGACCGTGCGGAAGCTCGAACGCCGGGTGGGTGCACCGCTGTTCGCCCGGACGAGCCGCCGGGTCGAGCCGACGGCGATCGGCCGGCAGCTGGCGGAGGAGCTGGGGCCGGCGTGGCGGGCGGTCGGCGCGGCCGTCCAGCGCGCCACCGACGCGGCGCACGGGCAGGCCGGGGAGCTGCGGGTGGCCTATGCAGAGCCGGCCGCCGGACAGCTGCTGTTCGGGGTCGCCGAGCTCTTCCGCGGGCGGCTGGCGGGGTGGGAGGTGGTGCTGCGTGAGGCGCCGCTGCTGCAGCGGCTCGACCTGTTGCGGGCGGGTGAGGTGGATCTCGTGTTCGCGGAGTTCCCGCTGCTCTCACCGGAGTTGGTGATGGGGCCGGTGCTGGTCAGCGAACCCCGGATGCTCGCCGTTCCGGCGGGGCACCGGTTGGCCGAGGCGGCCTCGGTGGCGCCCGAGGACCTGCTCGGGGTGCCGTTCGTCCGGCTGCCCGCGGACCTGCCGGAGTCCTTCCGGGTGGACCGGGGGCCCCGGTCCGTGCTGGGCGGCGGCGCACCGGGCGGCCCGTCATCGGGTGGCGGGCCGTCGGGCGCTGCGCCGGGTGGCGGGCCGTCGGGCTCGGTTGCCCCGCGCGGTGCTCCGGCTCCTCGACCGTCCGTCGGGGAGGCGTCCGCGCTCGGGCCGGTGGGCGGCACGCTGAACGAGGTGCTGATGCTGGTCGGGGCCGGGCTCGGGGTGTTCCCGGTCGGAGCGCAGACCCGGCGCTACCACGCCCGCCCGGACGTGGTGTACCGGCCGCTGGCCGGTGCGGCGCCGGTGGAGTGGGGCCTGCTCTGGCACCGTGACCGCTCCACCGCCGCCGGCCGGGCTTTCGTCCGCGCGGCCCAGGAGCTGCTGGGCGCGGGGGAGCCGGACCAGCCGTGACGCCGGGCCGTGACGCCGGGCGGTGTCGCCGGCCCGTGACAGCGGGCGACGCCGGCTGGCTGTGGAGGGCGGCGCGGGCAGCAGTGGGCGGCGGCCGTGCGCGATGCGGGCCGCCGCCCGGACGGATCGGGCCTTTGCGGAGGCGTCAGGGGTGAGGTGTCAGGAGGAGGCGTCAGGGGTGAGCTGTCAGGAGGAGGCGAGCAGCGCGTCCAGCTTGCGGTAGCCCTCGACCACGCCGTGCTCCATGCCGCTGGCCAGGATGGCGTCGCGGGCGGTGAGGCTGTCGACCACGGAGAGCACGGTGACGCGGGTACGGCCCTCGCCCACGGGTTCGAAGACGGCGGTGTCCAGCGAGACGCCGTCCGGCACGCCCTCGAAGGTGAAGGTCTGGACGAGCCGGCTCGCCGGTCGGACTTCGTGGAAGGAGCCGTAGAAGGCGGCGACCTGCTGCCCCTCGCGGTGCATGGAGTAGCGGTAGTGGCCGCCGGTGCGCCCCTCCCAGGTGTCGATCTTCATGTCGAGGTCCCGGGGGCCGAGCCACCGGGCGACCAGCTCGGGCTCGATCCAGGCGCGGAACACCCTCTCCTGCGGGGCGTCGAACTCGCGGACGATCCGGATGGTCGGCAGTGCCGGGTCCGCGTCGATCCGGGTCTCGTGGCCGGTGGCGGAGGTCATGACGGGTCTCCTTCGTGTTGCGCGGGTCGGCCGTCCCGTGCGGGCCGGTCGCTCCCTCCGGTGTGCTCGGAGTGTTCTGTCCGTTCTGTCTGTTCTGCGTGTCGCTTCCGGTCGGGGCGGGGCCCGGGGGTCTCGTCGTCGGCCATGGCCGCGAGGACGGCGTCCAGGCGGCCGAAGCGCTCCTCCGCCTGGCGGCGGTACCGCTCGATCCAGCTCGTCATCAGGTCGAACACCTGCGGCTCCAGGTGGCACGGCCGTCGCTGCGCGTCCCGGCTGCGGCTCACCAGTCCGGCCTCCTCGAGCACCTTGAGGTGCTTGGAGACGGCCTGCATGGACATCGCGTAGGACTCGGCCAGCTCGCCGACGGTGGCGTCCTGGACCGAGAGCCGGGCGACGATGTCGCGCCTGGTCGGATCGGCCAGGGCGACGAACGCCCGGGACAGCTGGTCGACGGCCACCACGCACCTCTGTTCTTCCGCAACCGATTGGTTGAGGACAACGGTACTCCCGGGCTCCGGGCTATTCAACCTTTCGGTTGTGGACGAGGCTGTCGTCGCCGAACGGGAGATTGGAATACCGATCGTTCGGTTTTGTCGGTGGCGAAGGACGCTGGTGCGGCTGCCGTTTCCGGGTGCCCGGTGGAGGCTTCGCGTCTCCTGTGGAATGACCGGGGGAGGCAGGTGGGGGAGAAGGAGCCTTTGGGGTGATTCCCGGACTTCGTCTTGTCGCTCTCGGGCCACCGGTAGCTAAGATACGGGGTGTTTGGTTTTGTTTTCCGGAGCTCTGGGCGGGGTGGTTGCGGGTGGTACGGCAGGAGCGGGCGCTCCGGACGCGTCGGCTGATCCTCGAGGCGGCGGCGTCGGTCTTCGACGAGTTCGGCTACGAGGGCGCCACCATCGGCGAGGTGGTCTCGCGGGCCGGGGTGACGCGCGGCGCGGTGTACTTCCATTTCGCTTCCAAGCGGGATCTCGCCCAGGGTGTCGTGGAGGAGCAGTTCGTCCAGGACGGTGTGCCCGAACGGGTCTGCAAACTGCAGGAGTTCGTGGACACCGGGATGGTGGTGGCCTATCTGATGCCGCGTGACCCGCTGCTCAGCGCGGGGGCCCGGCTCTCGCTCGGCCAGGACGTCTTCGACGATCTCGGCGGCGGGGCGATCCCCGGGTGGATCGGACGCCTGGAGGCGCTGCTGACCGCCGCCGGGGAGCGCGGCGAGCTGCTGCCGCACATCGTGCCGGCGGACACGGCCTGGCTGGTCACGGCCGCCTGGACGGGCGTGCAGATCCAGTCGCAGAAGCTGTCCGGGCGGGCGGACCTGGAGCAACGGGTGGCCGGGCTGTTCCAGCACCTGATGCCGAGCATCGCGGTGCCGGGCGTGCTCGGCTCGCTGCAGATGGGGCCGGACCGCGGCGCCCGGGTGGTCGCGGAGGTGGCCGCCGCCCGGGCGGCCGAGGAGGCCGGCGCAGACCCGGGCGCGGACCCGGCCGAGGAGCGCTCCGGGGTCGGGGCGGTCGTCGACGAGGTCGGCGTCCGGTGAGCTGAAGTCCATGGTGGCGCAGCCCGGTTGACCTCGGTGGGCGTCCTCCCCGCCCGCGGCGGCGCGCCGGGTCGGGAGCGGGCGGCGGGCGCGCGGGGGCGGCCGAGCGGGGGCTGCCGCGCGGGCCGGCCCGGTCGGACCGGATGAAGACGTGGCGGTGCGGGGCCCGAGGGGTCCGGCGCCGCCTTCGGCACGTCCGTGGCCGGTCGCTCCGGGTGCCGCAGCCGTGACGCTCGGTCGATCCGACTGGCCGTCCAGCCCCGGGCCACCCATTCCACAGAAACAAACAGCGCGTTCGGTTTTGTATTGACAAACCGCGCGTCCTGTTTTTGACTGGTGACAGTCGCCCTAGGGGTGTCGACCCGGGTGCCGGCCGCGGCGGACAGGCCTGCGGCGTTCCGTGTGATTGGGGTGGTCATCGTGGAAATTCGGGTGCTCGGGGCGCTGGACGTCCGGGTGTGCGGGGTCTCGGTGGTGCCGTCGGCACCGAAGCCGCGTCAGGTGCTGGGGTTGCTGGCCCTGCGGGCCGACCAGGTGGTGCCGGCAAGGGCGTTGGCCGACGAGCTGTGGTCCGGGCGACCGCCGCGCAGCGCGCGCACCACCGTCCAGACGTACGTGCTCCAGCTGCGCGACATGATCGACCGCGCGCTCGGGCAGGTGGGCGCGGCGGCCGGGGTCTCCTGCGCCAAGGACGTGCTGGTGACCTCGCCCGGCGGCTACATGCTCAACAGCGGTGGCGGGATGACGGACGTCCGGGAGTTCGAGCGCCTGGCCGGCATGGGCTACCGCGCCATGGACGGCGAGGACCACCCGCTGGCCGCCCGGATGCTCGCCGAGGCGCTCGGCCTGTGGCGCGGGGCGGCCTTCGCCGACGTCCCGGCCGGCGGTCAGCTGGGGGTGGAGGCGAAGCGGTTGGAGGAGACCCGGCTCTGTGCGCTGGACCAGCGGATCGAGGCGGACCTGCGGCTGGGCCGGCACCGGGTGCTGCTCGCCGAACTGACCGTGCTGGTGGACCGCTACCGCACCCACGAGAGCCTGCACGGCCAGTACATGATCGCCCTGCACCGCTCCGGCCGGCGCGGCGAGGCGCTGGAGGCCTACCAGCGCCTGCGCAACACCCTGGTAAGGGAGTTGGGCATGGAGCCGTCGATCGGCCTGCGGCGGCTGCAGCGCTCGATCCTGATGACCGGGCCGGAGCGTCCGGAGCGTGAGGCGGCCGCGCCCGCCAGGGCGGAGGCGGCGGCCGGGTCGGAGCCGGCCGCCGCCCGGCTCAGTCGGGTCGGCTGAGGCTCCGCGGAGTTCGTCGCCGAAGGCGTTGCGGCACCGGGCGTCCCGCCCGGGCGAGGTCGGAACCTGCTGGTCGCTGTGAGGGGTTGTGGGTCGGGTGGTGCAGGAGAGGTCGGAACGGACGCGCGGACGGCTGGTGGAGGCGGGGGCGGAACTGTTCGACCGTCACGGCTACGCCGGTGCGACGCTCGGCGAGATCGCCGGGGCCGCGGGGGTGACCAAGGGGGCGCTCTACTTCCACTTCGCGTCCAAGGACGAGTTGGCCAGAGCGGTGTTCCAGCAGGCCGAGTGCTCCCTGCGCAGTGCCTGCCGCGCGCTGCGCGCGACCGCCTCCCCGCTCCAGACGCTGATCGACTCGGGCTACTGGCTGGTCGACGCCCTGGGCTCGGACGCGGTGGTGCGCGCCGCGTTCCGTCTCGGCCGCGAGGGCGGTGGCTGGCAGTCCGGCCCGGCGGCCCCGGGCGCGGCCGCCGTCGGTGCGGCCGGCCCCGGTGGGACCGCCTCCGGTGTCGCCGCCACCGGCACCGCCGCCCCGGTCGAGGGGGTGCCGGGCTTCCACGGCATCTGGGCCGGTGTCGTCCGCGAACTGCTCGTCGGGGCGCGCCGCGCCGGTGAACTGCGCGACCGGCCGGGCGTCCTGGGGCCGGAGACCCTCGTGGTGGCGGCCGCCTGCGGCCTGGAGGTGGTCTTCGGCGACGGCGGCGCCGACGAGGAGCGCGCCCGCCGGGTCGGCGCCCTGTGGGAGTGGCTGCTGCCCTGCCTCGTCCCCCCGGGCGGGTCGGGCGCCTACCGGACCAGGCCGCGGGCGCCGCTGCCCGCCTGAGCCCGGCCGGGGTGCGGGCCGCGGCACCCGCCGGGTCGACGGGCCCGTCACCCCGGCCCCCGGCCCCCCGCCCCCGGCCCGTCACCCCGTCCCGCCCCCCGGCCGGGGCCGGTCACGCCGTGTGCAGGCGGTCCGCCAGGCCGGCGGCGGTGAACGCGGCCACCAGGTCGTCCCGGCCCTCGGTGAAGTGGGCCCAGCTGTCGTGGTGGACCGGGACCACCCGGCGGGCGCCCAGGATCCGGGCGGCCTCGGCCGCCTGCTTGCTGTCCAGGACGAGGGGCTCGCCGTCGAAGAGGACGGGGAAGCGGGGCGCCCCGGCGAAGAGGACCGCGGTGTCCACGGGGGCGAACCGTTCGGCGATCTCCCGGACGGCGTCGAGCGAGGCGTTGTCGCCGCTGACGTAGACGGTGGGCAGCCCCTCGCCGGTCAGGACGAAGCCGACGACCTGCCCGGTGACGGCCTCGACGTCCTCGCGGGCCCCCGGTCCGTGCAGGGCGGGTGCGGCGGTCACCGTGACGGTGCCGCCGCCGGGGCGGTCCAGGGTGACCGACTCCCAGTCGGCCAGGCCCCTCGCGGTGCCCCCGAGGCGCCGGCCGCCGCCGGGGGTGGTGAGGGTGAGCGGCACGTCGGCGAGCAGTGCCCGGCCGGAGTGGTCGAGGTTGTCGGCGTGCTCGTCGTGGGAGAGCAGGACCACGTCGACGCGGCCGACGTCGGCGGGGCCGCCGGCGGCCGGGGCGGTCTTGGTCAGGACCGGGCCGCCCGGGCGCTGGTAGTCGCCCGGGGCGTCGAAGGTCGGGTCGGTGAGGAAGCGCAGGCCGCCGTACTCGAAGAGGGCGGTCGGGCCGCCGAAGAGGCGGACGGGGAACTGCTCGACGGTCGGGTCGGAAGAAGCCATGGCGAAGCACACCTCACGGATGGGAGTGGTTTATCCGTGAGAAACCGTAGCGGGCTCTCACGGATGGGCGCAACCGATACCATGAGATCCATGAGGGAGACCCAGACCGACGAAGCCGCCGTGCCACCCGCGCCGGGGGAGGAGCAGCACCCCTCCCTCGCCCTGGTCAACAGCTCCGTCACGGTGCCCGGCGGCTACGTCCTGGACCGCCTCGCCACCCCCGCGGGGACCAACCGGTGGCTCCTCGAACACGCCCTCGCCCCGGCCGACGCCGGCCTTCAGGACATGTGTGCGGGCCTGGTGCGCGCGATGCGCGAGCAGGTCAGGGCACTGTTCGCGGCCAGGGTCGCCGGACTGCCCGCGCTCCCCGCCGCCCTGTCCGCCGTCAACGACGCCCTGACCCGGCTGCCCACGGCCCGGCTGCTCTGCTGGGACGAGGAGACCGGCCCCTACCGGGCGGCCCCGCACCCCACCGCCGCGATCGTCGAACACGCCCTCGCGGCCCTCGCCGCCGACGCCGCCGACCTGCTGACCGGCCCCGACGCCGAGCGCCTCACCGCCTGCGGCTCCACCCCCTGCACCCGCTACCTGCTCCGGCACGGACGCCGCCACTGGTGCTCCACCCGCTGCGGCGACCGGGCCCGCGCGGCCCGCGCCTACGCCCGGCGCACCCGCCCCGAACAGGACTGAACCCCGGGCCCGGCGGGGGCCGGCCGGGGCGGGCCCGCTCCTCCGAACGGACCCCGTGGCCTTGCCCGGGCCCCCACCGGGCCGTGCGATGGAGGTGCCGGGGACGGCGCCGGCGGCCGCCGGGCGCCCGGAACGAGGTCAGGAGCCCGCCCGTGTTCGTTCGCACCGGCTACTTCACCGGGGATCCCGCCCTCCTCGACGGGGCCCTCGACGGGCTGCGCGCCGAGGCGGTCGGGCTGCTGTCCGCGCAGCCCGGCTACCGGGGCTACGGACTGTTCGCCGACCGGGAGCTCGGCATCGTCACCATGGGCTCCTGGTGGGAGAGCCGGCAGGCCGAGCAGGACAGCGACCGCCGGCTGCGCGGCCGGCGCGACGACCTGCTCGCCCCGTTCGCCGCAACGGCGACCACCGAGGTGTGGGAGGCCGTGGTGGCCTCCCGGCCGGCCGCGGCCGCGCCGGGGTCGTGGTTCCGCGTCGTGGGGTTCGACCTCGACCGGGCCGACGCCGAGCGGGTCGCTGCCCGCTTCCGTGAGGACGGCCTACCCGCGCTGCAGCGCATCGACGGCTACCTCGGCGGCTCGATGCTGATCAGCGTCGAGGACGAACGCGGCGCGGTGGGCGGGTTGTTCGCCGACCGGGCCGCCCTGGTCGCCTCGCGCGGGGCCGCCGCCGCGACCCGGGCCCGGGGGATGGCGTCCGGCGGGCTGACCCTGCGTTCGCTGCAGGAGTTCGAGACCGTCCTGCTGGACCTCCCGCAGTCGCGCTGAGCGCCCCGCCGTCGCCTCCGGCCGGTGCTCCCCGGTCCTGGACCGTCCCCGATCGCCCCCGTCCGCTCGACCACGACCACGACCACGACCGTGCCCGAGCCGGGCCCGGCCGCACCGGAACGCCCGCCGGCGCACCGGTCGCCGCCGGAACCGCGCCGACACGCCCGTTCACCTGGGACGCAGCCGGCACCCGCGGGCGCGGCGCGCGGCCGTCCGCGGCGGGGCGGGCGCAGGCCGAATGTCAGTGCGGGTCGCCATGATGTCGGTATGAAGGACGCAGCCACCACGGCTTCCCCCGCCGCCCTCGCCTCCCCGCAGGCCTACGCCGACGCCGTCGCCACCGCCGTGCGCGCCGCCGCCGCGTACTACGACGACGGCTCCACGCCGCTCGGCGACGACGAGTACGACGCCCTGGTGCGGGCGATCGAGGCCTACGAGGACGCGCACCCCGCCGAGGCGCTGGCCGAGTCGCCGACCGGCAAGGTCGCCGGCGGCGCGGTCGTCGGCGACGTCCCGCACAGCGCCCCGATGCTCTCCCTCGACAACGTGTTCTCGGCCGAGGAGCTGGAGGCCTGGGCGGCAGGGCTGGAGCGCCGGCTCGGCCGTCCGGTCGCAGCCTGGTGCGTCGAGCCGAAGCTGGACGGCCTCGCCGTCGCCGCCCGCTACCGCGCCGGCCGGCTCACCCAGGTGCTCACCCGCGGTGACGGCCTGGCCGGCGAGGACATCACCGCCGCCGCCGACGCCGTGCTCGGCCTGCCGGCGCGGCTCACCGAGCCGCTGGACGTCGAGCTGCGCGGCGAGGTGCTGCTCACCCACGAGCAGTTCGAGCAGGCCAACGCCGTCCGCACCGCGCACGGCGCGACCCCCTTCGCCCACCCGCGCAGCGGCGCGGCCGGCACCCTGCGCGCCAAGGACCGCCCCTACCGGGTCGAGCTCACCTTCTTCGCCTACGACGCCCTCGGCCTGTCCGGGGCCGACGAACGCCTGGACCACGCCGAGCTGTTGGCCCGGCTGGCCGTCCTCGGCGCCAACACGGCCGCCGCCACCGACGCGGCGCCGCTGCGCTGCGCGACCCTGGCCGAGGCGCAGCAGCGGATCGACGGGATCGCCGCGCTGCGCGCCGCGCTGCCCTTCGGCATCGACGGCGTGGTGGTGAAGGCGGACGCGGTGGCCGACCAGGAGGAGGCCGGCTCCGGCTCCCGGGCCCCGCGCTGGGCGGTGGCCCGCAAGCTGCAGGCCCAGCACAAGGTGACCAGACTGCTCGGGGTGGAGTGGAACGTCGGCCGCACCGGCATCATCGCGCCGCGCGCCGTGCTCGAGCCGGTGGTGATCGACGGCGTCACCGTCACCTACGCCACCCTGCACAACCCGGCCGACATCGAACGCCGCGGTCTGATGATCGGGGACGAGGTGTTCGTCTACCGGGCCGGGGACGTCATCCCGCGGGTGGAGGCGCCGCTGGTCGACCAGCGCACCGGCGCCGAGCAGCCGATCGTCTTCCCCGAGGTCTGCCCGCGCTGCGGTGACGCGATCGACACCTCCGAGCAGCGCTGGCGCTGCGTGCGCGGCCGGGCCTGCCAGGTGGTCGCCTCGGTGATCTACGCCGCCGGGCGCGACCAGCTCGACATCGAGGGCCTCGGCGGCACCCGCGCCGTCCAACTGGTCGAGGCCGGCCTGGTCGCCGACCTCGCCGATCTCTTCACCCTCACCCGGGACGAGCTGCTGACCCTGGAGCGGATGGGCGACACCAGCGCCGACAAGCTCCTCGCCGCCATCGAGACGGCCCGAAGCCGCGCGCTGAACCGGGTGTTCTGCGCGCTCGGCATCCGCGGCACCGGCCGCACCATGTCCCGCCGGATCGCCGCCCACTTCGGCAGCATGGCCGCGATCCGCGCCGCGGACGCCGAGGCGCTGGCCGGCGTGGACGGCATCGGGGTCGAGAAGGCCCGGGTCGTCGTCGCCGAACTCGCCGAACTGGCAGATCTGTTGGACAAGCTCGCGGACCGCGGGGTGGGCACCGAGGTCACCGCTCCGCAGGCACCCTCTCCCGTCGGCGCCGAGGAACCGGCCGCCGAGGACGGTGCAGGCACGGGCCCGCTCGCGGGCGAGGCCGTGGTCGTCACCGGCAGCATGACCGGCCCGCTCGCCACGCTGTCCCGCAACGAGATGAACGAACTCGTCGAACGCGCCGGCGGCAAGGCCTCCTCGTCCGTCTCCAAGCGCACCACCCTGCTGGTGGCAGGCGAGAAGGCCGGTTCCAAGCGGGCCAAGGCGGAGGAGCTCGGCATCCGCATCCTCACCCCCGAGGAGTTCGCCGACCAGGTCGCCCCCTACCTCCCCTGAGCCATCGGCGCCCGATACAGCACGCCGTCCCTTTCCCCGCCGCACGGAGACGACCATGACCCGCACCACCCCGCCACGCCCCGTGGATGTGGAGGAGATCTTCCCCGAACTGGTGGCGCTGCGCCGTGAGGCCGTACGTCTCCACCCGCGGGCCGGCGAGCCGTCCCCGTCCGAGAGTTCGGTCGGTGGGCCGCTGCTGTGGCCGGCCGGCGAGCCGTGGCCGCTGTGCCCGAGCACCAGCCACCCGGAGCAGTGGGGGCAACCCGCGACACAGGGGCCGGTGCCGATGGTCCCCGTCGTCCAGATCCACCGGAAGGACGTTCCCCAGCTCGCCTCTCCCGCCGGGGCCGACCTGCTGCAGGTGCTCTGGTGCCCGTTCATCGTCGACGGCTGCCCGACGGCCACGCCCCGGGTGATCTGGCGCAGTTCCGCAGCGGTGGGCCCGGTCGTGGCCGCCGCGCCGTCGACGGTGGGCACCGCGCCCCGGGACAGCATCCCGGCACCGTGCGTCGTGCACCCCGAGCCGGTGGTCGACTACCCGAGCTGGGACATTCCGGAGGAGCTGAGCCCGGCACTGCAGGTACGGATGGAGGAACTGGAGGCCCGCACCGGCCTGTGGTACGGCTATCACCTGGCCGAGGCCCCGGGGATCAAGCTCGGCGGATACCCGAGCTGGACCCAGGACCCCTGTTGGCCCGACTGCCCGAGCTGCGGGCAGGCGATGGATCACCTTCTGACGGTGAGTAGTGGGGAGTACGACGGCGAGTCGTACCGTACCTGGCTTCCTCTGGAGGACCGCGACAGCGAGACCGGCGAGGAACGCGAGGACGCCACCGGAGGCCGTGGAGCCCACCGGGCGGCCCGACTGATGATCGGCGACGCGGGCGGCGTCTACGTCTTCGAGTGCCGGGCCTGCCCGGACCGTCCGGTGGCCCACCACTGGGACTGCTCCTGACCTGGCGCGCACCCGTGGCAGCCGGCGGTCGCCACGGGTGCGCGGCCCCGCGCGGCGGCGCATCGCGATCGGCGTGTGGAACGCGCGCGGACCCGGTCCCGTGAACGGGCGGCCGGGGCCGGGAACGGAGCAGTGCGGGCCCGGGGAACGGAGCAGTGCGGGCCCGGGGAACGGCCGGTCACCCGTGGTAGTGGTGCGGTAGGGTGGCCGGTGCCGAGTACGACCGCGACTCAAGGAGGTGAGCCCCATTACCGGTATGTCCGAGCGGGTGCTCCCGGAGCGCGGCCGTGCGGGCGCCCCGCGCGCGTAGCGCGGACGCGTCGGCGCGGCACAGGCCCTGGCGGGAGCCCTGACGGAGTCGTTCTCCTCCCGATCTCCCCCAAGGGGTCCTCTTGTCCGTCTTCACCTCCGCCACCCTCCGTTCCTCGGTGATCTCCCGGCTGCGCGCCGCGGGCTGCGTGTTCGCCGAGGACGAGGCGCGGATCCTCCTCTCCGCCTCCACGACCCCGGCCGAACTGGCCGCGATGGTCAGCTCCCGGGCCGCCGGCCGTCCGCTGGAACACGTCGTCGGCTGGGCCGAGTTCGCCGGCCTGCGGATCGCCGTCCACCCGGGCGTCTTCGTCCCGCGCCGGCGCAGCGAGTTCCTGGCCGCCACGGCCACCGGGCTCACCCGCCCGGGCGCCGTCGTCGTCGACCTGTGCTGCGGCAGCGGAGCCCTCGGGGCCGCGGTGGCGGCCGCGGCGCCGCACCCGGTGGAGCTGTACGCGGCCGACGTCGACCCGGCGGCCGTCCGCTGCGCCCGTACCAACCTCGCCGGCGGGGCCTGGCCCGCCGGGGCGCGGGTCTTCGAGGGCGACCTGTTCGCCGCCCTGCCGGACGCCCTGCGCGGCCGGGTGGACGTGCTGCTCGCCAACGTCCCGTACGTCCCGACCGCCGACATCGCGCTGCTGCCGCCGGAGGCACGGCTGCACGAGGCGCGGCCGGCGCTGGACGGCGGCGCCGACGGCCTGGACGTGCTGCGCCGGGTCGTGGCGGAGGCCCCGGTCTGGCTCGCGGCGGGCGGGACGCTGCTGTTCGAGACCAGTGAGCGGCAGACGCCGACGGCCCTCGCGGTCGTCCGCGCGGCCGGCCTGGCGGCGGCCGACATCCGGCACGAGGACCTCGACGCGACGGTGGTCACCGCGACCCGGCGCTGACGCGGCCGTCACGGGCGCGGTTGCCCGTCCCCGGCGCGGCGTCCCGGCCGGCCGGCACGGGACCGAGGGGTCAGACCCGGGAGCCGTAGACGTGGTCGACCGGGATGGTCAGCAGGACGCGGCGGTCGGCGACCATCACCGCGCGGTACTCCGCCCAGTCGGGGTGCTCGCCGGCGGCCCGACGGTAGTAGTCCACCAGCGCCTCGACCTCGGGGCCGTCGGGGTCGGTGCCGGGCCCGGTGAGGGTGGCGACGCCCTCGGCGGTGGCCCAGGTGCGGCCGTCCGGGCCGGTCACCTCGAGGCTGACCCTGGGGTCCCGGCGCAGGTTCGCGGTCTTGGCCAGGCCGTCCCGGGTGGAGACCAGGATGGCGTTGGTCTCCGGGTCGTAGTACGGCAGGACGGGCGACAGCTGGGGCCGGCCGTCGGCCTTGATGGTGGCGAGGATGCCGAGCCGGCTCCGGGCGAGCAGGGCGTACGGGTCGAACGGTGTGGTCGCGGTCATGGCAGCATCATGGGCCTTCACACCGGTGTGAAGGTCAAGGCAGGGCAGGCGTGTTGCGGCAGGCGGGCCGGCGGGCAGGTTGACGGATGGACAGGTTCCGCCGTGCTGTGCCGCCCTGAGCCGCGCCGCCCTGTGCCGCGCCGCGCCCGCTACGCCGGCGTCGGCAGCGCGCCGCCGTCCACCCGCTCGACGCGGACGCCGGGCAACCCGCGGCACCAGGCGGCGGCGATCCGGTCGACGGCCTCGGGGCCCGGCGGCTCGGCGCCGAGGCCGATCGCCAGGCGGGTCGCCCCGTGGGCGCCCTCGAACGGTCGCGGCCAGGCGTGCAGGCCGGTGGCCCCGGTCCCTTCCAGGCCCGTCAGCAGGGCCCGGAGCCGCCCGCGCACCGCGCCGACGGTGTCCTCCGTCGCCGTGGCCTCGACGGTGACGACCGCCCAGGCCGCGTGCCGCCGGTGCCACGGCGGCACGGCGAGCAGTGCGGGCCACGGGTCGTCGGCCTCCGTCGCGAGCTCCCAGGCGCGGTAGAGCTCCTCGGTGAGCAGCTCCCGGGCGTCCGGGCCGACCTGGGTGGTGCAGCTGCGGACCGGCGCGGCGGGCGTGAACACCGCCACCGGCTCGCCCTGGTGGGCCGTCACGGTGCCGTGCAGGCTCACCGGCTCCCGCCAGTCCCAGGCCGCCCAGGTCTCGGCGAAGCGCCGGAACAGGTCCTCCTCGGCGACGTCGTCGGCACTCAGGACCGTCCGGGCGGCCAGCACCGTCCAGGCCAGTGAGGGCAGTTGGCCGAACGGTGCGGAGTCCAGACCGCGCGCCCGGGCCCAGGCCTTGACCTCCCGGGCCAGCCTGACGAACCGCCCGTGCCGGTCGCCGACCGCCGCCAGCACGGCCTCGGCGTCCCCGACCGCGCTCAGCGCGACCGCGGCCTCCGCACCCAGCTCGGCACGGCGCCCGACCGCGTCGCCCGGGGCGAGCGACCCGCAGTGGACCACGACGAGGTCCACGTCCAGCCCCTCGGCGGTGAACCGCAGCCCCGGCACCCTGGCCCCGCGCACCGCGCGGACCCGCCGGGCGCCGGGCAGCGCCGCCGCGACCCGGGCACGCAGCCCGGCCGGATCGGCGGACCCCGGCAGCACCGCGACCAGGTCCAGATCGGCGCCGTCCAGCTGGCAGCCCATCCGCCGGGACCCGACGGTGTGGACGACCCCTTCGGGCAGGGCCGCCGCGATCCGCTCCGCGACGGCCCGGGCCGCCGCCTCCTCAGCGCGGCGCCGGGCCCCGGGCCGCGGAGCCGGCTCCGCCCCTGCCGTTCCGTGCCCGGCGACCTCGTGCGCCGGGCCGCCGTGCCCGGTGGCCGTCCGCTGCTCGGCCAGCCACCGCACCTCGCCGGTGCCCAGCGCGACCACCGCGCGCGGACGCATCGGCTCACCGCCCCGGCGGGACAGCACCACCAGCTCGCCCACCCGGGCCGTGACGGCCTCGAGCAGCGCCGCGCAGTCGGCGGCGGCCTGCTGCGGATCGGCGCTGCGCCCGAGCGTCAGGTGCGGGGTGAAGCCCTCCGCCCGGCCGCGGCAGCGCGGGAAGCGCCGCTCCAGGGCGTGCCGCAGCGCGGCCCAGGGTGCGGGGGAGGAGGCCGCCGGATCCAGCCACAGGGTGGCGTCCTCGCGGTGTCCGAAGGTGTGCACGCCGTCCAGCCGGGCGGTGAACGGCGCCTGCTCGGCGGCGGCCGCGCCCAGCAGGGGCAGCGCCCGGTCGAAGGCGGACTCCGGGACGAAGCCGAACAGCAGGTTGACGTGCGGCGGCCAGCGCCGCAGCTGAGGGTCGTACCGGCCGCGCAGGCGCTGGATCGGGGGCCACAGCTCCTCGGGCGGGATCCAGGCGACGGCGGTGCGGGCGGTCGGCGCCACGTCGAGCAGCGCGGTCGCCCCGGTCCCGGCCAGGTCGAGGTCCACCAGCACGCCGTAGTGGTCGGACGGGTACAGCCCCGAGGCGTCCGGCCGGTCGCCGAGCAGGGCCGCGGCCGCCACCCGGGCCCGCTCGGTGCGGTGCAGGACGCGGTCCAGCCGGGCGGCCCGGCCGCTGAGCGAGGAGACCGCGGCCAGCGGGTTGGCGGTCGGGTCGAAGGTGGCGGTCGCGTCGGCGGGCCCGTGCACCTGCGTCCAGGCGTCCCGCAGGCCGAGCGCGGCGGCCGGGCCCTCGGCGCCGGAGCGGCCGTCGTTGAAGTCCCCGAGCAGCAGCAGGTCGCCCTGGACGCCGGCCAGGCCCTCGGCGAGTTCGGCCAGTTCGGCCTCCCGGCGGGCCGGGCCGCCCGCGGTGTGGTCGCTGGTCAGGTGGACGGCGGCGACGGTCAGCGGTGCGTCGGCGGCGCCCAGCGTGACGGCGGTGACGGCCTTGTGCGGGCCCAGCACGTGCCGGCCCGCCTCCAGCACCGGCAGCCGGCTGAGCAGCAGCAGCCCGTACGCGTCGACGTCGGGACCGAGCGGGTCGGCGCCGAGGGTGTAGCCGGCCCGTACCCAGGGGGCGTCCAGCAGCAGGGCGACCAGGGCCGGTTCGACCTCCTGCAGCGCGATGACGTCCGCGTCCGCCGCCTCCAGCGCGGCGAGCAGCAGCGGCCGTCGCCGGGCGGTGTCGATCCGGTCGGCGTCGTAGCGGTCCCACAGGGTGTTCCAGGTGACCACCCGCACGGGGGCGGCGCCGGTGGTGTCGCCGGTGTCGCCGCCGCCGGTGTCGCCGCGGGTGGTGCCGGAGGCCGGTTCGGCGGGCCGCCAGCCGCCGTCCGGCCGCCAGTCGTACGGGGTGAGGGCGGTGAAGAACGGTGCCGGAAGGCGGCGCGGTGCGGTGCGCCGGCCGGCCGCGGTGCTGTCCAGGACGTCCACACCCGAGTCGCGGTCCCAGACCCGGACGCCGTCGGCCTCGACGAAGCGCACCCGGTGCCAGGGGATGTCGCCCGCGTCGGCGAAGGCCTCCAGCGGGACGAGCTCGGTGCGGTCGTCGCGCTGGCGCACGCCCACCGAGAACCGTGCGGGGTCGAAGCGGGAGTCCCAGCGGACCCGCTGCCAGACCTGTTCGATGGGGCGCATCAGTCGTCCTCTCCGTCGAGGGTGCCGGCCGTGTCCTCCACGGTGCCACTCGGGCCGACGTACCAGGTGCGGTGGGCCTGGCCGGGGTAGGGCGGGCTGAACCGGCGCAGCTGGGCCGCGAGCACCTCCGGCGGCACCGGGTGCGGCCGGGCGGCGTTGCGGCGCGCCAGCTCGGCCTCGTCGACCAGCAGCACCACCTGGGTGACCAGGGCGTCGCGGCGCTGCGCCACGGCGTGCACGGCCGCGCGCTGATGCCGGTTGAGCGAGGTGGCGTCCCAGACGACGGTGGCCGGGCGGGCCGGGTCGGGCGGGCCGGCCGGGTCGCTCGGATGGGCGGGGTCGGTCCGGGCGAGGGCGGCGTCCAGCCGGTCCAGGCCCTCCCGGAGCACGGCGGCGTTGTCGCGCTGGTCCGCGCGGGAGCCGCGGGCCTCGCGCAGGTCGTCCAGCGAGATCCGGGCGCCGACCCCGGGCAGGGCGGCCGCGAAGGTGCTCTTGCCGCTGCCCGCCGGGCCGGCGAGGTGCACCAGCCGCGGGAAGCGGCCGTCCCGCCACCGCCAGGCGGCCGCCACGGCCTCCTCGACGGTGTGGATCCGGCCCAGCGCGTACGCCTCGCGGGCCTGCGCCCAGCAGCGGTCGGCGGCGTCCCGGTCGAGGCCCGCGAGCGCCTCGCGCAGGCCCTCCCGCAGCGGGCGCAGCGGCGCCTCGGCGAGCAGCCCGGCGTCCTCGGCGTGCAGCGCGGACCAGGCCACCTGGTCGCGTTCCGACGCTCCGGGCGCGGCCGTCGCGGCGACGGCGTGCAGGACGCCGAGGTCGGCGGCGCAGGAGAGCCGGACCAGGCCGGTGCGGCGGTCCTCGTCCGGATAGGGCTGCTGCAGGCCGGGGTGCAGTCCGACCAGGTCGGCGACCCGCCGGGCCAGCGGCAGGCCGAGCACACCGGCCAGCCGGGGTGCCAGGCCCTCCCGGCGGGCCGCGCCCAGCGCGGTGGCGAGCACTCCGGCCAGTCGCGCGTCCCCGCCGCGGCCGAGCTCGTCCAGCCGGGCGGACACCTCGGCCAACCGGTCGCCGGTGGCGGGCAGTCCCGCCTCGCGTGGCCCGTCCTCGGGCAGTCCCGCCCCGAGCAGTCCGTCCTCGCGCGGTCCGTCCTCGGGTAGCTGCAGTGCGGCGGCCAGTGCGGGGAGTTCCGGCAGCGCCCCGGAGCGCACCGACCAGAGGGCGGCGCCCGGGCCCAGCCCGTTCTCCACGACGGCGGTGTGCATCCAGTGCGTGTCGGTCCGCACGTGTTGCGGCCGCACCCACTTGGCGACCCGCCGACCGAACTCCGCCCGGGGGAAGCCCGCGGCGGTCCGCACCACGTAGCCCTCCTGGCGGTCGAGGTCCAACCGCAGCGTCCGCAGGGCCCGTTCGTCGTACCGGCCGCGCCAGAGCACCCGCGGTGCCGGCACGCCGAGGCGGCGCAGGAAGCGGACGGTGTCGTCCCAGCCGAGGCAGACGTCCCGGTCGGTCCAGACCGAGAAGCCGTGGAACCAGCTCTCCAGGTCGGTGTACGGGATCGAGTGCCGGGCGAACAGGTTCTCCCCGCAGATCCGCCAGCCGGCCGGGATCCGCGCGCCGATCCGGCCCTGCAGGCCCTTCACCCAGGCGCGGGAGGGGTGGTGCGCCGAGTCCAGCGAACGGGCGTGCAGGCCGTCCCGGTAGAGCGTGGTGTTCTCGCCGTCGAGCTTCTCGGTGACGACGACCTCCGCGCCCGTCAGTCCGGAGAGGTCGCCGCTGCGGACGTCGTCCGCCGCCGCCCCCGGGGACCAGGGCAGGTGCGGCGTCCGAGGGTAGTGCACGCGCATGCCCGGCTCCTTGGAAGGTGGTTGATCCGCCGACACTCTAGGAGCGGGGGAGAACGCCCGGCCACCGATTAACGGGCCAACGGCGCAGGTGGGCGGGGTGACGGCCGGTCGGCCGGCCGGGTGGGCGGGGTGGCGGGCACGGTCGGCTCCCTGGCGCGGCCGGCCGGCGGGCGCCACAATGCGCGCATGGGGAGACGGCTCGGGGCGGGCTCGACGGGCGCGGGTCCGACGGGCCTGCCAGGTGCTACGGGCCTGCCGGGTGCTACGGGGCTGGTCGGCCTGCGGGGCCTGCCGGGCCTGGGCCTGACAGGCCTGACGGGCCTGACGGGCCTGGTGGTGGGGCTGGCCATGGCCGCGGCGTGCGGCGGACCGCCGACCGCCGCACGCGCCACCCTGTCGCCCGCCACCGTGTCGCCGTCCACCGCAGGGGCGGTCCCGTCGGCCGACCCCGTGGCGGACTGCGTGCTGAGCATCGGGCCCTGGCTGCAGACCGCCCTCGACGGCGGCACCGACCTCGGCGACTACCAGGAGATGGGTCTGTCCAGCGCCCAGGGCGGGGCGCTCCGCGACCTCCAGCGGCGGGCCGCCGCCCTCCGGGCCCAGGGGCCGCTTCCCGCCGGCTGGGCGGCGGAGGAGGTCCGGCGCTCCTGCGCCGCGATCGCCGCCGCCCGGGCCACGGCGACGGCGAGGCCGACGGGCTGGCCGTGACCGGAGGGCGGCGCCGTGGCCCGGGCGGCGGGTCCTTCAGCGCAGGCCGGCGAAGAGGTCGTTCTCGGGCAGCTCCGCGTCGGTGGTGTCGTGCACCCGGACGAAGGTCTCCACACCCATCAGCTGGGTGAACTTCTCCTTGCCCATCTTCAGGAAGAAGATGTTCTCGCCCTGGCTGGCGTGCGCGGCCAGCGCGTCGTACTTCTGGCCGCCGAACCCGGTGGCGTCCACCCAGGTGGTGATCTCCTCGTCGGGGAGGCCGATCTCGGGCAGCTCCGACCCCTCGCTGCCCGGCTCCTCCCAGTCCCCGCCGAGCTCGCGCATGACCTCCCCGAACTTCGCCATCATCGAGCGCGGCGCCGTCGTCCAGTACACCTTCGGAGCCGTGCCGACCAGCTCCAGCGCCCTCGTCGTGATGCGGTTGGCCTGGATGTGGTCGGGGTGGCCGTAGAAGCCGTTCTCGTCGTACGTCACGACCACGTCGGGCTGGTACTTCCGCATCAGGTCGGCCAGGCGGGCCGCCGCCTCGTCCACCGGCGTCGTCCAGAACGAGCCGGGCGCGTCGTTGGCGGGCCAGCCCATCATCCCGGAGTCGCCGTACTCGAGCAGTTCGAGGTGGCCGACCTCGAGGACCTCGCAGCTGGCCTCCAGCTCCTGACGGCGCATCGCGGCGACGGCCGCCGGGTCGTGCCCGGCCTCGCCGGGCTTGACGCCCCCCGGACCGTCTCCGCAGGCGCCGTCGGTACAGGTGACGAGCACCGTGCGGATGCCCTCGGCCGCGTAGCGGGCGAGCACACCGCCCGTGCCGGTGGCCTCGTCGTCGGGGTGGGCGTGCACGGCCATCAGGGTCAAGGGCCGGTCAGTCATGGGGCTCATCCTTCGGTCTGCCGAGTGTTCGGCCTCAGTCTGCGGCACGGGGCCGACAGGGAGCGTGGTTCGCCGTGGTTCTGATCGACTGTTGGGAACGACGGGGCCACCGCCCGCTATTCCGGCCGCCCGGCCTCCGGCGCGGGGCGCACTCCGCAGGCCTGACGCGAGCGGTGGCGGCGCCGGACGGCCGGTCCGGCGCCATCGCCGTTTCGTGTACGGAGCGTGGCGATGGGGTAGGGCCGTCCCCGCCGTCACGCCCGCCCGGCGCGCTGGTGTCACAGTCGCCCCGGCTGTCTCACCAGCCGAAACGTCGGGATCGCGGGTGGCGTGGCGGGGAGCTCGCGAGGCGGCCGTGGTTGCTCACCGTGGTCGACGGGGTGTTCTCGAGGGCGGATATTTAGGTTAGCCTTACCTCATGCACACTGCCTCCCTGGCCGCGACCACGGCCGGATACGTCATGCCCCAGGCCTGGCGGATCCTCAGCAAGACCGGCTACTTCCTCGGCCTCAGCGGGGCCATCGGTGCCACCGTCACCTACGCCACCACCGTCCGCCCCGCGCTGCGCGCGCCGCAGACAAGCCCCGAGGACACGGTGGTGCTGCGAAGAAGAACCGCGGCCTACCTCGCCTGGGCGGGCGTGGTGCTGCTGGTCGCCGGGTACTTCCAGCTCGCGGCCCGGGTGGCACGCGCCGGCAAGGGGACGCCCTTCGGCGACGCCCTCGCGCCCGACCGGATCCTGGACTTCCTGCAGGCCCCCGCCGCCAAGGGCGCCTGGATCGCCCAGGGCACCGTCTACCTGGTGCAGAACGCGGTCCTGGTGGTGACGGCCGCCGCCCTGACGTCCCTGTTCGTCCCGGCCGTCCGCCGGCACGTCGACGCCGTCGCCCTCCTCGCGCTGCCGCTCTCGCTCGCCGTCACCCTGATCGGCGCCGTGCCGGCCACCAAGCCCGCCGACCTCGACCGCTGGCTGGACCTCGTCTTCGACCAGACCCACATCGTCTCCGGCACGGTCTGGCTCGGCGGCCTCGCCCTCCTGGTCGCCCTGGCCGGCACCCGCGGCCGGCTCGGCGACGGCGCCGGACTGCTCTGGGCCGACGTGTGGCGCCGGTTCAGCCTGGTCGCCATGGTCTGCGTCGGCGCGGTCACCGTGTCGGGCCTCTGGCTGAGCTGGAAGCACGTCGGTGCGGTCTCCCAGCTGTGGACCACCGGCTACGGCATCGCCCTGTCCGTCAAGGTCCTGCTGGTCCTCGGCCTCGTCGCCGCCGGAGCCTTCAACCAGTTCCGCCTGATGCCGCGGATCGTCCACGCCCGCCGGGCCGACGACCAGAGCTCGCTGCTGCACCTGACCCTGCGGCACTTCCCGCTGGTCGTGTGGGGCGAGGTCGCGCTCGGCGTCGCCGTGCTCGCCGTCATGCCCTTCATCTCGGGCTCGGCCCGCACCGAGGCCGGCAGCGCCAGGGCCGTCTCCTCCACCACGGTGTTCGCCGGCGGGGCCGCCCTGGTCGTCGCCCTGGCCGTCTCGCTCTACGCCACGGCCAAGGCCTCCGACGCGCTGGCCCGCCGCACGCCCACCACGGCCGCGGCCTGACCGGATCCGCGGCGCCCGCCCGCCCCGCCGCCACGGCGCCCGCGCCCGTCCCCAAAACCAGTGGCCCGACCCCCGATCCGGTGCGATGATCCGCGGAGCGGGCGGCCGGGCCCTTCGCCGTCCGGGGCCGACCCGGTTGCCCGAACCAGACCGAACCGGACCGGACCGGCGCGTCTCGGTCCGGATCGGCCGCACCAGCCGGATCCGCCGGAAGGGACGTCGTCGTGACCGCCTCCACAGCCAGCCCGTCCGAGTCCACGCCCGCACCGGAGGCCCGCACCACCGCGGGTGCGCTGCGCGGCACCTGGGAGGCGGGGCTCGCGGTCTTCCGCGGCGTCCCGTTCGCCGAACCGCCGGTCGGGGCGCTGCGCTTCGCCGCACCGCAGCCCGTCCGCGGGTGGGCCGGTATGCGGGCGGCCGAGGCGTACGGCCCGCCACCGCCCCAGGCCGGAGTACTCGGCACGGACGGCCCCGCCGATCCGGCCGGGGGCGGTGACTGGCTGACGGTCAACGTCTGGTCGCCCGACCCGGGCCCGGGCGCGGGCCTCCCGGTGCTGGTGTGGATCCCCGGCGGCGGCTACGTGATCGGCTCCTCCGCGCTGCCCGAGTTCGACGGCGGCCGGCTGGCTGCGGGCGGCCTCGTCGTGGTCACGCTCAACTACCGGCTGGGCCTGGAGGGCTTCGCGCAGATCGAGGGCGCCCCCGCCAACCGCGGTCTGCTCGACCAGCTCGCCGCCCTGCGCTGGGTCCACGACAACGTCCGGGCCTTCGGTGGCGACCCGTCGCGGGTCACGGTCGCCGGCCAGTCGGCGGGCGGCGGCTCGGTCGCCGCCCTGCTGGCGATGCCGCGGGCGGCCGGACTCTTCCGCCGGGCCGTCGCGCAGAGCGTGCCGGGGACGTTCCTCACGCCCGAGCTGGCCGCCGACGTCGCCGCCGCCTGCGCCGCCGAACTGGGACTGCGGCCCACGGTGGCCGACCTGTCCACCGTCGACCCGGCCCGGCTGCCCGCCGCGGGCGACGCCGTCTCCGCGAAGATCGGCCGGTGGGCGGACCGCTGGGGCCCGATCACCCACCGGCCGATCCCGTTCGCCCCCGTCGTCGACGGCGACGTCCTGCCCGCCACCCCCTGGCAGGCGCTCGCCACCGGCACCCCCACCGGCACCGCCGCGGACGTCGACCTCCTCGTCGGCCACACCCGCGACGAACACCGGCTGTTCAGCCTGATCGACGGCGTGCTCGGCCAGGTCACCGAGGAACAGGCCGAGACCGCCCTGCGGATGCTCGCCCCCGGCCCGGACGGCGCCCGCCGCCACCGGGCCGCCCACCCGGCGGCCGGCCCCGGGGAACTCTACGAACTGGTCAACGCCGACTGGCTGTTCCGCATGCCGACCCTCCACCTCGCCCGGGCGCACGCCGCCGCCGGCGGCCGGACGTTCCTCTACGAGCTCACCTGGCCCGCCCCCGGCCTCGGCGGGATCCTCGGCGCCTGCCACGGCCTCGACGTCCCGCTCGTCTTCGGCAACCTGAACAGCGGCCGACCCGCGCTGCTGATCGGCGACACCCCCTCGCCGGAGGCCGAGGAGCTCTCCGCACGGATGCGCACCGCCTGGACGGCCTTCGCGACCGACGGGGACCCGGGCTGGCCCGCCCACGAGCCCGGGCGGCGCCTCGTCCAGCTCCTCGACGCGCACCCGGCCGTCGCCCCCTACCCGGAGGAGGCCTCCCGACTGCTCTGGCAGGACCACGACTTCGCCGCCCTCCCGCTGCTCGGCGGCTGACGCCCCTCACCCTGGCGGCCCTCGGAGGCCGGGGCCACGGGTCGGGTCAGCCCGGCCCGTGGGCGGGCGTGAAGACCCGGGCCGTCACCCCCGCGGCGGCGAGCTGCTCAACCGGCACGCGGAGGACCGGACGCGCGTCGTGCCGCCCGGCCACCGGCGGCCGTCCCGCGGTCCTGGCTGACAGTGCCGCATGACACAGTGCGGCCCATGAACATCACCACCACGAGCCACAGTTGGGACGAGGCGGTCGCCCTCTTCGAGCGCCGCGGCCTGCCCGTCTCCTCCTACGAGAACCTCTACGAGGAGGAGTACGACGTCCACACCGGCGATCTTACGGTCGACGGTCACCTCGACCTCGACGCCGCGGAGCCGGACGGCACCGGCTACGTCGTCGACGGCGACCTCGCCGTCACCGGTGCCGTCCTCAACACCGACGACGGCTGCCCGGCGCTGATCGTCCTCGGGGACCTCAGGGCCGCCGCCGTCTACCTGGAGGGCGACGCCAAGCTCCTCGTCCGCGGGGACGTCCACGTCGAGGCCTTCGTCGGCAACATGACCGACAAGCTCGTGATGCTCCACGGCGACCTGCACGCCCGGGTCACCGTGCTGTCCGCCGAGTTCGCCCCCGACCTGGTCGAGGGCACCCTGTACGGTCCGGTGCTCGCGCCCGCCTACCTCGCCCCCTCCGCCGGCGGGCCGCCGGTCGACGCCGCGACGGTGCTCGTGCCCGAGGTCCTCACCACCGGCACCGGGGAGGATCCGGACGAGCTGCGCGGCTTCGACGCCCCCGGCGTCCACGGCGGCCGCCTGCTGAGCCGCATCGAGGCCGGCCTGCCCGTCACCCTGGCCGGCCCGTCCGCCTGACCCGGTCGACCGTCAGGCGACCGGACCAGCCCGGCGCGCGCCCGCGCCGCCGGGCTGGTCAGCTGTACGGGGAGTCCGCGACCCGCCCGGCTCCCGGACCATCTGGGAGGAACCCGTGCCGGACCCGACGACGTCGTACGCCGACCTTCGTGCCCTGGTGATCAACTGCACCCTCAAGCGCTCCCCGGAGCGCAGCCACACCCAGGGCCTGATCGACGTCAGCACCGGCATCCTCGAACGCCAGGGCGTCGAGGTCGAGGTCCTCCGGGCCGTCGACCTCGACATCGCCACCGGCGTCTGGCCCGACATGACCGAACACGGCTGGGACACCGACGAGTGGCCCGTCATCTACTCCAAGGTGATGTCCGCCGACATCCTCACCCTCGCCGGGCCGGTCTGGCTGGGGGACAACTCCTCCGTGATGAAGAAGGTCATCGAGCGGCTCTACGCCTGCTCCTCGATCCTCAACTCCCAAGGCCAGTACGCCTACTACGGCCGGGTCGGCGGCTGTCTGATCACCGGCAACGAGGACGGCGCCAAGCACTGCGCGATGAACGTGCTCTACAGCCTCCAGCACCTCGGCTACACGATCCCCCCGCAGGCCGACGCCGGCTGGGTCGGCGAGGCCGGCCCCGGCCCGTCCTACCTCGACGAGGGCTCCGGCGGCCCGGACAACGACTTCACCAACCGCAACACCACCTTCATGACCTGGAACCAGCTCCACCTGGCCAGGCTGCTGAAGGACGCCGGCGGCATCCCCGCCCACGGCAACCAGCGCTCCGAATGGGACGCCGGCTGCCGCTTCGACTTCGAGAACCCCGAACACCGCTGATCCGCTGCGGGACAGGCCGGGACGGGCCAGGTGCGAGGGTGCTGGAGCGCCCGCGACCCCTACGGGGCAGGGGCCAAGGCTTCCGGTGGGGCAGCGTGCGGCCGGTGCGGGGCCGGGACGGCGATGCACGGCCGACGATCGCCTCGGCGGGCATGACCGCAGGTGTGCTGCGGCCGCAGGGTCAGCCTCCGCACTGCTGCCGCATGGGGCGGGGCCCCGCCTCAGCGGTCTCCCACGAGTGCGAAGGCGAACGCCAGGCGGCGGTCGATCCACTCCGCCTTGACGGTGACCTTCTCGCTTCCTTCGGAGAGCATCACCACCACGCCGTCGGCACGCCATTCCAGGGTGCGCGGCTTGGCGGGGTGGTCCCCGCCGTCGGCTCCGAGGTCGGCGACGGCTCCGAGGACACCGACCGCGAGCCGGCCTGCCGCCCGCGCGAGCGCGTCCTTCGGCGAGCCGCCCGCGCGAGCGCGTCCTTCGGCGAGCCGCCCGCGATCCACTCGTTTCGGCCGACGATGGTGGGGTGGTCCGGTTGGTCGATAGCCCAGGTGTGGCGGAAAGGACGCCTGGGCGGAACGCGGCGAAGGGTCCCGATGAGCTGCCCCTGGCCGTCGTGGACGGGGTGGTGTCGCTCGCCGGCGACCTCCTGGGGTTCGCCGACGTAGCAGAGCAGACGGGTGGCGTCGCGGTCTTCGAAGAGGGCGAGCTCAGGACCGCGGGCAGGGGGAGCCGACACCGGTAGCGGCAGGTCCGAAGTGGCCACGTACGCGCACGGGGCGAGGACGCGGTCGTTCGTGCCGCGCTTGGCCACGCGGACGGCGCGGGGGCCCCGGGTGATGCGGTTGCGCGTGGGAGTGGCAGGCCGTTCGACGTCGCCGACCACGAACTCCCTGACCCGTTCCCAGCCCACGGGCTCGACGGGGGCTTCCGCCGGGCGGTTCCTGTTCGCGCCGAAAAGCATTCCCGCTCCCAGACGGTCCGGCTGAGCCTGATCAGCCGCCGACCCTACACGGATCCGCCCGGACGCCGCTCACGAGGCCCGCTCCCGGTCGTACTCCGGCGGTTCCGTCCGTCGGAAGGTGCCAGGGTGCGGGCGTCGGCGCCCGCGCGGGGGTGTCGTGCGCCCCGTGGCCGGGGCGGGTGTCAGCCTGCCGGCGGGGCGATCAATTGCGCTGCCATGGCGGCGAGTTCGCGTTCGATGTGAGCCCGGGAGGCGTCGGGCAGGGCGGCGAGACGAAGTGGTCGGGCGGAGATCAGTGAGATCAGCAGCCAGGCCGCCGCATCGGGGTCGGTGCCGGCGCGGAGCTCTCCGTCGGCCTGGCCCCGGCGGAGCAGCGCGGCGAGGGACTCGGCGATCCGGCGCACGGCCGTCTGTCCTGCCTCGGCGACGGATGGTTCGGCGGTGGCCGCGACCGAGTCGGCGAACAGCACGCCGATCGCTCCCCGTGCGTGCAACCGGTCGAGGTGCTCGGGTGCGGTGAGCCCGGTGAGCAGGGCGGACACCGGGACGCCGGAGCCGGCGGCCGCGGCCAGTTCGGTGCAGACGAGGTCGGCGGCGTGCGCCACGACGGCGGTGAAGAGCCCGGCCTTCGATTTGAAGTTCTGGAAGACCACCGGCTCGGTGACGCCGATGCGGGCGGCCACCTCGGAGACCTTGGCGCGCCCGTAGCCGTGTTCGGCGAAGACCTCGGTGGCGGCAGCCAGGATCGTGGCGCGGCGCTCGTCCGCGCTCAGGCGGGTCCGGCGCCGTGCGGTGGGTCGGGTCTCGCTGGGGTCGGGCTCGGTCACCCGATCATCCTAGGGGTTCTCTTGCCGAAGAACTTAGTCGCGACTAAGCTCGGGATTACTTAGTCCGAACTAAGTAGGGAGCGGGAGATGGCGCTCGGACGCCTGCTGCACGGAGACCCCCAGCACGACACCGACGGCACGGCCATCGGCCACGGCCGCGGCTACGAACTGTTCACCACCGTCGCCTTCGGCGGCCGCCGGGACCGGGTGTTCGCCCGGCTGGCCGCCCTCAGCGGCGCCCGGCCTGGCGACCAGGTGCTCGACGTGGGCTGCGGCACCGGCTACCTGACCCGGCGGATGGCCACCGCCGTCGCGCCCGACGGCACGGCTCTCGGCGTCGACCCCGCCGACCAGGTCGTCGACCACGCCCGGCGCCTCGCCGCCGCTCTGCCCGGCTGTACCTTCGAGCGCGGCATAGCGGAGGAACTGGCTGCTCCGGACGCCTCCTTCGACGTGGTCGTCAGCAGCCTGATGATCCACCACCTGCCCGCTGGGGTGAGGCCGCGGGCACTGGCGGAGATGTACCGGGTCTGCCGGCCGGGCGGGCGGCTGCTGGTCGCCGACTTCCGTCCTCCCGAGAGCCGGATCGGACGACACCTCGTCGGTGCCGCCACCGGACCGGCCATGGAACACAACCCGATCGACGAGCTGGACGGCCTGGTGCGGGACGCCGGATTCACCGGGTCGGGGTCGGCGACCTGCGCCCGTGGATGCGCTACGTGACGGGCGTCCGGCCCGCCGAGCGTCAGGACCCCGCGTGAACCGGCCGCCGGGAGGCCACCGCGTCCTGCGGATCGTCGCCCTGCCGCTGGCAGTCGGCGGTCTCGCCGTCCATCTGTGGCTCGGCACGAAGGCCGGACTCGCCGTCGCAGGGGCAGGCCTGGCCGCACATCTCGTCGCCGCGTTCCTCGGGGGACGGTGGCTCGAGCGGCGTGACCGCGCCATGTCCTGAGCGTCGTCCGCCGCGCCGCTCCTGATCGCCGGAGATCGGATGGTCACGACGTCGACCGCGAGCGAGGCGACCGCGGCCAGGGCGCGAGGGAGGCCTTGAGCGCCGGTCGGCTTCCGAGCTGATCGGCGGTCATCGCGCGGCCTCCTGGACGGCCCGCTCGGCCGGGCCCGCCGGTCCCGCCGGACGGATCGCGCGACACCGGTCGTGGTGAGCAGCGCGGTGCGTGACGGTTCTTCTACGATCGGCGCACCGGTGGTCCCAGAGACAGGGGTTGGTTCCGATGGCGGATTCCACCGCGGGCGTCGACCCGTCGAAGCCGAGCATCGCTCGGGTCTACGACTATCTGCTCGGCGGGAGGGACAACCACGCCGTCGACCGTGAGGTCGGCGACTACTTCATCAGGGACCTGCCCGGTTCGGTGGCGATCGCGTTCGCCAACCGCCGGGCGCTGATCCGCGCCGTGGGCGGCATGGCCGACGACGGCATCCGCCAGTTCGTCGACATGGGCAGCGGCCTGCCCACCACCGACAACGTGCACCAGGTCGCCCAGCGGCACGGCCCCGGCGCGCGCGTCGTCTACGTGGACGACGATCCGATCGTGCTCGCCCACGGCCGTGCGCTGCTGGCCGTCGACGACCGCACCGCGATGGTCGAGGCCGATCTTCGCGAGCCGGAGGGGATCCGCGACCATCCCGATGTGGTGCGCCTGATCGACTTCGAGGAGCCGGTGGGACTCGTCTTCAGCGCCGTCCTGCACCACCTCGACGACGACGAACGGCCCGCCGACCTCGTGCGCTGGTGGGCGGACCGGGTGCCGCCCGGCAGCCGGGTCTACATCTCCCACTTCCGCTCCGGCGGGAACGAGGAGACCCGGCTCGCGCAGCAGAAGCTGCAGGACACCTTCGGCCGGGGCCGCTGGCGCACCGACGAGGAGATCACGGCCCTGTTCGGTGACCTGGACTTGCTTGAACCGGGTCTGGTGAACTGCCCGCTGTGGCGGCCGGATCCCGCGCCGGGGGAGGAGGCCGCCCGAGCCGGGGCGGGGGAACGGGAGCTGACGGTGTGGGAGCGGATGATCTCCTGCGCACTGTCCCGCAAGCCGTAGCGGCCCGCGCGTTGCCGGGCGGGGATCCGCCCGGCGCCGGGCCCGCACACCGTGGCGACCCGACTTACCTGCGGGTGTTCTTGACGTTGGGTTGGGTCTTCTGGTTGTAGATCTCCTTGCCGTTGGCGTCGTAGGCGTGGACGTAGGGGGCCGGGGGGAAGGAC
>NZ_JBFAZB010000073.1:0-27386 GCF_040681575.1 Kitasatospora sp. NPDC051702
TCCCCGCTCCGAAAAGCGAATCCGACCGCAATCCAATAAAACGAGCACGCCGAATACGCACCGAGCCGCGACAAAGCGCGACCCAGCCCGAGCCGGGAAGTGGTGTTTCGAAGGATTGGCCGCCCCGGGACCGTCCGCGCCGATGCGTGTCCGGTGCTCCCTGCCGAGCGACTAGAGAACACTACCCCTGTTCGGCGCCGCGGGCAAACCACTGCCGGTGACCGTCCGGGTGCAGCGCGGGCGCCCCGTCTTCACGTACTCGCCGTTGGGGTGGTCGTTGCCGGTGACCCAGTCGCGGGCGGTGGCCTCGTCGCGCCCGATGTCCCGGTGGCGGCGGAGCAGACGTTCCTCGCGCAGGGCGTCGTCGGTGTCGACGTACCAGAGCTCGCGCAGCAGGCGGCGGGCCTCCGGCCACGGGTTGTCGGTGGAGGCGAGGTAGTTGCCCTCGGTGATGACGAGGCGGGTGTGCGGGCGGACGACGTGCCGGGCGGCGACAGGTTCGTCGAGGGTGCGGTCGAAGTCGGGGACGTAGACGTCCCGGAAGCGGTCCCCGGCGATGCGGTGCAGCAGGGCGACGTAGCCGTGGGCGTCGAAGGTCTCCGGCGCGCCCTTGCGGTGCGTCAGGCCGAGGCGCCGCAGTTGGGCGCCGGAGAGGTGGAAGCCGTCGAGCGGGACGTACGCGGCGCTGCCGGGGCCTTCGACGCGTTCGACCTCGGCGACCAGGTGCCGGGCCAGCGTGGACTTGCCGGCCGCGGGCGGGCCGACGAGCCCGAGGATCGTCCGGGCGTTGCTGCCCGGGCCCCGCAGGAGGCCGAGGGCGAGGGCGGTGAGGCTGTCCCCGTTCACACTCATGCGCGCACCCTACTCACCCCGGCTCACCGGGTCACCGCCTCGCGGTCCGCCTCAGGCCCGGCCGGCGAGCGCGGGAACGGCCATGGTCAGCGTGCCGGCGTCGGCGTCCAGGACGGCGGGGACTCCGAGCGGCACGGTCAGCGAGGACGGGCAGTGGCCGAATCCGAGTTCCCACAGGACGGGGACGCCGAGCGGGCCGAGCCGGTCGAGCATGACGGAGCGGACCCGGTCCGGTCGGCCGCAGCCCTCCCAGGAGCCGAGCGCGATGCCGGCGACGCCGTCGAGCGCGCCGGAGCGCAGGAACTGGGTGAGGATCCGGTCGAGCTGGTAGGGGTGCTCGTTGACGTCCTCCAGGATCAGGATGGTGCCGGCGAAGGACGGCCGCGCTCCCGGGGTGCCGCGTTCCGCCGCCAGCACGTGCGTGCAGCCGCCGGCGGTGACGCCCCGGGCCACGCCCGGGGCGAGGGCGGTGGCGGTGGCGGAGGTGAGCAGCGTGGTCGAGTCGGGTTCGAAGAGGGTGCGGCGCAGGTGTTCGGCGGTCGGTCCGTCGGTCACGAAGGCGGAGCCGGAGGCCAGCGGACCGTAGAGGGTGGCGAGCCCGAGGCGCTGGGCGAAGGCCTCGTGCAGCGAGGAGACGTCGCTGAAGCCGATGAACGCCTTGGGCGGGACGCGGCGCATGGCGTCCCAGTCGAGCAGGTCGACCATGCGGTGGACGCCGTAGCCGCCGCGGGCGCACATGACGGCGTCGACGGTGGGGTCGAGCCAGGCCTGCTGGAGGTCGGCGGCGCGGTCGGCGTCGGCGCCGGCGAGGTACCCGAGGGAGGGGTGGGTGTCGAGGACGTGCGGGGCGACCGTCACCCGCAGCCCCCAGGAGCGCAGGATCCCGGCCCCGGCGGCGAGCCGCTCGGGGTCGATCGGCCCGCTGGGGGCGACCACGGCGACGTGGTCCCCGGGGCGCAGGTGGGGCGGTCGGGTCAGCCCTCGTGCGGGCGAGGTCGGCTGCTGGTCCATGACCGGAATCCTTCCAGGGGCGCGGGGCGACGCGGTCGGCGGGGTGATGCGGCCTCAGTTCCGGCCGGGTCCGCCGGAACTGGTATGCCCCGTCCGCGTCACACCGATCCCATCACCGACCTGACCTCGGCGAGGGTGGCGTCGGCGATTGCGTTGGCGCGCTCGGCGCCGTCCCGCAGGACCCGGCGCAGGTGGGCGCGGTCGGCGGCGAGTTCGGCGCGGCGGGCCCGGAGCGGGCGGAGGTACTCGTTGACGGAGTCGGTGACGGTGCGCTTGAGGGCGGCGGCTCCGCCGTCGCCGATCTCGGCGGCGATCTCCTCGGGTGCGCGGTCCTGGCAGAGGGCGGCGAGCAGGACGAGGCCGGAGACCTCGGGGCGTGCGGCCGGGTCGTAGGAGATCCGCCGGTCGGCGTCGGTCCTGGCGGCCCGGACGATGCGGGCGGTCTCGTCCTCGGTGGCGCCGAGGGCGACGGAGTTGCCGCGGCTCTTGCTCATCTTGCCGCCGTCGGTGCCGAGCAGCAGCGGGGCGTCGGAGAGCAGCGCCCGGGGCTGGGGGAAGACGGGTTCGCCGCCGCTGTGCGGGTAGCGCTCGTTGAAGCGCCGGGCGACGGTGCGGGCGACCTCGAGGTGCGGCAGCTGGTCCTGGCCGACCGGCACGAGGTTCGCCTTGCAGAAGAGGATGTCGGCGGCCTGGTGGACCGGGTAGGTGAACATCAGCCCGTTGACGGCGGACTGGCGGGAGTGGGCGATCTCCTCCTTGACGGTGGGGTTGCGGTTGAGTTCGGCGACGCTGACCAGGCTGAGGAAGGGGAGCAGCAGCTGGTTGAGGGCGGGGACGGCGCTGTGCGCGAAGATCGTGGCGCGGTCCGGGTCGAGGCCGGCCGCGAGGTAGTCGAGGACGAGGTCCTCGGTGTGCTCGGCGAGCCGGTCGGCGACGTCCCGGTCGGTGATGACCTGGTAGTCGGCGACCACGACGAACATCTCGACGCCCTGTTCCTGGAGCCGGACGCGGTTGCGCAGGGTGCCGAAGTAGTGGCCGAGGTGGAGCGGACCGGTGGGGCGGTCGCCGGTGAGGACCCGGTCGGTGCCCGGGTCGGCGGTGAAGGTCGCGGTGGTGGCGGCGCCGGCGGGGCCGGTCGCGGTCGCGGTGGTGGTCATCGGGTTTCTCCTCGGTGCGGCGGTGGTGGCGGCCGTCCGGGGGCGGGAGCCCGTCCCGTGGGGAAACACGACAGGGCCGTCCGATCCGGACGGCCCTGGGTCAGGTGTGAGGGGTGGCCGTCCTAGGACGGCCACCAGCTCAGGCCCGCGTGAAGCTTCATGTGCTCGAGGATAGCGCCGACGGCCCGCCGGCGTGGCCGGTCGGTCGATCCGGCGATCGACCGACCGGCCACCGGCGCCCGGCGCCCGTTTCAGTCCTCGACGACCAGCGCGGGGGTGTCCCGGCGCAGCGTCTCGCCGCGGAAGAACTCCGGCCGGACCAGGCCGTAGCCGGTCATCAGCGCCGCGCCGAGCAGCAGGATGCCGACGCCGATGACGAACACCGAGCCGATGCCGAGGACGGCTCCGCTGCCGTACTCCGGGTCCCAGGCGTCGGTGAGGGTCTGCAGGAAGACCCCGCTCAGCAGCACGCCGCCGAGCAGTGGGGCGACGCCCTTGAGGAAGAGGTCGCGCGGGCCGTTGCGCAGCGAGCGGCGGAAGTACCAGACGCAGGCGAATGCGGTCAGCGCGTAGTAGAAGCAGATCATCAGACCGAGCGCCAGGATGGTGTCCTCGACCACGTCCTCGCTGATCAGGCTCATGCCGACGTAGAAGACGGCGGTGGCGGCGCCGGCCGCGGCGGTGGCGTAGCCGGGGGTGCGGAAGCGCGGGTGGACGGCGCCGAAGCGCGGCGGCACGGCGCGGTAGGCGCTCATCGCGAGCAGCGTGCGGGCCACCGGGATGAAGGTGGTCTGCAGGCTGGCGGCGGCGCTCGCGACCACGGCCAGGAAGAGCAGGACGCTCCAGGGCGACCCGAGCACCGGGCGGGCGAGCGCGGCGAAGACGTTGTCGGAGGTCTCCGGATTGCCCAGGCCCGGGCCGGTGGAGCCGACGCCCGCGAACATCTGGGCGGCGATCGCCACCAGCAGGTAGGAGCCGACCAGGGTGACCATGGAGGTCATCGCCGCACGGCCCGGCGTCCTGGAGCTGCCGAGGGTCTCCTCGTTCATGGTGAGGCAGGTGTCCCAGCCCCAGTACATGAAGATCGACAGGGACAGGCCGGCGGTGAAGGCGCTGAAGGAGCCGACCTCCAGTGGGTTGAGCCAGGAGGCCGAGAAGCCGATCGAGTCGGGGAGCTCGCCCGCGGCGGCCTTGCCGATGGCGATGACCGAGAAGAGCACCAGCACGGCGAGCTGGAGCCCGACCAGGCCGTACTGGAACCACCGGGTGGCCGTCATCCCCCGGTAGCTCATCGCGGTGGCGCCGCCGATCAGCAGGACCACGGTGAGCAGGTGGACGGCCTGGTTCTGGTCGAGGTCGGCGACCCGGCTGCTGCCGGTCATCTCGCCGAGCATCAGGTAGAGGAAGTCGGTGGCGACCCCGGCCAGGTTGGAGAGCACGATGATCGTCGCGACGGTCAGGCCCCAGCCGGCCATCCAGCCGACCCGGGGGCCGAAGGCCTTGACCGTCCAGGTGAAGGACGTGCCGCAGTCCGGGAAGTCCTTGTTCAGCTCCTTGTAGGCGAACGCGACGAGCAGCATCGGCAGGAAACCGGCCAGGAACACCGCGGGCATCTGGACGCCGACCGCGGTGACGGTCGGCCCGAGCGTCGCGGTCAGGCAGTAGACCGGGGCGACCGTCGAGACGCCCAGGACCACGCTGCTCAACAGGCCCACCGAGTTGCCCGACAGGCCCTTGTCCCCCGCTCCCCCCGCCGTCCCCCGGTCGGGGACTCCACCACTGGCACCACTGACCGGGGTGCCCTGCGGAGCGCCGGGCGCCATTGCCCGGCCGCTGCTTCCGTGCTCTGAGAGCTGCTGATCACGCACCAGCGCACTCTAGTGCGGATGCAGAAGGTTGAGCAGACCAACTCTTGGTGATTTTATGCACGTACGTTGAGATTTGGGCGCGCGTAGTAGGTTTGCCTAACCTAACCTCGATCTCGAAGGAGCGTCGCGTGGCCCCCACCTCCGGCGACCCTGCACCCGGCGACCCGGCCCACGTCGGCCCCGCCCCGGTCGGCCCCCGCACCCCGTCCCGCCGCCGGTTCCTGTCCACCGCCGTCGCCGGCGGAGCGGTGCTCGGCCTCGGCGGACTCCTCACCGCCTGCGGCGGACCCGGCGGCAGCGGCGGCCCCGGCGCCTCCGGGGGGTCGACCCCGGGCACCGGCGGCTCCTCGCCCGACCAGAAGTCGGTGAAGCAGGGCGGCGACGACTACGCCACCGTGATCGAGAAGATGAAGGGCTTCGGCACCGACGCCGCCCCCGGCGTCTACCCGCGCACCGTCCGGCACGCGATGGGCGAGACCGTCGTCCCCGCCCGGCCCACCCGGGTGGTCGTTCTGGACACCGGCGAGCTCGACAACGTCGTCTCGCTCGGCATCCAGCCGGTCGGCGTCGTCCACACCGACGGTTCCAAGTCGCTGCCCTCCTACCTCAGGGACAGGGCCGGCGCCCCCGCCGCGGTCGGCACCATCAACAGCCTCAACCTGGAGGCGATCGCCGCGCTCAAGCCCGACCTGATCCTCGGCAGCCGGCTGCGCGCCCAGGACCAGTACGCGCAGCTGTCCAAGATCGCGCCGACCGTCTTCTCGCTGCGCCCGGGCTACCCCTGGAAGCAGAACTTCCGGCTCAACGCCAGCCCCTTCGGTCTGGAGGCGGAGGCCGGTGCGCAGCTCGACGCCTACCAGGCGGCCGCCACCGCGGTCGGCGCCGGACTCGGCGGCAAGCGGCCGACCGTCACCCCGCTGCGCTTCATGCCGGGCCGCACGCGGCTGTACGCCGGGCTGTCCTTCATCGGCACCGTCCTCGCCGACGTGCCGCTGCCGCAGCCCCCGATCGAACAGGTCGAGGAACTCGCGGTGGAGGTCAGCCCGGAGCAGATCGACAAGGCCGACGCCGACTGGATCTTCTACGGCGTCTACGGCACCCCCACCGCCACCAACCAGGACACGGTGCTCGGCGGCGCGCTCTGGAAGACCCTCGGTGCGGTCAAGTCCGGTCAGGCCCGACCGGTTTCGGACGAGACCTGGTTCCTGGGGCTCGGCGTCCTGGCGGCGAACGCGGTGCTCAGCGACCTCAAGGGGTTCGTCGCGCCCGGCACTTGAGCCGACACACCGGGTAGGGGCGGGCCCGGTCCGCGCGCACGACCGCGGAAATGACGCTTGGAGCTGATCGCGCGGTGCGGGAGGATCGTCGGGACCGTCCGCCGAAGGGCCCGTGCCGATGACCTCGCTCCACCCCACCGCAACCGATCCGACGCCGCCCGGCCCGCCCGCGGACGGCGCCGGAACGCCGGCACCGCACGCCGGGCGCTGCGCCGTCACGACGGCCGCCGAGGCCGGCCCGGCCGGCGCCCCGGGGGCCTCCCCCAACGGCCCGGCCGGCGACCCGCGCCACCCCGGCGGCGCGCGCCCCGACTCGGTGCCCCGGCCCCGCGGCTCGCAGGACGCCCTGCCGGACGGCCGCCCCGCCGACGAGGACGCCGCGACGGACGATCCGACCACGTCACGGCTGCGGGCGGCGCTCGCCGAACGGCTGCGGGCCGCGCACGCGCAGGGGCGCTCGGTCTCCGAACTGGCGGCCGCGTGCCGTCGGCCGGTCGCGGAGGTGCGGGCCCTGCTCGGCGGGGACGGCGCGGGCCGGGCCGCGGAGTCCGACGGCGTCGGCCGGGGGCGCCCCGCGGGCGGCTCAGGCGGCGTGGACGGTCCGGACGGTCTGGTCCGTGCCGCGGGCGGCCCCGGCGGTCGGGACCGGACGGACGGTGTGCACGGCGGCCTCGGCGCGGCCGACCCGGGGAGCGCGGCGGTCCCCGCGGGTCCGGAGCGCGCGAGCGGCACCGGAACCACCGGGTACACCCGGTTCCCCCTCACGACCGGCCCGACGGCGGACGAGACCGACGTGCCCGTCCTACGGGCCGCCCGCGAGGACCTGCGGGGCTTCGGGTCGCGGCGGCCCTCCCCGTCGCGCCGGCTGCGGCGGATGCACCCGGAGAGCGCCCCGGCCGGACCGGCCGCCGTCGGCCCGGCCGAACCGGCGGCCCCGGCCGGCCTCCAGGACGGGGACGGACGGGTGGTCCTGCCCCGTACGGGTGAACCCGCCGACGCCAGCCGGACCGTGGAGCAGTGGCCGGCCGCCGACCCCGGGGCGACGCGCGGCGAGACCCCGCTGGGCATCCTGATCAGTGGCAGCCCCCTCCAACCCGAGGCCGTCGGCCGCCCCGAGGAGCGAGCTCCGGTCCGGGTGACGGCCGACACCGTCCGCCTCGGCCGCGGCACCAGCCTCGTCGTGCTGCCGTCCTGGCGGCCCGCCATCGCCGTCTCGGTGCCGACCGACCGGCTGCTGGCCGCCACCGGGCTCACCTTCGAGCAACTGGCCGGCGCGCAGCTGACGGTGCTGATGAACCCCGCCGCGCTGCACGACCGGGAGTTGGACCTGCACGGCTGGGAGGCCGGACCGGGCGGGCGGGCCCGGCGCGGCGGGCGGCCGTAGGGCCGAGGAGCCGTCGAACCGCGGGCCGACGGGCCGACGGGACGCCCGCACGGGAGCCCGGCGGTCGGCGGGTGATGTGCGGCGGGGTCGTGCGTGGCGGATCGCGGCTGGCCCTCGGTGGCTGAGCGTCAGCGGGCGGTCGTCAGCATGCGGCCGTCAGCATCCGGGCGTCGTCAGCGGACGTCCGGGGCGTTCGGCACGTAGCCGAGGTCGACGGGCACCGGGGGCCGACCGTCCACCGCCCAGCCCGAACGGACGGCGTCCAACAGCTCCGGCAGCCGGGGCGGCCAGAGCGCGTCGGCGTTCTCGTCGGCCAGGTCGGCCGGGGTCCACCAGCGCCAGTCCAGGATCCGGTCCTCGGCGTGCACGGCGCTGACGTCGCCGACCGGCCCGCGGTGCGGACCGGTGGTCAGGTAGATGTGCTCGTGCTGGCGGACCGGGGTGCCGTGCCAGGTGAAGTCGTGCTCCCAGGTGCAGAGCAACGGGCCGGGTTCGAGGTCGGTCCAGCCGGTCTCCTCCCAGAGCTCGCGCCGCGCGCCGGTCCACGGGCTCTCGCCGGTGTCCAGTCCGCCGCCGGGCATCGTCCAGTGCACGCCCACCTCGTCGTTGTCCGAACGCAGCAGGAAGACCGAACCTCCCTCGTCCAGGACGACGGTGCGGGCGGCCTGTCGGGGAACGCGCTTGCGGGATCGCAGCAGATTTCGCATCGGATCACTCTGGCAGCGCAGCCCCGGGCCGTCGAGCCGAATTCGCCGGAGTGAAAGCCGCCGACACGGGCCCGGCTCCGGCCGTACCCTGACGGCCATGCCCGTACCCGCGATCCTCCTCCCCGCCGACCCGCTCAACCCTCGCCGACCCGACCCGCACTTCGCCTGGGAGGCGCGGCTGTTGCGGGAGTCGGGCGGCGAGCACCACCTGGTCGACCACGACGCGCTGCTCGCCGGACGGGCCGAGGAGGCCGTCCTACGGGTGCCGCGCGGCAGCGGCCCGCTCTGGTACCGGGGCTGGATGCTGCCCTCGGCCCGCTACGCCGAGTTCTCCGCCGCGCTCACCACACGCGGCGGACACCTGCTGACCAGCGCGGCCGGCTACGCGACGGCCCACGAACTGCCCGGCTGGTACGGCGTGTTCGAGGGGGCGACCCCGCCCAGTACGTGGATCCCGACCGCCGGGGCGGCGCCAGCGGCGGAGGAGCTGGCGGCCGCGGCGGCCCGGCTCGGCGGCAGCGGGCCGGCGATCGTCAAGGACTACGTGAAGTCCCGCAAGCACGAGTGGCACGAGGCCTGCTACGTCCCGGAGTTGGCCGACCTGGCGGCCGTCGGCCGGGTGGTGGCCCGGTTCGTCGAGCTGCAGGGCGAGTTCCTGGCCGGCGGGGTGGTGCTGCGGCGGTTCGAGCGGTTCGCCGGCCTCCCGGACGCCGGGCGCGGGGTCGGCGGCCCCGGGGCGGCCGCGCCGGGCGGTGCCGGAACGGGGGCCGACGGAACCGGCGATGGCGCCCACGGCCTGGGCGACGGGGCCGGCCGGGCCGCGGAGGCGCGGGTGTGGTGGCTGGACGGCGAGCCCGTCCTGGTCGGACCGCACCCCGACGGGCCCCGCCACACCGTCGAACCCGACCTCGACGGCGTCCAGGCGCTGGTCCGGACGCTCGGCTGCCGCTTCGTCACCACCGACCTCGCCTACCGGGCCGACGGCTCCGGCTGGCGGGTGGTCGAGGTCGGGGACGGGCAGGTGAGCGAGCTTCCGCACGGCATCGACGCCTCGGGCCTGTTGACCTCGCTGATCGCCGCCTGACGCCGGGGCGGCCGTCGCCCTTCGCAGGCACCGCCGCTCCGAACGCCCCGGCCGGGGGCCGCCCGGTCGGGGAGGGTGGCCGGACGGGGAGGGTGGCCGGAGTCCGGTCGGACTCCGGCCCACGCTGCCCCGGGCGACCCGGCCCGGGGACCTACCCGGCCGGGACGGCCTCGGCCACCGGGTGGCCGTCGGCGATGAAGGCCTCCCACAGCCGGGCGTAGGTGCCGCCCCTGGCCAGCAGTTCGGCGTGGGTCCCGTCCTCGACCACCCGGCCGTGGTCCAGCACGACGACCCGGTCGGCGCGCTCGGCGGCGGTCAGCCGGTGGGCGATCACCAGGGTGGTGCGGCCGCCGCTGAGCCGGTCGGCGGCGTGGTTGACCACCGCCTCGGTGGCCAGGTCCAGGGCCGCGGTCGCCTCGTCCAGCAGGAGGATGTCCGGGTCCACCAGTTCGGCTCTCGCCAGCGCGATCAGCTGGCGCTGGCCCGCCGAGAGGTTGCGCCCGCGGCCCGCGACCTCGTGGTCGTAGCCGCCGGACAGCTTGAGGATCATGTCGTGCGCGCCGACCGCCCGGGCCGCCGTCTCCACCTCGGCCGGCGAGGCCTGCGGCCGGCCGTACGCGATGGCCTCGCGCACCGTGCCGGCGAACAGGTACGCCTCCTGCGGCACCACGCCGAGCCGGTGCCGGTACTGCGCCAGGTCGTAGCGGGTGAGGTCGACCCCGTCGACCCGGACGGTGCCGGCCGTCGCGTCGTAGAACCGGGCGACCAGCTTCACCAGCGTCGACTTCCCGGCGCCGGTCTCACCCACCAGCGCCACCGTCTGCCCGGCCGGGATGTGCAGGTCCACACCGGTCAGCACGTCCGGCGCGCCGTCCGCCCCGCCGTTGTAGGCGAAGCTGACGCCCTCGAAGGAGATCTCCCCGCGCAGCCCCTCGGGGACCGGGACCGGGTCGGCGGACTGCACGGTGGTGGTCGGGGTGCGCAGCAGCTCCCGGATCCGGCCGAGCCCCACCGAGGCCTGCTGGTAGCCGTCGAACACCTGGGACAGCTGGTTGACCGGCGCGAAGAACAGGTCGATGTACAGCAGGTACGCGACCAGCGCGCCGACCGTCAGCGTCCCGGCGTCGACCCGGGCGGCGCCCACGATCAGCACCAGCGCGGCGGCCACGCTGGAGAGGAACTGGACGAACGGGAAGTACAGCGAGATGTAGAGCTGCGCACGGACCCGGGCCTCGCGGTAGGCCTCCCCCCGGGCGACGAAGCGGTCGGTGTTGGCGTCCAGGCGGCGGAAGGCCTGGACGATCCGCATGCCGGCCACGTTCTCCTGCAGGTCGGCGTTGACGGTGCTGATGAGGTCCCGGGAGAGCTCGTACTGGTCCTTGGACTTCTTGCGGAACACCAGCGTGGCGATCACCAGCAGCGGCAGCACCGCGAAGACCACCAGGGCCAGGCCGGCGTCGATGATCAGCAGCGCGGCGAAGATCCCGGCGAAGGTGAGCAGGCTGACCACGGCGGTGACGACGCCGGTCTGCAGGAACGAGGTCAGCGAGTCCAGGTCGGTGGTCATCCGGGTCATGATCCGACCGGACAGCTCGCGCTCGTAGTAGTCCAGGCCGAGCCGGTTCAGGTGGGCGAAGATCTTGAGCCGGAGCGAGTAGAGCACCCGCTCGCCGGTCCGTCCGCTGACCCGGTTCTCGGCGCTCTGCACCAGCCAGTCCAGCAGCACCACGACGAGCGCGGCGAGCGCGGCGACGGCGACCCCGGACATCAGGGCCTTGCTGACGCCCTGGTCGATGCCGTGCCGGATCAGCACCGGCAGCACCAGGGCCGCGCCGGCGTCCAGCGCGACGAGCAGCAGGGCGAGGGCCAGCGGGGCCCGGAAGGGGCGCAGCATCCGGCGGAGGGTGAAGTCCGGGTCGCCGGCCTCGGCCTCGGACCGGGGGATGGCCGGGGTGTCGGTGGCCGGCGGGAGCGCGGCGACCGTGGCCAGCAGGTCGGGGTTGGCGGTGCGGGCCGCCTTGACCAGGGCGGGGGTGGGGAGGGCGGGGACCGCCGGTCCGCGCTCCGGCGCGGCGGTCTGGCCTGCCGTCCGCCCGGGGGACCCGTCGAGGGCCTGGCCGGTGGCCTGGTCAGGGGCGTGGTCGGGGGCCCGGTCCGCGGTCGGGTCCGTCGCGTCGTCGGGAGCCTGCTGCCCGGAATGCTGCTCGGCGTGCTGCCCGGCGTGCTGTTCGGACGGCTGCCCGGGTGCGGGCTCCGCCTGCGGCCGCCGGGAGGCGCGGCCCGCCTCGTGGTCGGTGATCAGCGCCCGGTACTGGGGACATCGGGCGTCGAGCTCCTCGTGCGTGCCGATGTCCAGGAGCCGGCCGTGGTCCAGGACGGCGATCCGGTCGGCGAGCTGGAGCGTCGACCGCCGGTGCGCGATCAGCAGCGTCGTGCGGCCGGTCATCACCGAGCGCAGCGCGTCGTGGATCTCGGCCTCGATCTGCGGGTCCACCGCCGAGGTGGCGTCGTCCAGCAGCAGGATCCGAGGGTCGGTGAGGATCGCCCGGGCCAGTGCGATGCGCTGGCGCTGGCCGCCGGAGAGGGTCAGACCCTGCTCGCCGACCCTGGTCTCGTAACCGTCCGGCAGCGCGCGGACGAACTCGTCGGCCTGGGCGGCGCGCGCGGCCGCGACGACCTGCTCGTCGGTGGCGTCCGGGCGGCCGTAGGCGATGTTGGTGCGGACCGACTCGGAGAAGAGGAAGCTCTCCTCGGGGACGATCCCGACCGCCGCGCGGACCGAGTCCAGGGTGAGGTCGCGCAGGTCGTGCCCGTAGATCCGGACGGCGCCGGCCGCCGGGTCGTAGAAGCGGGGCACCAGCTGCGCCACCGTCGACTTGCCGGAGCCCGAGGCGCCGACCAGCGCGAGGGTCTCGCCCGGGGCCAGCCGCAGGCTGAGGCCGTGCAGCACGGGGGCGGGGTGCTCCGGGTCGTAGCGGAACTCGACCTGGTCGAACTCCAGGGCGACGTCCGGCGTGCGGGGGCCGGCGGAGCCGGCCGGGGAACCGGGGGTGACGGCGGCGTCGGGCGAGGCCTCTGCGGCCCCGCCGTCCCGGCCGGAACGGGTGAGGTCGAGGGTCAGCGCGTCCGGGCGCTCCTGCACCAGCGGACGGTCGTCGATCAGCTGCAGCACGCGCTCCACGCCGGCCCTGGCCTGCTGGCCGATCGTGATGACCGCGGTGAGCATCCGCACCGGACCCGTCATCTGCGCGACGTAGGCCGAGAAGGCGACGAAGGTGCCGAGCGAGACCCGGCCGTCGACGGCCAGCCAGCCGCCGAAGGCCAGCACCGCGACCTGCGCGAGCGCCGGGATCGCCTGCATCGCCGGGTTGTAGCGGGCGTTGAGCCGGATCGACCGGAGGCGGGCGGCGAACAGGTTGCGGGACGCCAGCTCCAGTTTGTCGAGCTCCTGGGCCTCCTGGCCGAAGCCCTTGACCACCCGGACGCCGCCGATGGCGCCGTCCACCACGCCCGCCACGGCCGCCGCCTCCTGCTGGGCGGCCCAGGTGGCGGGGAACAGCCGCTTGCGGCTGAGGGAGGAGACCCACCACAGCGCGGGCGCCATCACCAGGGCGATCAGGGTGAGCGGCGGGGAGAGCCAGACCATCACGGCCAGCGACATGACGAACATCAGCAGGTAGCCGGTCATCATCGGCAGCATCGAGAGCAGGCCGTTGATCAGCTGGAGGTCCGAGGTCGCGCGCCCGATGACCTGGCCGGTGTCCAGGCGGTCCTGGCGGTGGCCGTCGAGTCGGCCGAGCGAGCGGAAGAGGTCGCTGCGCATGTCGTGCTGGACGTCGAGGGCGAGCTGACCGCCGTAGTAGCGACGGACCTGGGTGCAGCCGAAGACCACGACCGCGGCGAGCAGCAGCACCAGGGCCCAGGGGGCCAGCGAGCGGGTGTGCGTGGTGATGACGTCGTCGATGATCAGCTTGGTGACCAGCGGCACCAGCGAGGTGACGGCCATGCCCACCAGCGAGGCGCCGAACGCGAGCAGCACGCTCCGGCGGGAGTGCCAGCAGTAGCCGACCAGTCGGCGCAGCCAGCCGGTCGTCTCCGGGCTCCCGCCGCCCTGCGGGGCCGCGGCGTTCTGCGGGGCCTGGGCGTTCTGCGGGCCCCGACCGGTCTGCGGGCCGGCGCCGGTGTCCTGCCGGCCGGCGCCGGGAACCGGTGGGCCGCTCGGGGACTGCTCCACCGTGGATCCGTGAGTCTCAGGCATATTTAGGGATGCTAACCATTTCGTCGGGTGGCCGCCACGGCGTTCTCCCACCGGGGTGGGGTGGGAGTGGGCCGGGACGGCCCGGATCGTCCGGTCCGGCGGTCTGGCAAACAGCCCGCGCCCTGCGGTGATTCCCGATCGGACCCGCACGGCACGCCGCCCCCGCCTGCCTCCAGGGTCGCGGACGGCCCGGCGGACGCCCAGCGGCCGCGGGCCGGTGGGCGCCGTCCTTTGGACCTAGGACCCGGGCCGGGGGTGCCGGGCGGGGCCGGGGCACGGATCAGGGGCGCGGACCAGGGGTGCGGGTCGGGGTCCGCGGGGCGTGCCGGTGCCGGCCTCAGGCGTCCGGAGCCGCGTCCGGAGCCGCGTCGGCCGCGACGGAGCCGGCCGCCGCGGCGAAGGCGCCGTGGGCCAGGGCGTGCAGCAGGGCGGCCATGCCGTCGCGCTGGAGGCCGACCCGCTCGCCCTGGGCCGGGTTCGGGGCGAGGCTGTGCGGGGTCGAGTTGATCAGTCCGAAGACGGCGTGGACGGCGGCCCGGGCCACCGGCTCGGCGCTCGGGCCCGCCAGCTGCGGATACGCCTGCCGGACCACGTCCACCCAGAGCTCGACGTAGCCGCGCTGGAGGCGGCGGACGCTGCGCCGGTCCTCCTCCTTGAGGTTCAGCAGCTCGCGGTCGTGCAGGGTGATCAGGTCGCGGTCGTCGAGGGCGAACTCGACGTGGCCGCCGATCAGGGCGTCGAGTGCGGCGGCCGGACCGTCACCGCCCCCGGCCCGGCGGCGCCCCTCCTCCAGCAGGCGCTCACTGATGCCGATCAGCAGGTCGGCCAGCATCGCGTCCTTCCCGGCGAAGTGGCGGTAGAGCCCGGGGCCGCTGATGCCGACCGCCTTGCCGATCTCGTCCACGCCCACTCCGAGGAAGCCCCGGGCGGCGAACAGCCGCGCGGCCTCCCGGCGGATCTGGTCGCGGCGTGGGAGCGCGGAGGCTGCGGGGACGTTCGGCATGCTGCCCATCGTAGACAGTCGGGTTATCGGCCGTTAACCTGGGCGCGTAAGTTAACGTTAATTAACGTGTGACTCATGGGCGTACCGCACCCGGCCGCCCACCAGGCGCCGAGGGCAAGGGAGCTCTTGGGAATGGTCATCTCCACCGCCGGCACACCCGCCGGAGTCCAGCTCAGCGCGGCGAACGGCACCGCGGCGCCGTCCGCCGCACCGCCGGGGGCCGCGGCCCCCGCACCCCGGCTCGGCACCTCCGCCGACCCGGGCTCCGCGGCCTACCTGGCCAACACCGAGGCGCACCGGGCCCTCGTCGCCGAGCTGCGCGACAAGCTCGACACGGCCGCCCTCGGCGGCGGCGCCAAGGCCCGCGCCCGGCACACCTCCCGGGGCAAGCTCCTCCCCCGCGACCGGGTGGACACCCTGCTCGACCCGGCCTCGCCCTTCCTGGAGCTGGCCCCGCTGGCCGCCGACGGCATGTACGACGGGGCGGCGCCCGCGGCCGGGGTGATCGCCGGCATCGGCCGGGTCGCCGGACGCGAGGTGGTGGTGGTCGCCAACGACGCCACGGTCAAGGGCGGCACCTACTACCCGATGACGGTGAAGAAGCACCTGCGCGCCCAGGAGGTCGCGCTGGAGAACCGGCTGCCCTGCGTCTACCTGGTGGACTCGGGCGGCGCCTTCCTCCCCATGCAGGACGAGGTCTTCCCGGACCGCGACCACTTCGGCCGGATCTTCTACAACCAGGCCCGGCTCTCCGCCGCGGGCATCCCGCAGATCGCCGCCGTGCTCGGCTCCTGCACGGCCGGCGGCGCGTACGTCCCGGCGATGAGCGACCAGGCCGTGATCGTCCGCAACCAGGGCACCATCTTCCTGGGCGGGCCCCCGCTGGTGAAGGCCGCCACCGGCGAGGTGGTCACCGCCGAGGAGCTGGGCGGCGGCGAGCTCCACTCCCGCACCTCCGGCGTCACGGACCACCTCGCCGAGGACGACGCCCACGCGCTCTCCATCGTCCGCACGATCGTGGCCGGGCTCGGCCCGCGCTCGGCCGCGCCGTGGCCGCTCGCCCCCGTCGAGCCGCCGACCGTCGACCCGGCCGGGCTGTACGGGGCCGTCCCGGTCGACCCGCGCACCCCCTACGACGTGCGCGAGGTGATCGCCCGCCTGGTCGACGGCAGCCGGTTCGCCGAGTTCAAGGCCGAGTACGGTTCGACCCTGGTCACCGGCTTCGCCCGGATCCACGGCCACCCCGTCGGCATCGTCGCCAACAACGGCGTGCTGTTCTCCGAGTCGGCCGTCAAGGGCGCCCACTTCATCGAGCTGTGCGACCAGCGCGGCATCCCCCTCCTCTTCCTGCAGAACATCACCGGGTTCATGGTCGGCCGGCAGTACGAGGCGGGCGGCATCGCCAAGCACGGCGCCAAGATGGTCAACGCCGTCGCCTGCACCCGCGTCCCGAAGCTGACGGTGGTGATCGGCGGCTCGTACGGAGCCGGCAACTACTCGATGTGCGGACGGGCCTACTCACCCCGCTTCCTGTGGATGTGGCCGGGCGCCAAGATCTCCGTGATGGGCGGCGAGCAGGCGGCGTCCGTCCTCGCCACCGTCCGCCGCGACCAGCTGGAGGCGCACGGCGAGCAGTGGCCGACCGAGGCGGAGGAGGAGTTCAAGCGCCCCGTCCGCGAGCAGTACGAGCGCCAGGGCAGCGCCTACTACGCCACCGCCCGGCTCTGGGACGACGGCGTGATCGACCCGATGGACACCCGCACCGTCGTCGGCCTCGCGCTCACCGCCTGCGCCAACGCCCCGCTCCCGCAGCCCGGCCCGTACGGCGTCTTCCGGATGTGACCCCGCCCCCGCGGGCTCCGACCCCTCCCGTCCGACCGTGACCCCGCTTCCGCGGGCGTGACCGGGCGGTGCCGACGCACCGCCCGGGCCGGGGCGCCCGCCCCGCCCGCCACCCCCTCTTCGTACGGCCCCCTCGACCCGGAGGAACGCCTCCCATGTTCGACACAGTTCTGGTCGCCAACCGCGGTGAGATCGCCCTACGGGTGATCCGCACCCTGCGGCGGCTCGGCGTGCGCTCGGTCGCCGTGTTCAGCGACGCCGACGCCGACGCCCCGCACGTCCGCGAGGCGGACGTCGCGGTGCGGCTCGGCCCCGCCGACCGCAGCGACAGCTCCGCGGCCGAGACCTACCTGCGCACCGACCAGATCCTCGCCGCCGCCCGCCGCACCGGCGCCCAGGCCGTCCACCCCGGCTACGGCTTCCTCGCCGAGAACGCCGGCTTCGCCCGCGCCTGCGCCGACGCCGGCCTCGTCTTCATCGGACCTCCTCCCGGTGCGGTGGAACTGATGGGCGACAAGATCAACGCCAAGGAGGCCGTCCGCGCCGCCGGCGTCCCGGTGGTCCCCGGCAGCGAGGCCACCGCGCCCACCGACGACGAGCTCGTCGCCGCCGCCGACGGGATCGGCTACCCCGTCCTGCTCAAGCCGTCCGCCGGCGGCGGCGGCAAGGGCATGCGCCTGGTGCGGGACCCCGCCGACCTGCCCACCGAGATCGCCGCCGCCCGCCGCGTCGCCCGGACGGCCTTCGGTGACGACACCCTGCTGCTGGAGCGCTGGGTCGACCGGCCGCGCCACATCGAGGTGCAGGTGCTGGCCGACGCCCACGGCACCACCGTCCACCTCGGCGAGCGCGAGTGCAGCCTCCAGCGCCGCCACCAGAAGCTGATCGAAGAGGCTCCCTCCGTCCTGCTCAACGCCGAGACGCGTGCCGCGATGGGCGCTGCGGCCGTCCGCGCCGCGGAGTCCTGCGGCTACACCGGGGCCGGCACCGTGGAGTTCATCGTCCCCGGCATCGACCCGGCCGACCCCGCCTCCGCCGCCACCGACGGGGTGCGGGACTTCTTCTTCATGGAGATGAACACCCGTCTCCAGGTGGAACACCCCGTCACCGAGCTCGCCGTCGCCGTCGGCGAGGACGCGGCCCGACTCGACCTGGTCGAGTGGCAGCTGCGGATCGCCGCCGGAGAGCGGCTCTCCTTCGGTCAGTCCGACGTCTCCTTCCTGGGCCACGCCATCGAGGCCCGGATCTGCGCCGAGGACCCGGAGCGGGACTTCCTGCCCACCGGCGGCCGCATCCTCGTCCTGGACGAGCCCCGCGGCGAGGGCGTCCGCGTCGACTCCGGGGTCGCCCCCGGATCCGTCGTCACCAGCGCCTACGACCCCATGCTCGCCAAGGTCATCGCGTACGGGCCCGACCGCCCGACCGCGCTGCGCCGGCTGCGCGCCGCGCTGGCCGACACCCGGATCCTGGGCGTCACCACCAACACGGGCTTCCTGCGCCGACTGCTCGCCCACCCCGACGTCGCCGCCGGCCGACTGGACACCGGACTGGTGGAGCAGACGGCCCGGCAGCAGCCCGGACTGCTCGCCTCGCCGTACTCGCCGGCGAACGCGGCCGACCCCGGGCACCCGGCCGAGGAGGCCGGCACCGGCGACGGCACGGGGGCGACCGGCCCGCTCCCCTCCGGCGCTCCGACATCCGCCCACCTCCTCTACTACGCGGCCGCGCTGGCGCGGCACCTCGACCTCACCCCCGCCGCCGACCCCGGCGGCTGGACCGACCCGTTCTCCCTCCCCTCCGGCTGGCGCCTGGGCGGCACCCCCGCCTGGACCACCCACCGACTCCGCACCCCCGGCCAGGACCCGGTGTCGGTGTGCATCCGTCCGATCACTGCGGGCAACGTAGCCGATGCCACTGACAATCCCGCCGAGGTCACCCGCGAGGTGGAGCTCCGGCTCGACGCCGGCCCCGTCCACCGCGCCCGCGCGACCCTGACCGGCGACCGGCTGCACCTGACCGTCGACGGCCTGCGGACCGCGTTCGCGCTGGCCGTCGACGCCTCCCCCGGCCTCGCCGCCGGTCCGGTGACCTGGCTCGGTGCGGAGGGCGACGCCTGGCCGCTGCACCCGCACGACCCGGTCGCCGAGAACGCCGCCGGGGCCGCCGCCCACCACGGCGCCCTGACCGCCCCGATGCCCGGGACCGTCACCGTCGTCAAGACCACGGCGGGCGAGACGGTCCGCAAGGGCCAGCCCCTGCTCGTGCTGGAGGCCATGAAGATGGAACACGTGATCGCCGCCCCGCACGACGGCGTGGTGGCCGACCTTCGGGTCGCCGCCGGCGCCACCGTCGCGATGGAGGACCTGCTGGTCGTGGTCGCCCCGGCCGAGGACCACGCCGACGGCCGGGACGCCGGCGGGCAGGCCGCCCCCGCGCCCGCCGGGGTGCGGTCGTGACCGCCCCCGGCCGCGAGCCCGACGCGCTCGACCTGGGGCTGCCCGACCCCGTCCGCGCCCCCGGCCTGCCCGAGGAGGTCCGGATCCACGAGGTCGGACCGCGCGACGGACTGCAGAACGAGGGCACCCTGGTGCCCGTCGAGGTCAAGGCGGAGTTCATCGCCCGGCTCGCGGCCGCCGGGCTGCGCACCGTCGAGGCCACCAGCTTCGTGCACCCGAAGTGGGTGCCGCAGCTGGCCGACGCCGAGGAGCTGGTGCCCCGGCTGGCCGGCCTGCCCGGGCGCCACCCCGGCCTGCGGCTGCCCGTCCTGGTGCCCAACGAGCGCGGGCTGGACCGCGCGCTCGCCCACCACGCCGCCGACATCGCCGTGTTCGCCAGCGCCACCGAGACCTTCGCCCGCCGCAACCTCAACCGCTCGGCGGACGAGGCCATGGCGATGTTCCGCCCCGTCGTGGCACGGGCCGCCGAGGCCGGCGTGGCCGTCCGCGGCTACCTCTCGATGTGCTTCGGCGACCCGTGGGAGGGCCCCGTCCCGGTCGACCAGGTGGTCCGCTTCGGGGTGCAGCTGCTGGAGATGGGCTGCGCCGAGCTGAGCCTCGGCGACACCATCGGCGTGGCCACCCCGGGGCAGGTCGGCGCCCTGCTGGCCGGCTTCGCCCGCGCCGGGGTGCCGGTCGGGCGGCTCGCCGTGCACTTCCACGACACCTACGGCCAGGCCCTCAGCAACACCCTGGCGGCACTGCGCGAGGGCGTCACCACGGTGGACGCCTCGGCCGGCGGACTGGGCGGCTGCCCGTACGCCAAGAGCGCCACCGGCAACCTGGCCACCGAGGACCTGGTGTGGATGCTGCACGGGCTCGGCGTCCGGACCGGCGTCGACCTGCGCGCGCTGGTCGCCACCAGCGGCTGGATGGCCGAGCGGCTCGGCCGGCCCAGCCCCTCCCGCACCGTCCAGGCGCTGCTCGGCGCCGCCCGGGGCTGACCCGCCCCCCGCCCGGGGCCGGCCACGCGGCCACCCGACCGCCGGCCGGCCCCGGTTCCCCGCTCGTCACCCAATCCCACCGTGCGACCGTCACACCGTCCGACGGACGCCGGTCGTCCCGCTCACGCCCGCGGCCACCCCGGCCGGGCCCCAGGAGGATCACCGTGTTCGACCACCGACTCAGCAGCGAGTACGAGGAACTGCGGCGCACCGTCGCCGAGTTCGCCCAGGACGTGGTGGCGCCGAAGATCGGCGAGTTCTACGAGCGGGAGGAGTTCCCCTACGAGATCGTCCGCGAGATGGGGCGGATGGGCCTGTTCGGCCTGCCGTTCCCCGAGGAGCACGGCGGCATGGGCGGCGACTACTTCGCGCTCGGCATCGCCCTGGAGGAGCTCGCCCGGGTCGACTCCTCGGTGGCGATCACCCTGGAGGCGGCCGTCTCGCTCGGCGCGATGCCGATCCACCGCTTCGGGACGGAGGAGCAGAAGCGCGAGTGGCTGCCCCGCCTGACCTCGGGCGAACTCCTCGGCGCCTTCGGCCTGACCGAGCCCGAGGGCGGCTCGGACGCCGGCGCGACCCGCACCACGGCGCGCTACGACGAGACCACCGACGAGTGGGTCATCAACGGCACCAAGTGCTTCATCACCAACTCCGGGACGGACATCACCGGTCTGGTCACCGTCACCGCGCTCACCGAACCGATCGCTCGTTCGAGTGAAGAAGGCGAATTCGGCTCGCCCACCCGCGAGATCTCCTCCATCATCGTGCCCACCGGGACCCCGGGGTTCCAGGTGTCCAAGAAGTACTCGAAGGTCGGGTGGAACGCATCCGACACCCGCGAACTGTCCTTCACCGACTGCCGCGTCCCCGCGGCCAACCTGCTGGGCGAGCGTGGCCGAGGCTACGCCCAGTTCCTGCGGATCCTCGACGAGGGCCGCATCGCGATCGCCGCCCTGGCCACCGGCCTGGCCCAGGGATGCGTCGACGAGTCCGTCAAGTACGCCGGCACCCGCCGGGCCTTCGGTCGCCCGATCGGTGCCAACCAGGCCATCCAGTTCAAGCTCGCCGACATGGAGCTGCGCGCCCACACCTCCCGCCTGGCCTGGCGGGACGCCGCCTCCCGGCTGCTGCACGGCGAACCCTTCAAGAAGGAGGCCGCGATCGCGAAGCTGTACTCGTCCGAGGCCGCCGTCGACAACGCCCGCGAGGCGACCCAGATCCACGGCGGGTACGGCTTCATGAACGAGTTCCCGGTCGCCCGGTTCTGGCGCGACTGCAAGATCCTGGAGATCGGGGAGGGCACGTCGGAGGTCCAGCGGATGCTCATCGCGCGGGAGATCGGCGCCACGTTCTGAGCCGGTCCCACCGGAACGACACCCCCCTCCTCACACGGCGTTGAGGAGCGGCCGGCACCACGAAGCCGGCGGCATCGCGAGGCCGCCGGCGCGGGGAGCGCCGGGCCGGGCGCCGTGAGAGGGCGTCAGGGGATCACGATCACCGGACGGTTGGCCCGCCGGGCCAGCCGTCCGGAGACGGAGCCGAAGAGCTTGCCGAGCAGGCCGTGCGTCGTGCCGACGACGATCGCGTCGGCGGCGTACTCACGGCCGACCTCCTCGATCTCGTGGCAGATGTCGCCGCCCCGCTCGATCAGGATCCACGGCACGCCGGCGAGGAAGTCCGCACAGGCGAGCTCCAGGCCCAGGACCTCGGTCCGGTGGTCGGGGAGGTCGACGAAGACGGGAGGTTCACACCCCGCCCACACGGTGGCGGGCAGGCGGTTCGCGACGTGCACGATCACCAGGCCGCACTGCGAGCGACGTGCCATGCCCACCGCGTAGGCGAGCGCGCGCTCGCTCGACAGGGAGCCGTCGAAGCCGACGACCACGCCGTGCTGGAAGACCGGGTCGAGGGGGCGCGCGGGCGCGTCCTGGGCCGTGGGCTCGACGTACGCACCGGACGGATCGGACGCCTTCGGACGCTCGGCGCCCGGGCCGAGGCGGCCCGTCACCGGGGGCTCCGGAGAGCCTGCCGGACGCTCGCCACGGCGCTGCCGCGGGCCGGACCGGCCGCGGCGGACGATGCCGCCCCGCCGGGCGGCGTCGCGCAGTGCGCGTACGAGGCCCGGGCCGTCGGTACGACCGTCGGCGGACACTTCGGCGTGCCCGCCGCCGCGGGCTTCGGCGTGCCCGTCGGCCGGGTCGTGGCCGGCAGCGGGCGGAATGCGCCCCCCGGGCGCAGGAACGCGCTCTGCCGGGGCCGGAACGCGGTCCGCGGGGCCCGGGCCGTCGGCTGCGGGGCCGTGGCCGTCCCCGGTCGCTGCGCCCGCGCTGCGGGGCGCGTCCGGTTCCAGCGGTCGGGAGGACTCAAAACCAGCCATGGCTCACGGCTCTTCGAGGGAGAGGGGCCGACAGGAGAGGACAACGCTGCCCGGGCAGCAGGCCCGCCCACGGCATGACGTCGGTCTGCGCCGCGCAGCACCGTATGTGACCTGTTCCTTTCAGAGTACGACGGGCGGGAGTCCCAGCCCAGCGGTGAAGCCTCGGAGCGCCTTGGTTCCCGCAAAAGGAGGATGCGCCCGCCGACGGCAGTGCGCCCCGCCCGCCGGCGACGCGCCCCTCCGGAAAGGAGGTTCCCTGGAGCTTGACTGAGCGGACCGGGTGACGCAACAGGCCCACCGGACACCGTGACCGGACTGTCATGGATCGGCGACGATCCGTTGCGACATGTCGCCAACCGTCACGCCCCATCGGTCCCACCAGCCCCGACGGGCCCGCCCCGCCCCGTCCGCCACCCGGGCCGGGATGCCGATTCAGCCAGTGTGCACGGCTTCACGACGCGCTCTGGCATTTGCCAGGTGCATAGGCACGGCCGCTGGCACCATGCGACACATGCCCCTGCTCCTGTTCGACCTCGACAACACGCTGCTCCCCAGGGACGCCGCTTTCCGGGCCTGGGCTCAGGACTTTCTGTCCGAACGAGACCTACCGCCCGGAGACGTCGACTGGTTCGTCACCCTGGACGGTGGCGGCTACGTACCGCGCAGCACCGTACTGTCCGCCGTCCGGCGCCGCTACGGCCTGGACGTCTCCGCCGAGTTCCTGCTCGCCCACTACCGACGCGGCATCAACTCGCACATCCACTGCCCGTCCGGTCACATCGACGCGCTGCGGACGGCGCGGGCGGCCGGGTGGACGCTGGGCATCGTGAGCAACGGCGGCACGCGGCCGCAGCTGGAGAAGATCCGGCGGACCGGACTGGGGCCGATGGTCGACGGCTGGGTCATCTCCGAGGAGGCGGACTGCGTCAAGCCCGATCCGCTGATCTTCGAGATCGCCGCCCAGCGGTGCGGTGTCGCGCCGACCGGCGACTGGGCGTCGCACTCCTGGATGGTCGGGGACCACGCCCCCGCGGACATCGCCGGTGCCGAACTGACCGGCCTGCGCAGCGTCTGGCTGCACCACGGCCGCCCCTGGGCCGAGACCGGCTACCGGCCGACGCTGAAGGCGGCCGGTCTGCCGGAGGCGGTCGGCCAGGTGCTCGCGGCGCGCAACGCGCCCTCGCCGCGGCCGGGCATCCGGGCGGGCGGTCCGGTGCGGCGCCGGGCGGCCGGAGCGGCGGTGCGCACGACGGCGCTCCTCGGCGCTCGGCCCGGCGCACACCCGGCGACGACCGCCCCGGCGAGCCCGTTTGCGCCTGTTGCCGTGGGTGGCGGGACGGCCGGTGCTTCCGGTGCGCCAGTGGGGCCGTCGGATGTCCGAAACCGCACCGGCGAGCTTGCCCTGCTCACCGAGAGCCCTTCGGAGGGCCTCGCCGGCTCAGCCCAGGGCACTGCTCCGGGGGCGGACGGCCGCCGCGCGACCACCGGCGCCCGCCCAACACCCCTGCGCGGGAGGCCCGATGGGGTGGCCGGGCCCGGACCGACCGCCTTCGTCGCGGCCCCGGCCGCGGCCGCCCCGTAGCGCCCCCGCGCGCCCACCGCCGGCCGCCCACCCACCCGCTGCCGGCCGTCCGTCCGCGCACCGCCAGCCGTCCGTCCGGTCACCGTCGAAGGCCTGCAACCGGCCGGCGGCCCGTCCACCCCGGCCCTCAGGAGTCGGCCGGGGTGCGGATCCACCAGCTGGTCCGGGCCTGTTCGGTGAACCCGAGCCGGCGGTAGAGCGGTTCGCCGAGCGACGTCGCCACGAGGCTCGCCGGGCGGTCGGGGTGCGCGTGGGCGAGGGCGGTCCGCAGCACGGCGCCGGCCACGCCCCGACCGCGGTGCGCGGGCAGCGTGGCCACCCAGTAGACGCCCGTGACCCGCCCGTCGTCGTAGGTCAGGCAGGCTCCCGCCACGGCGGCGTCGACCCGGCCCAGCCAGGCCCGGCACCCCGCGTCGCCCAGGAGGTTCTCCGGGAGGGCCCCGCCACGGGTCCAGGGCTGCCGGGCCGGCAGCGGGAAGCCGTCCACGACGGCGCGCTCGACCAGCGCGAACGTGTCGCCGTCCAGTGCCTCATCGACCGTCAGGACGCCACCGCCGCGCGCCTCCGCGCGGGCGGGGAGGGCGGCGGAGGCGCCCTCGACCGGGCCCGGCTCACGGGTCATCACCGGCATGGCGGGCATCCTGGCGGCCCCGAGGCCGGTCAGGTCGAGCCCGCCGTACGGGTCCTCCACGGTGAACCGGACGGCCTCCCACTCCTCGATGAGCTCGGCCAACTCCGCTTCCAGGGGCTTCGGTTCGGCGTACCGGCGGGTCACCAGGAGGCGGGGCGGGTCATCGGGGGTGCGGGCGCAGCGGACCGCCGTCCAGTCGGGGCGGATCCGGTACCGCCAGCCGTGCGCGCGGGCTTGGGCGAGCCAGAAGGCGGCGGCGTTGTCGTTGGCCTGTTCGAGCCGGCTGAGGGTGTTCACAGCAGGACGGTAACCCGGCGTCCCGGCCCCGGCCGGGCCGTCGCCGCCTTGGCCGGATGAGGCCTGGGAGGCGCACGGAGGAGTTGCGTGCGCCCTCTTGTGCACCGGCTATTTTCGGTCAATTTCGGGCCGGTCCCTCCCGCTTGGGCAAATCCGCAGCCCAGACCCGCCGGCCGGGTGCGCGGAACCCGGGCACCCCGGGAGCGGCCCCTCGACAACCAGCCACCGTTGCACGGGCCCTCTTCCCAGAAGGGTCGACGGGTGCCACGCTTCGTGATCGAATGCATCACGCCAAATTGCCATGTCGACATAGCGTCGGATGGTGAACTTGTCACAACGGCAACGGTCCACCCGATAGATTTCGATCTTGGCGAGCAGTGCCGCACCACCCACACCACACCACCGAGGGGGCTTGAGCGCCTTGAGCAGGGTGAGCAGGAGCGACGCGGGTCCTGACAGCGGCCAGGCGGTGGCCGGTATCGCGGCCAGGTCCGCGAGAAGCACTGGCACCTCCGCGATCGCCGCCGGCACCCGCATCTCCGGCGCCCCGGGCGCAGCCCACCACCTCTCGTACTCCTCGGCGCCGGGGCCCGGCACCGCGACCGGCCCCTCCTCGGCGCCCGCGGAGCACGGCGGCCTCCACGCGGGCACCCCGCACGCGGGACTCCTGCACGGCGGAGCACCGCACGGCGGGCCGCTCGCGAGCCGAGGGGCCGTCAACCCCGCCCAGGCCTACGGCGCCGACCACTCCGGCCACCCCGCCCAGGTCGGCTACCCCGCGCAGGCCGGCTACCCAGGGCTGAACGGCGGGCCCGGCGCGAACGGCTCCCCCGCCGGCCCGCTCGGGACCCTCGCCCTCGGAGCCGCACCGGGCCACGGCCAGACCGGCCACGGCGGTCCCGGCCCGAACGGCTCCCCCACTCCGATGACCGGCTCCGCCCCACGCAAGCTCTCCGGCCGGCGCCGCCGGGAGACCGTCGCGGTGCTGATCTTCGGCGGGGCCCCGATCTTCGAGAGCTCGATCCCGCTCTCCGTCTTCGGCGTCGACCGCCAGGACGCCGGGGTGCCGCGCTACCGCCTGCTGGTCTGCGCCGGCGAGGAGGGCCCGCTCGCCACCACCGGCGGTCTCACCCTCTCCGCGCCCTACGGGCTGGAGGCGCTCGCCCGCGCCGGCACCATCGTCGTGCCGGCCTGGCGTTCGATCTCGCAGCCCCCGCCCGTCGAGGCGATCACCGCCCTGCGCAAGGCCCACCACGAGGGCGCGCGGATCATCGGACTCTGCACCGGCGCCTTCGTGCTCGCCGCCGCCGGCCTGCTCGACGGCCGCCCGGCGACCACCCACTGGATGTACGCGCCGACGCTGGCCAAGCGCTACCCGCGGGTCCACGTCGACCCGCGCGAGCTGTTCGTCGACGACGGCGACGTGCTCACCTCGGCCGGTACCGCCGCCGGCATCGACCTGTGCCTGCACGTGGTCCGCAGCGACCACGGCGCCGAGGCCGCCAACGCGCTGGCCCGCCGCCTGGTGGTGCCGAGCCGCCGCAGCGGTGGCGGACAGGCCCAGTACATCGACCAGTCATTACCGGAGGAGATCGGCAACGACCCCCTGGCCGAGGTGGTCACCTGGGCGCTCGAGAACCTCAACCAGCAGTTCGACGTCGAGGTCCTGGCGGCGCGCGCCTACATGAGCCGACGCACCTTCGACCGCCGGTTCCGCACGCTCACCGGCAGTGCGCCGCTGCAGTGGCTGATCACCCAGCGGGTGCTCCAGGCGCAGCGGCTGCTGGAGACCTCGGAGCTGTCGGTGGACGACGTCGCGCGCCGGTGCGGGTTCCGTTCGCCGGTGGCGCTGCGCGGGCACTTCCGCCGCCAGCTCGGGGTCTCCCCTGCCGCGTACCGGACCAGCTACCGGGCCCGCCGCCCCGGTCCGGCGTCCGCCCTGCCGGGTGGAGCGCAGGGCGGCGACCTCCGACTGCCCGGCGCCCTGCCGCACGCGGCCGCGGCCGCCGCGGCGGGCGGGGCCCTGTTCGGCGGCGCGCACGGCGGGCAACCGGGGCAGCCGTTCCCGGGCGGCCCCGGGTCGCCGGTGCCGGTCGGCCCGCACGGCCAGCCCGTGCCGCACGGCGCGCAGCCGGTCGGCCCCGGTCAGCTGGGCCCGCACGGCCAGCCCGGTCCGTTCGGTCCGGGGCAGGCCGGGACGCCGGCCGCCCAGGCCTTCCACGCCCGGGCCGGACAGCCGTACCCGTACCAGCAGGCCGCACAGCCCCCGCACCCCGGGCAGCAGGGTGCGGGGCGCGGTCCGGCGCGGCCGCCGATGGTGCCGCCGCAGGCCGGGCCCGGGGCCGGGGCGGGGCGTCCGCCGCGCACCGCCGAGCACGCGGCCGCGGAGGACGGACTCCCCCAGCCGGGGGCGCGCGGTCAGGGCCAGGGGCACCGGAGCGCGGTCGAGCGGCCCGCGGACGACGCAGGCGCGACCGGGGCGGGCCAGGCCGGCCGCGGTCACGCCACCGGCGGCGGCCGGGCGCCGCGCTCGTTGGCGGGGTGGAAGAAGATGCTGCTGTCCGCGGCGCGGCAGGCACCGTCCAACTGCCAGTTCCAGTGGTGCTCCTGCGCTCCG
>NZ_JBFAZB010000074.1:0-26206 GCF_040681575.1 Kitasatospora sp. NPDC051702
CCCCCCCCCCCGCCCCCCCCCGCCCGCCGCCCGGGCCGTCCGGTCCGCCTGGTCAGCGGGCCGGACGGTGCCCGTTGTGCCGCGCGGCCCGCCGGGCCGCGCCTCCCAGCCCGGAGCAGAGAGGGGTCCCCCGTGGCGGACCAGGTCCCGCCGCCCGCCGCAGGTGCCGCGGGCCCGGTGCGGCTGCGCCGTGAACTCACCCGTGAGCCCGGCCGCCTCGCCCTCGCCCTGCTGCTGGCGCTCGCCGCGACCGCCGCCACGATCGCGCTGCCGCTGATCCTGCGCGAGGTCATCACCGACTTCTCCGACCACCGCCCGCTCGCCGCCGACGCCACGTGGATGTGCCTGGCCGCCGCGGGCAGCGCCCTCGCCCAGGCCGGCTGCGGCTTCCTGCTCGCCCGGATCGGCGAGCGGATGGCCTACCGGCTGCGGATCCGCCTGATGGAGCACGCGCTGCGGTTGCCGCTGGCGGTCGTGCGCACCCAGGGGACGGGCGAGCTCGCCGCCCGGGTCACCTCGGACGCGCTGCTGCTGCGCCAGGTAGTCGACGTGGCCACCCAACTGCCGCTGGCCGCGCTGACCGTGGTCGCGACGCTGGCGGTGATGGCCTGGATCGACTGGCTCCTCACCCTGGTCACGGTGGTGGCGCTGGCCGCCCTCACCCTGGTCGTGGTCCTGGTGCTGCGCCGGATGCGGGCGAACGTGACCGGTCAGCAGGACGCCGTCGGGCACATCTCCCAGCGCTTCACCGCCAATCTCCAGGCCCTGACCACCATCAAGGCCTACCGGGCGGAGCCGCTCGCCACCCGGGCGCTGGCGGCCGACGCCGAGCGGTTGCGGGCGGTCTCGCTGGACGGCGCCCGGCTGGGCGCGCTGATCCCGGCCGCGCTCACGCTCGGCAACCAGCTCGCGATGATCGCGGTGATCCTCACCGGCGGCGCCCGGCTGGCCGACGGCTCACTGGCCCCGGCCGCCTTCGCCGCGTTCCTGCTCTACCTGCTGCAGACCATCCCCTCGGTCAACACGCTGGCCAGCGGGATGGGTCGGCTGCAGTCCGGCCTGGCGGCCCGGGACCGCTGCAACGACCTGCTGCGGCTGGCTCCCGAAGCCGATCCGGAGGACACCGGCCGCGGGGCGCCGACCCCGCTGCCGCACGCACCGTCCGTGACGTTCACGGGCGTCTCCTACACCCACACCGGGGCCGAGGACCCGGCGCTGCGCGGGGTCTCCTTCAGCACCGCCCGGACCGGGCTGACGGCCCTGGTCGGCCCCTCCGGAGCCGGCAAGAGCACCGCGCTCTGCCTGATCGACCGCTTCATCCGGCCGTCCTCCGGTGCGATCACCGTCCTCGGCCACGACACCCGGCACTGGCCGCTGGCGGCGCTGCGCGCCCGGATCGCCTACGTCGACCAGGCCTTCACCCTGCTGGAGGCCACCGTCCGGGAGAACCTCCAGCTCGGCCGGGCCCAGCCGCTCGGCGAGGCCGAACTCGCGGCCGCACTGGCCTCCGTCGGACTGACCGAGGACGTCGCCCGGCTCCCCCGGGGCCTGGACACCGTCCTGGGCCGGGAGACGGACCTCTCCGGCGGTCAGCGCCAGCGCATGGCGCTGGCCCGCGCGCTGCTCTCGGACGCCGACATCGTCCTGCTGGACGAACCGACCAGCCAGCTCGACGGTCTGAACGAACAGCGGCTGCGCGCGATCGTCGACGACCTCGCGGCGACCCGGGCCGTCATCGTGGTGGCGCACCGGCTGTCGACGGTCCAGCACGCCCACCACGTGATCATGATGAGCGAGGGCGGGGTGGTCGACGCGGGCGACCACCCCGCGCTGCTGGAGCGGTGCCCGCCCTACCGCGAACTGGTCGCCGCCCAGGCCCTCCCCGCGCACTGACGCGCCGTCCGCCGGCCCGCGGCGCGGGCGAGCGGGGGCACGGGGCGCGGCCGCGGGGCGCGGGAGGCCCTCTCGACGCGGGCGGGCCGAGGCGTCATCCTCGACCGGGTGCGCCCGCTGCGCGGCCCGCCGCCCGACCGTGTGCCCTCCCGACCCAAGGAGCCCCATGGACCGTCCGCGCCTCGTCCTGGACCCGACCGGCCGCGCCCGCGAGGCCGAGACCGCCGAGCTGTGCGCCCGCGGTCCCGCGACGCCGGTCGACATCCTCGGTGTCGAGGCCTGGGCGGTGGCGGACCCGCTCCTGCTGGAGGAGCTGCTGAGGGACCCCCGGGTCTCCAAGGACGGGCACCTGCACTGGCCGGCCTTCGACGAGGTGGTGCCCAAGTGGCCGCTGGCGCTCTGGGTCGACGCACGGAACATGTTCACCGCGCACGGCGCGGACCACCGCCGGCTGCGCCGCCTGGTGGGCGGCGCGTTCACACCCCGGCAGATCGACGCGCTCGCCGGTCGGGTCGGCGCCCTGGCGGACGCCCTGCTGGACGGGATCGCCGCGACGCCGCCGGGCGTCACCGTCGACCTGCGCGAGCGGCTCGCCTACCCGCTGCCGATCCGGGTCATCGGCCACCTCATGGGCCTTCCGGCGTACCTGGAGGAGCGGTTCCGGCAGCACGTCGACCGGGTCTTCGACACCACGCTGACGCCCCAGGAGTCCGCGGCCAACGCGGCCGCCTTCTACGCGATGCTCGACGACCTGATCTCCGCCAAGCGCGAACGGCCCGGCGACGACCTGACCTCCCGGCTGATCGCCGCCCGCGACACCGAGGGCGACGGTTCGGCCGCCGCCGCGCTGACCGAGCAGGAGCTGCGGGACACCCTGCTGCTGGTCGTCTCGGCCGGGTACGAGACCACGGTGAACCTGATCGACAACGGCATCGCGCTGCTGCTCTCCCACCCCGAGCAGCTCGCCCTGGTCCGGGCCGGCGAGGTGCCGTGGAGCGAGGTCGTCGAGGAGGCGCTGCGCCGGGACGCCCCGGTGGCGCACCTGCCGCTGCGCTACGCCGTCGAGGACATCCGGCTGTCGGCGGAGGTGACGATCCGCCGGGGCGAGGCCATCCTCGCCGCCTACGCGGCCGCCGGCCGGCACCCGTGCCGGTTCGGGGCGACCGGTGCGGAGTTCGACGTCACCCGGCCGGTGAAGGAGCACCTCGCCTTCGGCCACGGCCCGCACTTCTGTCTGGGCGCACCGCTGGCCCGGCTGGAGGCCGAGACGGCGCTGAGCCGGCTGTTCGAGCGCTTCCCCGGTCTGACCCTCGCGCCGGGCGCCGAGCTGCTGCCGGTCGAGTCCCTGATCTCCAACGGCCACCGGTCGCTGCCGGTGCTGCTCTCCGGCCCGGGGGCGGCGGAGGCGTAGCGCCGCCGCGGACCGGTACGCGCCGCCCCGTGGCGGCCCGTCTCCCGGGCCCGAGGGCGCCGAAAAAATCGCACACCCACTTGTTGTTAGTGTGATCAGATGAGTGGACGCTGTGGCGTCGCACGCCACAGGGGGAGGAATCGGCCCACCCACGAACCGGGCCCCAGGTCACACGGGAGACGCACCATCAACACCGCCATACGCAGGGCCGCCCGCGGCACCCTGCCCGTCGCCGTCAGCGCCGCCGTCCTCGCCGCGGGCCTCGCCGCCTGCGGCACCGTCGAGCAGCTGACGGCCGCCCAGAAGGTCTCCAAGGCCTTCGGCAAGCTCGGCGACGCCCGGTCCGCCGGGGTCACCGTCTCCGTCGAGGCCACCCCCGAGCAGATCGTCGCCTTCGGCAAGGCCTCCGGGGAGGAGGTCGAGCGGAAGAGCGCCGAGGCCCTGTCCGGCCTGAACGTCACCGTGGCGATGGCCGCCGACAAGCCGCTCAAGGACCTCGACACCTTCAAGAACGCGCAAAGCTCCGGCGGCACGCAGGACCTGACGTTCGACAGGTCGCTGCGCGTCTCGTACGTGCTCGCGGACAAGAAGGGCACCGCCCTCCTGGAGTACCGCCAGGTCGACGCGAAGGGCTACCTGCGCGTCGACGCCAAGGGCCTGGTGAAACTGGTCGGCGAGGACCCGGCCGAGGTGGACTCCGTCACCCGGGACCTGCCCGCCGACCTCGACGCGGTCAAGCAGGCACTGACCGGCAGCTGGGTCTCGGTCGACCTCCAGGAACTCGCCGACGCGTCCAAGAAGTCCGACGGGGCCAAGCCGAACGCCCCCACCAGCCGGCCCACGCTCGACCCGAACACCGCCCGGGAGCTGACCGACTCGCTGAAGGACGTGTTCTCCCGCACCGTCACCTTCGAGGACAAGGGCAAGAAGGACGGCACCGAGCACCTCCTGATGAGCGCCCCGGCCCGTCAGCTGGTCGACGAGGTGCTGAAGGCCGTCAAGCCGCTGTCCGCGAAGTTCCCCCAGCAGTTCGAGAAGCTCCCCGCGAAGGCCCCGGCCGGCATCCCGGACCGCAAGGTCGGCGTCGACCTGTACCTGAAGGGCGGCGCGCTCTCCTCGGCCACCTTCGACCTGGCACAGCTGGAGGAGAAGGCCGGGCCGGACGCCGCCTTCCCGGTGAAGCTCGCGTTCAGCGAGACCGCCCCCGCCGTCCAGGCTCCCGCCGGCGCCCTCAGGATCACCGGGACGGACATCGGCAACGCGGTGCTCGCCTTCGCGGGCGCCGCCGCCGAGAAGGACGGGCCCGGCACCGCCGGCACCGCCGGCACCGCGGGCAAGCCGCTCACCGACGCCCAGGTCAAGGAGCTCGTCGGCCTCGGCATGCCCGAGGAGCAGATCCGGATCTTCAACCAGCTCGGCATGGACTACGAGGAGATCAAGGACCTCGCCAAGAACGGCTGAGCAGCGCGCGTCGCGGGGCGCGGGGGACCGGACCGACCGGCCTCCCGCGCCCCGCGGCCGTTCCCGGGCACCGGCTCACCGGCGCGGCGGCTTGCCCAGCACAACGGATCGCACACAGACTTCCCCCGGAACTTCCCCTTCCCCCCACCGGAGGACTGCGATGACCAACGCCAAGCGCGGATCGGAAGCCCTGCTCGAGGCCTGGCGCAACGCCGGACGCCCGATCAGCGACGAGTTCGTCGCCGGCCTCGCCGACATCACGTCCGAGCTCGTCCTGGAGCGGATCCACATCCGGGGCATCCCCCGCCCCGACGTCCTGCAGGCCTCGTTCCGGCTGAACGGCGACGGCTCGCAGGTCGGCGCCGTGGTCCAGCAGGTCGCGGACCTGGCCCGGCGCACCGAGCTCACCGACGACACCTCGCTCTTCTACTTCACCCGGGGTCTTCCGCCCGTCTTCGACCAGGTCCTCGAGGTGGCCGTCGGGACCGGCACCCGCGCCCGCTGAACCCCCGACCGGGCACCCCCGATGACGCTCACCGGCCGCCGGTCCGTCCTGCAGGTCCACCCCACCCGGCGCTGCAACCTCCGCTGCCTGCACTGCTACTCCTCCTCGGGCCCGGAGGTCGACGAGACCACCGAGCTCGCCGTCCTGCAGCGGGCGGTCGCCGACGCCGCGGCCCTCGGGTACGACGTGCTGGGGGTGTCCGGCGGCGAACCGACCCTCTACCGGCCGCTGACGGAGCTGCTGCGCACGGCCCGTTCGCACGGCATGCGCACCACCGTCACCAGCAACGGCATGCTGCTCACCGGCCGCCGCCTCTCCGAACTGGCGGGACTGGTCGACGTGCTGGCCATCTCGCTGGACGGCGTGCCGGACAGCCACGTGCGGATGCGCCGGGACCGGCGGGCCTTCACGGCGATGGAACGCCGCCTCCCGCTGGTCCGGGCCTCCGGGATCCCCTTCGGCTTCATCTTCACCCTGACCCAGTTCAACGTCCACGAGCTGGCCTGGGTGGCCGACTTCGCCGTCGCCTCCGGCGCGTCGCTGCTCCAGATCCACCCGCTCGAAGCGGAGGGGAACGCGGTGGACGCCCTGCCGGACGCGGTGCCCGACGTGACGGAGATGCTCTTCTCGGTGCTGGAGGCCGCTCGCCTGCGGTCCTCGACGGACCTCGTCGTCCAGCTCGACCTGGTGGAACGCGGGAGTCTGGTGGCCCGGGCCGACCGCTTCCTCCCCTACGGCAACCCGGACGGCGACCCGGCGGGGCGGATCGGCTCCTGGCTCTCCCCGCTCGTGGTCGAGACGGACGGTACGGTCGTGCCCCTGGTCCACGGGTTCGACCGCCGGTACGCGCTCGGTGACCTGCACCGGGCGCCACTGTCCGACCTCGCCCGCACCTGGGATCCGGCGCCCTTCCGGGACCTCTGCCGGCGGGTGCACGCCGAGCTGGCCGGCGAGGCCGGGCCGGCCTTCGTGAACTGGTACGACGAGGTCACCCGCGCCTCGCGGGCGAGCCTCGTCGGCTGAGCCGCGTCGGGCGGCGGCCGGACGGCGGCCCCGTGTCCCCGGTGGAGTCACCGGGGACACGGGGCCGTCCGCTTCGTCGGCTCAGACCCGGATGCTCTCGACGTCCGAGGTCGAGCTGGTGAAGCCGTTGGTCGTGATGATCCTCAGCTGGACCTGCTGGCCGGGCTGGAACTGGCGGCGGTCGATCCGGACCCTCGGGTCCTTGAGGCCCACCCCGATCGTCTGCCACGTGACACCGCCGTCCGTACTGACCTGGGCGGCGAAGGTCTGACCGGGCTCCGGCACCCGGCCGCCGAAGTCCAGGTCGAGCCCGAACGCCCCGTCGGCCGACCCGGCGTGGCGGGCGGCGAGCAGGGGCGGCGGCGGTCCGCCGGGCCGGAAGGTGTCCACCACCTGCCCGCCGACGACCAGCTCGATCGAGGCCGGGCTGGGCCCCACCGGGACGACCGCGTCGACCAGGCCGGTGCGGTCCTCTCCCGGGTCCGGGTCGGATCCCAGCTTGACCGTGACCGGGAAGTCGCGCGCCGGGGCGCCGTCGCCCTGTCGGACCCGCAGCACCACCGGGACCTCGCCGTTCGGCGCGGCGCCCTCCGCGGCCTGGTCCGGCTGGGCGGCCGCCGCGGTCACCGGGTTGACGAAGCGGATGCCGCCCTCACGCCGGGTGAGGTCGACCGTGCCGACCACGCTGACCAGCTGTTCGCCGGCCGGTTCCGGGCCGCCCACCGCCTCGCGGTGCATCGCCCGCGCGGCCGGTGCCGGAGCCACCGCCGTCACGGACAGCTGCGGGAAGCGCTCGTCGGGGCGGCCGCCGTACGACCTGGTGACCCTGAGTTCCTCCCTGGCGGGCGCAGCGGCGGGCACCGGAGCCGGCGGGGCGGGGACGGGGGCCGGCTGGGGACCGCCCACCGCCAGGGCCTCCTCGGCCACCAGGCGCCGGCGGATGCCCTCGTAGGTGTAGCTGCTCATCCACTGGCGGTTGCAGTAGGTCATGACGTCGTGCCACACCACGCCGGCCATCGCGGCCATCGGCACGCCCAGCTTCGGGTCGCCCACGTCGAACCCGGCGAAGGTGGCCGGGCCGTCCGCGAGCTGTCCGTTCGGGAACGGGTATCCCAGCAGGTCGTCGGGGGACTCCCCGCAGAACCCGGGGTGGCGGCGGCCGAAGGTGTGGCCGAGCTCGTGCCCGCCGTACCAGTCGCTGTAGACGCCGTCGAAGTCCCAGCCCCAGTCCGCGGCTCCGCACGGTGACGAGGCGACGGTCGCCGGGTCCGGCGCCGCGGGCACGCCGGAGGAACACCCGCGCATGAAGAACCCTCCGTCGGCGACCTGGCCGATGTAGTGGGTGCGGCGGTCGCCGCCCGCGCTGATGTCGAGGGCGCGGATGGCGGCGAGCTGGGCGTTGGTGTCGTTGCACACGAACGGCGCGGCGGCCGTCACGTCGATGACGGTGTGTGAACTGATCACCTCGGCCACCGGGTAGGCGCGCTTGAGCCAGCTGATCAACGCGGTGTAGTCGAGGTCACGGGGAGTGTGCGTGGTCGGCGGGTCCCCGTCCGCGTAGCGCAGGCCGAAGACCCGCACGCGCAGCGGCGGGGAGCTGTGGAACCACACCGTCGGACCGTTGGCGGGGACGCTGAGCGGGACGGGCGCGCCGGTCAGCGAGTCGCTCAGGGTGAGCGACCTCACGCTGAGTGCCCCTTCGGCCGTCAGGGCGGGCGGCAGCAGGAAGTTGAGGCTCAGGTCGGCGTCGGCACGGCGGGTGGGCAGGTCGAGGGGGGCGTTCGGGTCGAGGGTGAGGGTGTTGACCGAACGGACGGTGGATCCGGGATCGGTGGGGGACCTCAGCACCGTGAGGGTGCCGCTCACCCCGGTGACCGGGCCGATCGTGCCGCTCACGTAGGCGCGGACCACGGTCGTCTTGCCGGCGATCAGGGTGACGCTGTGCTGGAGGTCCTGCACCGCCTGGGTGACCTCCGTCGCGTCGAGGACTGCGGTTGTCGGAGTAGTCATGGCTGACCCCTTGGAGGTGCGTTCCGGCCCTTTCAGGCTATGCCCGGCGAGGGCCGCCCGCGCGTCCTGCGGGGCGGCCGGAGAGGGCCCGGAGGCCATACCCACCAAGGTCCGTACGGACACGCATGATCTGCCCGGCACGGCCGGCACCGGCCGTGGGTCGGCGCGGCCGGACCGCCGCCGGCCGAGGTGGCGGGCGGCGGTCCGGGCGGGCGCCGACGGTCGGTCAGCGGTGTGTCCGGAACCGCTTCACCTTGTCGATGAAGCCCACCGAGACCTCCTCGTCCGGGGCGTCCGCCATGGTGACCGCGGTGGACATCGCGGCGGCGCCGAGGACCGGGTCGGCGGCGCGGTCCACGTGCACCGTGACGAGGTTGCGCCCGGCCGGCGGCGCGGGCTCGCGCGGGAAGCTCACCTCGGACTCCACCAGCAGCTCCGCCGGGAAGCGCGGGTCGTCCGTCGGCCCCGGCCGGCGCTCGACCACACCGAGCTTGCCGAAGTCCCGCACCATCGCGTTGATGGCGTCGAGGTAGGGGGTGGGCAGCCAGCGCAGCCAGGTCCGCCGCGTCCCGAACGCGGCCAGCCGCTCGCCCATCGGGCGGGAGGTGTCCACGACCACGTCGTAGTCCTCCTCGGCCAGCACGTGGTTGGGCACCCGGGCCGGCCAGAAGGTGGGCAGGTACGGGTCGTAGGGGCCGAGCCCGAGGGAGCTGCTGTACTCGTAGCCCGACCGGCAGCTCGCGGTGTCGGTCTGCCACGGCACGGCCATCCACCGGGTCAGGTCGCCGGGGCCCTGGGCGTGCAGCGGTCCGTCGAGGGAGAGCGCGACGTCCGGGGTGAGCGCCTGGCCGTAGAAGGGCGGCGGCGGGGCGGCCGGGTCCCGGTGCCGGATCCGGAAGGGGCTGCCGTACAGCGTGGTGTGCCGCATCGGCCAGGTCAGTTCGCACCCGGGGTGGAAGGCGTCGGCCAGGCAGAACGACAGCGCCGCCCGGTCGAGGGTCTCCGGCCGCTGGGCGAACGGGACCTCGTCCAGGGAGGACGGCGGCTCGGCCGCCGGGTCGTGGTCGTTCACGAAGTCCCCGCGGGCCCAGCGCTGCAACAGGCGGTACTGCAGCGGGGAGAGCGTCATGTGCTGGCGCACCGACGTCGGCGGCAGGTTCATCGCGTCGCCGTAGACCGCCGGCCAGGGCACCGGCGACACGCCGTCGCGGTCGTAGTCGCGCACCGCGAGCCACACCTGACGGCGCAGCTCCCGCTGCACGGGCGAGGGGTCCGCGAGCGCCGCGAGCCGGGCCGGGTCGAGGAGGTGCTCGCGGCCGCCGTGCCCGAACTGCACGGCCAGGCCCTTGTTGACCCACTGCAGGCCGGACAGCCTGCGCAGCACCGGCAGGACGTCGCGGGTGAACGACACCTGCGGCGGCTCGGGGAGCAGCCCGGCCTCGAAGAAGGAGCCGCGCACCAGGTCGTACATGGTCCGCACCGACATGAGCTCGGGTGCGTAGTTGGGCGGTGCGGTCACCACCCAGCCCGGCTCGACCGGGATCCGCCGTCCGTCGATGCTGACCTCGGCGGTGACCGGGCCGTCGGAGGTGTCGTCGTACCAGCCGTCGTTGTTGGCGAAGGTGTCGGCGGGGGCGTCGGAGGCCGAGGCCGAGACGCCGTGCCCGCCGAGGAAGATCAGCCGGCCGCTGTCGTCGGTGCGCAGCTCGCCGAGGTAGACCCGCCGGTCCATGAAGGTGCCGGTGTCGAAGCGGTACTCGGGCGCGCCGGAGCGGTTGCGGCCGCGCACCGAGCGGCTCCCGGGGTCGATGGTCAGCAGGCTGCGCTGTTCGGCCGGGATCTTGGCGTTGCGCAGGTTGCTGGCGTCGGCCTGCCCGGCCTCCGGGATGTCCAGGGCGATCTGGAACTGGTACCAGGCGGCCTTGGAGTTGGCGACGTGCACCGTCCAGCGCAGGTCGGCGTTGTCGGCGGTGAGTTCGGCGACCGGCTCGCCGGCCGCGTTGTAGCCGTAGACCCGGAACCGGACGCCCTGACGCTTGAGGGCGCCGGTGACGTCCTTGTAGCTCCCGGGGGGAGCCACCGCCGGCTGGTCGACCTCGGGGGCGAGCACGAAGTCGTCCATCATGCTGTCGCCGACCCGGGCCACGCCGATCGCGGGGTGCACGGCGGCCCGGACGATCCGGGTGTCCCGGCCGGGCGGCGGGGTCAGCTGCGGGCGGGCCGGGCCCGGTTCGGCGGCGGGGACGCCGTTGACGTCGCGGCGCTGCTCGGCCGAGGCCCGGTAGACCGTCCGGCGCACCTCGGCGATGCTGCCGACGGGGCGGTGCTCGGCCAGCGAGTGCCACGGGTTGTAGGCGAGGTTCTCGCCGTAGGCGGCCTGGCCCCGGGCCGTGACGTCCTGCTGCTGGAGGGTCAGCCGGGCGACCTTCACGGGGGTGCTCGCGCTCTCCTCCCAGCGCACGGTGGCCGCGTCCAGCGGCATCGTGTCCGGGTCGGTGCGGAACTGGACGAGCAGGTCGAAGGCGGCCGTCCCGGCGGCGAGCCGGTGGGCGAGGTCGGTGCCCAGGTAGGCCGGGTCCTCGTCGGGCGGCGTCGCGGTCGGGTCGCCGGGTTCGCAACCGACCGGCACCAGCTTGTACTTGACGAAGCGTTCGGCCCCGAAGGCGTAGGGCAGCACGCCCCAGTAGGTGGTGGTCAGGACGCTCGGCTCGAAGACCGCCATCGCGTCGAGGATCTCCCGGGTGACCGGGTGCGCGTCCAGGTAGCGGTCGTAACTGCCGTCGACGACACCGGCCTTGGTGAACTCGCACATGTCCTGGGCGGTGTCCACGAAGAAGACGTCGAAGTTCTGCATCAGCAGGTCCTGGGTGCCCGCCTCGGTGTCGCCCTCCAGCAGCTTCGGCCCGGGCACCCCGAACAGCTTCACGCCGATGCCGAGGGTGGTCTTCAGGTCGGGGCTGCCGGGCACGGTGTCGCTGGAGAACCGCACCCAGGCGGTCAGTCCGCCGGGCTGCTCGTGCGCCGCCCGCAGGAAGCCGACGCGCAGCTCGGCGGGCAGGTCGTCGGCGACGGTGAGGACGCCGCGGGCGACGCCGTGCGGTTTGAGGAACACCGGGCGCTTCACCGGGTCCTGGCCGCGGGCCATCCTGACGCCCTGCGTCATGTCCACGAACATCTGCTTCAGCGCGGCGGCGGCGTCCGCCGTGCAGTCCGGCAGGGGCGGCCCCCCTGCCGAGTCGTCGAAGGGTTCGGGCTTCCCGATCACGCTGTGCTCCCGTCGGTGCGGCGGCTGGTCCGGTGGCTGCTCCGGTGGTCCGGTGAACGCCGCTTCCGGCTGCCCGGCCCCGGTCCAGCCTGCACAGGACGTCCGCGAACTGCGCGGCGACGTACGCCCGAAACGAGCACTGCCCCGGGCTGCCGCGGGCCCGGTCACTCCAATCGGCCAGCACCGCTCGCCCCGCCCTGGGCGCCGGGGGCAGCGTCGTCAGTGGCCGGTCGCGCCCCGGAGCGGGGGCGGCCGGACTCCTCGAGGAAAGGGAAGAGGGATGGCCAAGGAAGGACTGCGCGTCACGGTCCAGGGCGACCTGCCGCACGACGTGCTGGAGCGGATCGGGAACGCGGTGCGCAAGGCGGTGCTCTACGAGGTCGCGGAGCTCGACCTGGTACCGCCGCTGCGCGAGGTGCCCCTCGCCGGCGGCGCCCGGGACGCGGTCGATGCGGTGATCCACCGGCCGGGTCCCATCGGGATCCAGATGGCCCCGGAGCAGTAGTGGCCGACGCCGGGGGCGGCGGGGCCCGGACCGGGGCCACCTGCCCCAGCAGCACCTGCAGTCCGGGCCACCTGCTGCTGGGCATCGTCCGGCCGGACGGGACGGTCGCCGCGCTGCGCCAACCGATCACGGTGGACGCGGAGTTCGCCGAGCGGGCGGCCGCCCCCGGCCGGCGCCCGGCGGAGTCGCGGTTCCGCTTCGCCGGGCCGTGCATCGGGGCGGCCTGCCGCCAGTGGGAGGACGAGCGGTGTTCGCTCGGCGACGCGCTGGCGCAGGCGGGGCGCGAGTCGGGCGCGGCCGACACCGGCGCCCCGCTCCCGCCGTGCGCGATCCGCCCCACCTGCCGCTGGTGGCTCCAGGGCGGTCCGGCGGCCTGTCACGTCTGCACCCGGGTGGTGCACACCGCCGCGCCCCCGGAGGCGGGGCAGGGGGCCGGATCCGGGCACCCCGCGCGCCGGCCCCGGCCTGACCTGTGACCGGTCGGCGCGTGAGCCCACCCGTCGGCGCGTACGGGTCAGGGCTTGCCGGCCGGAGCCCGGTCCGCCACCGCTCCGCTCCCTCCCCGATCCCCGGCCCGCCCCGGCGGCGTCGCACCGGTGGGGAGCGGGACGGGCCGGGGCTCGGCGGCCGGGGCCGCCAGGGCCGCGAGGCGGCGGAGGCTGGCACGCCGCTGGAGAGCGCTGAGCCCGGTGGCCGCCGCGCCCAGGGCCAGCCAGCCCGCCGGGCCGGCCGTCATCACCACGCCGGTCAGCAGCAGCGGGCCCAGTGACTTCTGCACCGACTGGGACATCCCCGCCACACCCAGGTAGGAGGCCCGGGCGCGCGGCGGAGCCAGGCTGACCGCCAGCTCCCAGGACGCCACCGAGCGCAGCAGCTCCGCCAGGGTGACCAGCATCGCCGCGGCCAGCAGGGCGATCGAGGCCCACCAGGGCCCGCCGCCGGTGGCGGCCGCGGTGAGCAGGCAGGCCGCGAGCAGCGTCACCCCGTACCAGCCCACCGCCGCGGCCGCCCCGCGCGGGCCCTCGGCCCGGGTCGAGACGCGCAGCTGCAGGACGACCACCAGGACGGTGTTGACGATCAGGAACGCGGGGACGACGGCGTTCGGAGCGTCGGTGTGGTGCACCAGCCACAGCGGCAGGCCGACGTTGAGGACGGAGTCGTCCAGGTTCAGCGGCATGTCCAGCAGGACGAAGAGCAGGTAGCCGCGGTCGCGCCAGGGGCTGGGGGCGGCGGCCGGGTCTGCGGGGGCGTCCCCGCCGTCGTGCGCCGCCGCCAGACCGCGGCCGGCGGGCTCCCGGGTGCGCCGGACCAGGGCGGCCGCCAGCAGGAAGGACAGCGCGTTGGCGACGATCAGCACCCGGTAGGCGGTGGCGGTGCCGACGGCCAGGCCGATCGCGGCGATGCCGGCGCCCAGCGCGTACCCGGCGTTGGCCACGCTGCGGAACAGCGCCTGGTACGTCCCCCGCCGCTCGCCGGCCACCCGGGTGGCGAAGAGCATCTCCAGGGTCTTGGCGGCCCGTTCGGCCAGGCAGGTCAGCGCCACCACCGGCAGCAGCGCGGCGAAGTCGTGGACGACCAGCAGCAGGCCCATGGTGCCCAGGCGCAGCAGGTGGCAGGCGATCAGCAGCCCGCGCACCGGGAACCGTTCGGCGGCCCGACCGGCCAGCGGCGACCCGGCGATGCCGGCCACGGCGGCCACCCCGAGCAGCAGGCCGAGCCGCCCGGCGTCCAGGCCGACGACGAAGGTGAAGTAGAGCACCGAGGCGGCCGCCCAGACGCCCGTCCCGGTGCGGTCCACGCACTGCGCCAGCAACATGGTGCGGGCGTCCGGCCCGCCCGGCGGCCGCCGCAGTTGTGCTGTCAGTCCGTTCCCGTGTCCGGGCATGGCAGGTCCCCCGAGGTGTGATCGGCATCAATCTCGACGTCAAGATACTTCACGTCGAGATGGTTGGGGACCCCCGGGAGGCCCGGAGTCCGGAGCCACGCGGGTCCGGTCGGGCTGCTCGCGCGTCCGCACCGGAGCCGCGACCCCCGCCGGCCACCGCGCCGAGCCCCGCGGAAGGCCCGCACGGAGCCGGCGGCGAAATATCGCCGCGGCGGACCGCCGCCTGCTACAGTCGATTTAGTTGCAGTAGTGGTTCCCATGAACTTGTGTGCGCCTGCTGATATTGCAGGCGCATTTTTTGTTCCCCGGTTCTACCCGGTGGGCGCTCCATGCGGCGACTCGAAACCCGCACGGTGCGGGTTTCGGATGTCCCCTTGAAGGAGATTCTTTAATGGCTAATGGCACCGTGAAGTGGTTCAACTCGGAGAAGGGCTTCGGCTTCATCGAGCAGGAGGGTGGCGGCCCGGACGTCTTCGCCCACTACTCGAACATCAACGCCAACGGCTTCCGTGAGCTGCTCGAGGGCCAGAAGGTCGAGTTCGACGTCACGCAGGGCCAGAAGGGCCCGCAGGCGGAGAACATTCGCCCGCTGTAGTAGTACCTCTGCCACGGCACCCGCCGGGCAGTGAAGGGCCCGCACCGTGCACACGCCGGTGCGGGCCCTTCTGCGTCCGCCGCAGGGGGCCGTGCCGGGCGCTGGTACCGTGCCGCATGACACCGGACGAACGCGTGACCGTCCTGCACAACGGCAGGCTGAGGGCCGCGGGCATCCGCCGCGGCGACGTCGTCGCCTACGACTGGGGCTTCCGCCACGACGGGACCGATCTGATCCAGCGCACCTTCGTGCTGCTCGACGACCACGTGCAGATCAACCAGCCCGTCGCGTTCCCGCCGCAGCAGCGCGGCTGGTGGTACTGCGACCTCGTGAGCCTGGAGTGGGACGGCCCCGACGGCGACCTGTTGAGGACCCAGGACCTGTGGATCGACGTCATCGTCGGGCCGCCGGACCACCCCTACCGCCTGCTCGACCTGGACGACTACGCCGACGCCCTCGCGGACGGACGTATCGCGCCCGGACAGGCCGCCGACGGGCTGAGGCGGATGCAACGCTTCCTCGACCGCCGCCTCAACCGCCGGCACGAGGTGACGCGGACCTGGCCGGACTTCCCGCCCGCCGAGGTCGAGGAGCTCCTCACGGCCGACCTGCCACGTGACTGGCACCTGTCGGCCCGGCCGGAGTGACCCCGGGGCGGCACCACCGAGGCGCCTGGCCCTCGCCGGCGCACGCGCGGGCCGCGGGCCGGTGGCCCGGCGTCCGGCCCCGGCGCAAAAGTTTTTTCCGACGACGTTGAACCGTTCCCGCCGCGGACGCGTGTGGAGGGTACCCGGGCGGCAACCGCCCGGATCGCCAACTGTCGCACCCCCAGGGGGAGTTCGCCATGCCCAAGTCCGTCATGCCCACGTCCGCCATGCCCACGTCCGCCATGCCCACGTCCGCCGCGCACACCTCCGCCGCCCGCCGCCTGCTCGCCGTCTCCGGCCTCGCCGTGCTCGCGCTCGCCGCCACCGCCTGCGGGCCCGACTCGGGCGACGGGTACGGCGGGAGCGGCGCGTCGACCGCCGCCGCCCCGGCCGCCACGACTCCGGCCCCGGCGGGCGGCGACTCCTCCGCGGTCCGGCTCGTCGCCGCCAAGTCGGCCACGCTCGGACCGATCGTCACCGACACCGCCGGCCGGACCCTGTACCGCTTCGACAAGGACACCGCCAAGCCCTCCGCGAGCACCTGCGTGGACGCCTGCGCCGCGAAGTGGCCGCCGGTGACCTCCCCGGACGCGGTGCAGGTCACCGGTGTCGAGTCCGGCCTGGTCGGCAGCGTGACCAGGCCGGACGGGACGAAGCAGGTCACCCTCAACGGCTGGCCGCTCTACCGCTTCGCCGGGGACACCGCGGCCGGGCAGACCAACGGGCAGGGCGTCGGCGGCACCTGGTTCGCCAGCACGCCCGAGGGGAAGAAGGCGCCGGGCACGCCCGCCCAGGCGCCCGCGCAGGGCGCGACGATGACCCCGTCGACGGCCGCCTCCCAGGCCGGCGGCTACACCGGGGGCTACTGACCCACCCGCCGACCCCGCCCGCGGCGGCGGGGCGCCCCGGGCGGCTGGACGGCCGGGGCGGCCCCGCCTTGCCCGCGCGGCGGCCCGTCACCCAGACTGTCGCGGTGCACCAGGACCGCCATCGCCACCGGTTGGGGGGCGCCGCGTTCCCGGTCGGCGTCCTGCTCTGCCTCGCCCTCGGGCTGTCCCTGCTGGTGGTCCGGTTCCGGCCGGGCGGGCCCGGGCCGGCGGACGGGTTCGTCGACATCACCGCGGTCACCGCCGCCGCACCCGCACCGCCGGCCACCGGCCCGGACGCCTCCACCGGCTCGTACGCGCAGGACTGCGGACGCAACCGGGAGGGGCACCGCAACGCCGACAACGTGGTGGTCTCCCCCGGCACGGTCGGCGGCGCCCACCACGTGCACGACTACGTCGGCAACCTCTCCACCGACGCGGACTCCACCGACGACAGCCTCGCCGCCGCCGCGACCACCTGCACCGACGGCGACCGCTCCTCGTACTACTGGCCGGTGCTCCGCCGCACCGACCGCGCCGGCACCGCGGTGCCGTCCGACGACCCGCACGGGAACACCGGCGAGATCCTCGCCCCCGAGACCGTCACCGTCGAGTACCTCGGCAACCCGTGGAGCAAGGTCGTCCCGATGCCGCGCTTCCTGCGGCTCCTGGAGGGCGACCCGACCGCCGCCACCGACGGCGGCGCCGAGGCCGGCGCCCAGTGGAGCTGCACGGGCTTCGCCGGCCGCGCCACCACCGACCGCTACCCGCTCTGCCCCGCCGGCAGCCTCCTCACCCGCACCCTGGACTTCCCCAGCTGCTGGGACGGGCGCGGCACGGACAGCCCGGGCCACCGCTCCCACGTACGCTTCCCGTCCGCCTCCGGCGTCTGCCCGCACGACACCTTCCCGATCCCGCACCTGCGCGTGACCGTCGGCTACCGCCCGCCGCCGCCCGGGGCCTTCGCCCTGGACGCCTTCCCCGAACAGCACCACAGCCCGCTCACCGACCACGCGGTGTTCATCGGCCTGATGACCGACCGGCAGGCGGCCGGGGTGGCGGCCTGCCTCAACGAGAACCGCACCTGTCGGGAATTCGGTTGAACCGGACGGCGCCCGCGTACGTGCTGGACGTGGACCCGACGACGGAGGAATGGCGGATGGCGAGGACACGACCAGGCGGGCGGCAGGACGCCGCCGACGAGGCACTGATCCGGACGCTCTACGAGCAGCACGGCGGCGCACTGCTCGCCTACGCCATCCGGCTCACCGGAGACCGTGCGGCGGCCGAGGACGCCGTCCAGGAGACCCTGATCCGGGCCTGGCGCAACCCGGAGGCCCTGACCGAGGCCCGCGGGTCGGTGCGGGGCTGGCTGCTGACCGTGGAGCGCAACCTGATCACCGACCGGTTCCGGGCCCGCGCCGCCCGGCCCGCCGAGGTCGCGGAGGTGTCCGAGGAGACGGCCACCGTGCCGGTCGAGCACGACCACGCCGACGGCGTGGTGGAGACCCTGGTGATGTCGCAGGCGCTGGAGCGGCTCTCCCCCGAGCACCGCGAGGTGCTGCGGTCGATCTACTTCCAGCGGCTGTCGGTCACCGAGGCCGCGGCGCAGCTGGGGATACCGGCCGGAACGGTCAAGTCCCGCGCGCACTACGCGCTCCGGGCACTCAAACGCTCGTACACCGGCAGGTCGGGGACGTGGCAGGAGGTGTCGGTGTGACCACGGACGAAGCGAACACGAACGGCATGGACCCGAACGACGCGAACGACGCGACCGGCGCGGGCCGGGGCGGCGGCGGCGCGCACGACCGGAGCGCGGAGCTCGTCGGCGCCTACGTCCTGGGCGTGCTCGATCCCGCCGAGACGGCGGCGCTCGAACGACACCTGGCCGACTGCCCGACCTGCCGTCAGGAGGTGACCGAGTTGCGGGAGCTGGAGACCGTCCTGGGCGAGGTGCCGCCCGAACTGCTCGTGGACGGCCCGCCCGAGGGCGGAGACCTGCTGCTGCAGCGCACCCTGCGGCAGGCCAGGACGGAACGCGGCTCGGTGCTGCTCCGGCGGCGGGCCAGGATCGGCGCGGTCGCGGCCGTCGCGGCCGCCGCGGCGCTGGTCCTGGGGATCGCGCTGGGCCGCAGCACCGACACCGCACCGCCGGTGGCCGCCGGCCCGGCTCCGAACACCGCCACCGCCACGGCCACCGCGCCACCCGCGGGGACCCGGACCGGCTCCGTGACGGATCCGGCCACCGGAGCCCGGATGACGCTGACGGTCACTCCGGCGATGGGATGGGTCCGGGTGAACGCGGCGGTCACCGGCATCCCGGCCGGCCAGCGCTGCCACCTGGTGGTCAACGGCAGGAACGGGGCCACGGCGGACGCGGGCAGCTGGCTGGTCTCCGCTGTGGGGGCCAAGTCCGGCACCACACTGGACGGTTCGGCCATCGTCGCGCCGGAGGAGGTGACCTCGGTGTCGGTCGTGAACGAGTCCGGGCAGACCTTCGTGACCGTCCCGGTGTAAGCCCTCCCGGAGTAGGCCCACCCGGTCTCGCACGCCGCCGCCGGCCCCCGGAGCTATCCGGCGGCCGGCGGCGGCCGGGGTCAGGGCAGCAGGACGGCCTTGCCCCGGTTGCGGCGGGCCTCCAGATCGGCGTGCGCCCGGGCGGCCTCGGCGAGCGGGTAGGTGCGCCGGACCGGCAGGGTCAGCCGTCCGGCCGAGGCCAGCTCCACCAGCTGCGGCAGCCCGTCCTCGCCCTGTTCGGTGGTGCCGGCGCTGAAGCGCACCCCGTGCCGGGCGGCCGCCATGTCGGCGATGGTGATCACCCTGCCCGCGTCGCCGGTCAGGGCGACGGAGTCGGCGAGCACCCCGGCGCCGGAGGCGTCGAACACGAAGTCCACGCCGCCCGGGGCCGCGGCGCGGACCCGCTCCACCCAGCCGTCGCCGTAGCGGACCGCGGTGGCGCCCAGGGCGGTGACCCGCTCGACGTCCTGCTCGGCGACGGTGCCGATGACGGTGATGCCGCGGGCGACGGCCAGCTGCACCGCGATGACGCCGACGCTGCCGGCCGCGCCGTGGACGAGCAGGGTCCGCCCCTCCGGCACACCCAGCTGGCCCAGGACGCGGAAGGCGGTCCGGCCGACCGTGACCAGGGACGCGGCGACCTCCCACGACAGCGCGGCGGGCTTGGCCACCGGCCCCTCCAACAGGGCCTGCTCGGCGTAGCCGCCGCCCACGGCGGCGCCCAGGACCTCGTCGCCCGCCGCCGCGGCGGTTCCCTCCCCGACCGCCTCCACCACGCCGGCCGCGTCCAGGCCGGGGACCACCGGGAAGCGGGCCGGGGCGGCCCCGGCCATCAGGCCGGAGCGGATCTTCAGGTCGAGCGGGTTGACCGAGGCCGCCCGCACCCGGATCCGGACCTGGCCGGGGCCGGGCTCGGGGGCGTCCACCTCGGTGAGGTGGAGCACCTCGGGCGGGCCGTACTCGGAGAAGGTGATCGCAGTGGACATCGGGAGCTCCCGGGTCGCAGGGGTCTTGGGGGGAGGTGGGAGGTGGGGGGTACCAGGCGGTTCGGACCCACTGTGCGGCCACCACGGCGGCCGCGCAGGTGACGGCGCCGCGGAGGGCCGTGCCGGAGCGGCGCCGCAGGTGGCCGCACCGGTCAGGCGTCGAGGGTGGGGTAGTCGGTGTAGCCGCGGTGGTCGCCGCCGTAGAAGGTGGTCGCGTCCGGGGTGTTGAACGGGCCGCCGACGGCGAGCCGGGCCGGCAGGTCGGGGTTGGCCAGGAACAGCGCGCCGAAGGCGATCATGTCCGCGGTGCCGTCCTCGACCAGTGCCAGCGCGTCCGGGCCGGTCGGGGCCGGGTGGGTGAACGGGTTGAGGACGAAGGTGCCGGGGAACCGCTCGCGCAGCTCCCGGGTCAGTTCCCGGTCCGGCCCCTCCAGTACGTGCAGGTAGGCCGGGCCGATCGGTGCCAGCGCCGCCACCAGGGCCCGGTAGGTGGCCCGGTGGTCGTCCTCGGCGATGTCGTTGTACGGGTTCGCCGGGGAGATCCGCAGGCCCACCCGCTCGGGGCCGACGGCGTCGGCGACCGCACGGACCACCTCCACCGCGAAGCGGATCCGGCCCGCGGTGTCGCCGCCCCAGCCGTCGGTGCGCCGGTTGGCGTTCGGGGCGAGGAACTGGTGGATCAGGTAGCCGTTGGCGCCGTGGATCTCCACGCCGTCGAACCCGGCCTCGACGGCGTTGCGGGCCGCGGCGGCGAAGTCGGCGATCGTCCGCCGGATCCCGGCCTCGTCCAGTTCCTCCGGCGTCACGAAGTCCTTCGGGCCCTCGTGGGTGAACACCTGCCCCTTGGCGGCCACGGCCGACGGCCCCACCGGGACCAGGCCGTCGGGCAGCAGGCTCGGGTGGCCGATCCGCCCGGTGTGCATCAGCTGCGCGAAGATCACGCCGCCCTCGCGGTGCACGGCGTCGGTCACCGTGCGCCACGCCCGCACCTGGCCGGGCGTGTGGAGGCCGGGGGTGTTCGGGTAGCCCTGCCCGACCGCCGAGGGCTGGATGCCCTCCGTGACGATCAGGCCTGCGCCGGCGCGCTGCGCGTAGTACTGCGCCATCAGCTCGGTCGGCTCCCCGCCGGGGCCGAACGCGCGACTGCGGGTCATCGGCGCCATCGCGACCCGGCTGGTCAGGCTCCTGCCGCCCAGGACGATCGGATCGAAAGCAGTGGTCATGGTCTCTTCCCTCGCAACCAGTGGTGGGCGGTGTCCCCGTCCCATCCGGCGTCACAGTTACCTGCTCGAACAGGTAAATGCGGCGAAGGCATTCCCGGCCCGCGATGTGACCCGCGTCACGCGCTTTGAACAGCCGAAATCGCCGCGCGTAGGTCTGCGGCCCCGCGCTGGCGGCCTCGCGCGATAGCGTTGCCTGACCGATCAGGAAGTGAGGACGAGATGACGCAGTCCACTCCGGAGCCCGGGCCGGTTCCGGCGGGAGCCCGGACGGAACCGAGCGTCCCGGTACCGGCCGCGGCCGGCGGCGGGCCCATCAGCCACGCGATCTTCCGCCTCGCCCGCCTCCACCGCATGTTCGCCGGGCAGCTCCTGCGCCGCATCGGCCTGCACCCGGGCCAGGAGCTGGTGATGATGCACCTGTGGGAGCTCGGCGCTCAGCGCCAGACCGACCTGGTGCGGCTCCTGGACTCCGACGCCGCCACCATGACCCGCACCGTCCAGCGCCTGGAACAGGCCGGATTCGTCCGCCGACGCCCCTCGCCCACCGACCGGCGCGCCTCCCTCATCGAGCCCACGGCGGCCAGCCAGGCCCTGCGCCACGAGGTCGAACAGGCCTGGAGCCGACTGGAGGAGCTCGTGGCGGCCGGCCTGACCACCGACGAACGCACCGAGGCCCGGCTCACCCTCGAACGCCTGGAGCAGAACCTCCTCCAGGCCGCCGAGACCCCGGACCCGGAGGCGGACACGGAGCGTTAGCCCACCGGGACGGCGGGCCCCGTCCGACGCTCCGGGTGCCCGGGGGCGGCTCGGTCAGGCGTGGGCCGCGGCGCACTCCGGGTGGCCCCAGCTGCCGCCGACCTTGGTGATCTTGTCGCCCTTGGCGTACGGACGGGCGCACGGGCAGGTGCCGGGGTAGCGGGCGGCCAGGGTCCGGGAGCCTGCGGAGGAGGACGACCGCTTCGCGGCCGGGGCTCCGGCCGGGCGGCTCGAGCGCGGTGCGGAGGCCCGGACCGGGTCCGGTTCGGGCAGGTCGGCGGCCGTGCCGCCAGCGGCCTCCTGGGTGCGGGCGGCGTCGCTGGCGGCCTTGTCGGCGATGGCGTTCAGCGGGTCGCCGTCCACCTGGTGGGCGGGCACGTACACGAAGGTGACGTCCCGCCCCGCCAGCAGCTCGTCGATCTGCTGGATCAGCTCGCGGTTGGCCACCGGCTTGCCCGCGGCGGTCTTCCAGCCGTTGCGCTTCCAGCCCACCAGCCACTTGGTGACCGCGTCGCGGGTGTACGTGCTGTCCAGCCGGACCTCCAGCGGCAGCGCGGGATCCGTCGCCGAGAGCAGCTGGAGGAGGGCGGTCAGCTCGCCCACGTTGTTGGTGCTGTGCCCGAGCGGGCCGGCCTGCCAGCGCTGCGGGACCCCGGCGCCGTCGGCCACCACGTAGGCCCAGGCCGCCGGCCCGGGGTTCCCCTTGGCCGCTCCGTCACACGCCGCGATGAGTCGTTCGATCATGCCCCCGATCATGCCAGGGCGCGGGCGGCTCCTTCACCGGTCGCTCCGATCACGGCCCGCTCGGCTCCGGTCGGCCCCGCTCGGCTCCGGTCAGCCCCGGAGCAGCGGCAGCAGCAGGGCCGCGGACCAGCTGAAGCCGGTGGCGTTGCGCCCCTCCCCGGTCAGCGGGTCGTAGTTCTCCCGCACCGGGCCGTCGCCGCCGAGCCCGCCGGCCGCCGCCAGCAGCCGCTCCACGGCCCGGCGGGCGTCCTCGCCCCAGCCGTACCGGCGCAGGCCCTCGACGGCGAAGTAGGTCTGGTCGATCCAGGCGAGCCCGCGCCAGTAGCCGGCCGGGTCGAAGGCCGCGGAACTGCGGGCGACCGTCGGGAACGGCAGTGCGGTCCCGAACTCTGCCGGGTCGAGCAGGTGGCCGCGGACGGCGCGGGCCTGGGCGGGCGAGGCGGTGCCGGACCAGAGCGGGATCGCGCCCTCGATGCCGCGGCCCCGGGTGGTGAGCCGGGCGCCGGTGGTCAGGTCGGTGTCGTGGAACCAGCCGGTGGCCTGGTCGAACATGGTGTCGCGGACGGCGCGGTCGATCCGCCCGGCCCGTTCGCGCAGCCGCTCGGCGGCGGGCCGGTCCCCCAGCTCGGCGGCGATCAGGGCCAGGTGGCGGTGGTCCGCGGCCAGGTAGGCGTTGAGGTCGACGGAGCGCTGTGCGAGGGACCAGCCCCGCAGGGCGCCGTCGACGCCGCGGTTGGCGACGACCGCCGCACCGAGGGCCGCGTCGAAGCGGGGCGCGTTGTCCATGCCGGACTCCCAGGCCGCGGCCTGGCGGCAGTCCTCCGGTCCGGCATTGGCCTCGTCCACGGTGGCGCCGTATTCGCACAGGCCTTCGCCGAGGTGGTCGCGGGTGCGGTACCACCAGTCCTGGTAGGCGGTCAGCCGGGGCAGCATCTCGCGCAGGAAGGCCCGGTCCCCGCTCTGCCGGTAGACCTCCCAGACCGCCCAGGAGGCCAGCGGGGGCTTGGAGTTGCGCTCGTTCCAGTTGCCGCCCCCGGTGCTCGGGTCGTTGTAGAAGACGCAGTCCGGGATCATCCCGGCGTCCTGCGGGCGGGTGGTCGAGTCGGCCCGGATCTGGTGGTCGAACATCGCCCGGATCTGGTTCGCGGCGAGGTCGGGCGCGAAGAGGGCGGTGCCGACGGCCTGCTTCCAGGTGTCCCAGGCCCAGACCCCGTTGAACCACTTGTACGAGATCGAGGGGGTGACGGCGTCGTGCCGGATCCGCCCGGCCGGGCTGCGCCAGTTGGTGACCAGGGTCTGCACGCACTTGACGGCCGTGCGGCGGCGCGCGGCCGGAACCCCGGCGGTCGCCCGGGCCAGGTACCCGGCCCAGCGGGCGGCGCCGGCCGCCGCGACCCGCTCCGGCGCCCGCAGGGCGGCGTCCGCCTCGGCGGCGGCCCGGTCGTACTCGGCCCCGGTGAAGGTGTAGCTCTCCGCCCAGTCGAGGGTCCGGGCCTCCCCGGGTGCCAGCCGGACGGCGTCGACCCGCTCGGTCCGGTGGCCGTCGCCGCTGACGGTGACCCGGACGGGCTCCGCGTGCCGGACCGCGAAGCGCTCGGTGCCGTCGGTCAGGTAGTCCCACGTCCTGCGGACCCGCGCGAACCGGACCTCCACGCCGCGATCGGCGGCCACCAGGCGCGGAGCGTCGCGCTGCGGCGCGTCGGCCGGGCGCAGCAGGGTGCCGGTCCAGGCGACCTGCAGGGTCCGTACGCCGCTGCCGCCGTTGGCCAGCCGGGCCCGGACCAGGGCGGTGCGGTTGCCGGCGAAGCGCAGCTCCAGGGTGAGGGCCAGGCCGGCTCCCAGCGCGTAGGACTGGCGCAGCAGGCCGGGGAGGGAGGTGAGCCGGGGCGCACCGGCGGCGGCGAGGTCCAGCTCCCGGCCCCGTTCGGTCAGCCGGATGCGGCTGAGGCCGTCGCTGAGCCACCAGGGGTACTCCTGGGCGAGGTGGAGCGGCCCGGTGAAGCCGCCGAGCCGGTCCTGCGGGCGCGGCAGGGCGTAGGCGTGCCAGGCGCCGAGGTCGGCGAAGACGGTGATCGGGTTGTTGCCGCCGGCGTCCCCGGGGTAGGCCTGCGCGGGCGTGCCGTGCAGGTCGAGGACGTCGGGGTAGCGCTCGAGCGCTCGGGCGGCGGTGTCCTCGGGACCGGGCCCGGCGGGGGCCTCGTCGGCGGCGGCTTCCGAGGTACCGGGGGGACCGGCCAGGGCGAGGGCGGTCCCGCCGGCGGCGGTGGCGGCGGTGGCGAGGAAGTGCCGGCGGGTCAACGGGCTCACGTGTGCTCCTCGGCGGGGTCGGGGGCGGCGACGGGAGGTGCGGGGACAGCTTGCCTTCCGAGGAGCGGATGCCCAAGACCGCGTGGGGGCCGCCGACCTGACCGGCGGCGGCGAGCGGAGTCCGCCCCGGCGCCTCGCCGCCGGGGCCCGCTGACCCTCCGTCGGCTTCCGACGACCCGGGCGGCGCGCGCGTGCTAGGGTCGGCGGCGCTGGATGGAATGCGCGAAAAATCCGCTCCTGAATGGTGTTTCTGAGCGGCACCCCCGTGGTGCTCGTTCCTCTCCGAGGAACCCGGTGCTTCCTTCGTCGTCATGAACGAAGGCAGAGGACTGTGCACTTTCCGTATCGTGTGATCGTCATCGGCGCTGGACTGGGTGGACTCGCGCTCGCCCACGGGCTGCGCAGGCGGGGCGTCGACGTCGACGTCTACGAACGCGACGCCCACCCCGGAGCCCGCCCGCAGGGGTACCGCATCCAGCTCGACGAGCCCGGCCTGACCGGCCTGCGGGAGTGTCTGCCCGCCGCGCTCTTCGAGCTGTGCCTGTCGACCGCGGGCGCACCCCCCGCCCGGGTCTCGGTCCGCAACCGCCACCTGGACGTCCTGGCGGACCGGGCCGCGGCCGGCGGCGCCCGGACGCCCGACGCGATCGGCCCGCGCGCGTTCGACCGCCCGACGCTGCGTCGGATCATGCTCCTCGGGCTGGGCGACCGGGTGCACCACGGCGCCCGGCTGTCGGCCTACCGGCACGAGACCGACGGGCGGGTCACCGCGTGCTTCGCCGACGGCCGGACCGCGACCGCGGAGCTGATCGTCGGCGCCGACGGCGTCAACTCGGTGGTGCGCCGGCAACTGCTGCCCGCGGCCGGGGTCGAGGACGCCGGGCTGCGGCTGGTCTACGGCCGGATCCCCCTGGACGACGGCACCCGGAGGGCCCTGCCATCCTGGGTCTTCGAGAGCATCTTCACCGTGCTCACCGACGGCCCGGAGGGGGCGCATCTCGGCCTCGGCCCGGTCGAGTTCGGCACCCGGCCCGAGCGTTCGGGCCGCGCCCTGACCCCGCCCGTCGACCTGCCCCCGGTCGGTGACTACGTCGCCTGCATGGTCGGCGCGCCGACCGGCCACCCCGCCATGCCCGCCTTCGAGGACCTGCGCACGCTGTCGCCGGACGGGCTGCGCGACCTCGCGCTCCGGTTGTTGGGCGGTGGTTGGCACGAGGACGTGCACCGCCTGCTGGACCGGTGGGACACCGCGTCGCTCTTCCCACTGCGGATCTCCACCGCGGCCGCCGTGCCCGCCTGGGAACCGGGCCGGGTGACGCTGATCGGCGACGCGGTCCACGCGATGAGCCCGGTCCTGGCGATGGGCGCCAACACCGCCCTCCGCGACGCCGGCGAACTCAGCCGGGCGCTGGCCGACCCGGCGGGTCGGGGCGAGTGCCCGGTGCGGGCGGTGGGCGCCTACGAGAGCCGGATGCGGGACTACGCCTTCCCGATCGTGGCGGACTCCCGCCGGACGGGGCGCCGACGCGTCGGCCAGCAGTGACCCACGCCGTCGCCGAGGTCAAGACCCGCTCGATCCAGACCAGCGAGTCGGCCGTCGGCACCAG
>NZ_JBFAZB010000075.1:0-26137 GCF_040681575.1 Kitasatospora sp. NPDC051702
CCAGGGCGAAGGCGAGCGTGGTCTTGCCCGCGCTCGGCAGCCCGGTCAGCCACACGGTGGCGCCGCGCTCGCAGGGGCCGGCCGCGCGGGCCGCCTCCGCGGCTGCGGCCGCGGCGGCCGGGGTGTGAACTGTGGTCACGGTGATGGTCTCCTGGGGCGAGTTGACGGCAGGTCAGGGCTGGACGCCGGCGCACTCCCGCAAGAACCAGGCCTCCCGGGCCGCCGGCGAAACGGAACCACCGCGGACACCCCGGCGGACGGCGCCGCCGTCCGCCGGGGTGGCGGGACCTCTCAGGTGGTGGCGAACTCGACCAGGGTCCGGCCGAGGACGTCCATGTCGATCCGGTGCCAGGAACCCGGCAGTTCGAGGGCCCGGCCGTTGGGCACGGCGGCCGCGGTCGCCCGGGCCGCCGCGCGGAGCCAGGCACTGGTGCCGGAGCTGTTGAGGACGAGGGTCTCCGTCCGGTACCCGGCCAGCCGGTCGGCGGGGATGCTGCAGTCGCCGCAGATCGTGGTGTCGTAGACGAGGGTGTGGGCGTTCGCCTCGTTCATCGCCCAGATCGGGCCCTGCCGCCATTCGGCGACGGTGTCGGGGGTCAGGCCGAGGAACGCACCGAGGTAGTACTCGACGGCCTCGTCCCGGCGCCCCTCCTCCAGGGTGACCCGGAGCGTCTTGGCGAAGTTCCAGACCGGCTTGGGGAATCCGTCGACCCGGTAGAACGGTTCGTGCAGGGCCAGCTTGGTGATCGGCGCGCCGGCGAGGGCGGCCTCGATCGCCAGGTTCGCGCCGGAGGACCCGGCGAAGACCACGGCGGAGCCGCCGGCCTCCTCGATCACCGCCCGGAGGTCCTCGATCTCCCGCTCGACGGCGTACTCGGCGGCGTCGCCGCTCTCGCCGCGCCCGCGCCGGTCGTAGACATAGGTGGTGCAGTGCGGCGCCAGCTCGGGGACGAGGGCGTCGAAGATGGTGTGATCGCGGAACGAACCGTTGAGCAGCACGATCGGCGGGCCCTCGCCGGCCTTCTCATAGGCGATCGTCGTGCCGTCCCGGGAAACGACCTTGCGCATCACGCACTCCTCATGCCGAACGGAGGTGTTCTCACCTCGCCGTTGTCGGCATCCTTGGACGCGGCGGTGGACCGCCGGTCGAGGCCCGGTCGCGGGTGGGGAGCGCGCTCAGGAGAGCCAGCCGGCCTCCGTGGCGATCCGGACGGCGTCGATCCGGTTGCGGGCGTTGAGCTTCACCACGACGGTCGTCAGGTAGTTGCGCACGGTGCCGATCGACAGGTGCAGCTTGGCCGCTATCTCCCGGGGCTCGTCGCCCAGCGAGGCCATCCGCAGCACCTCTATCTCCCGTTCGGAGAGCGGGTTCTCGCCGATGTCCCAGGCGCTCATCGCGAGTTGGGGGTTGATCACCCGGCGGCCCGCGGCCACCTCCCGGACGGCCTGCGCCAGCCCTTCGGCCGGGGAGTCCTTGAGCAGGAACCCGGAGACGCGCGCGGACATCGCCCGGCGCAGGTAGCCGGGCCGGCCCAGTCCGGTCATGATCAGCGTGCGGCACTCCGGTAGCTGGTCGTGCAGGATCTCGGCCGCGGTGAGGCCGTCCATGCCGGGGAGGTCGACGTCCATGATCGCCACGTCGGGCCGGGACTTCAGTGCGGTGGGGACGATGAGGTCGCCGCGGTCCACCACGGCGACGACTTCCAGGTCGGGCTCCAGTTCGAGCAGCGTGACCAGGGCTCCCCGCACCATGTGCATGTCCTCGGCCAGGAGAATTCTGAGCCGCCGATTGTCCACCTATCCCCCTTTAATTGTGCTGATTCCCCAAAGTGTGAATGAGATTGTCAGGTCGTGGCATCCGCCTGCTGCACGATGACCGCTGAACCGTCCGACGCCGACAGGCCGAATTCCTGGAACACCTGCGGGCGGTCGGACGGATCGGGAGTGCCCAGGTGGCCGCGGTAGCCGCGGGCGACCAGCCGGACGTCGGCGAGGGCCTGGCGGGACACGTCGAGCACGGTGGTCAGTTCCTCCCTCGCCGGCTCCGGTGACTGCGGGAGCAGCCGGTGGATGAGTGCGCACTTCATCGTGACCTCGGACAGGCTCGACCCGAGCACCTCGTGCAGCTCGCGTTCCACGATCAGGCGCTCGCGGGCGACGGCCAGCTGCGCTAGCGCGCCCCTGGCCTCGTGCAGCTCGGTGACCAGCCAGTAGAGCGCGCTGAACCCGTAGAAAACCAGGCCCGCGACCAGTGAGGAGTCGGCCAGGTAGACGGTTTCGGACAACGGTTCGCCGGCCGCGACCGCCGCGGGCACGATGACCGCGATCGCGGCCGCGTACAACGGGACCCGCAGCCGGCCCGGCACGGTGATCAGCAGCGATCCGGCGAGGCAGCCCGCCATCGAGCCCCAGGGGGCGTCGAGCCAGAGCAACGGGGCGTAGGTGGCCGCGGCGAGCAGCGCCAGGGTGAGCGTCCGGGTGCGTACCGACCAGGTCCGCGAGCGGCGCAGCGAGTGGAACGCGTGGAGCGCCACGACACCGGCGAAACAGCCGAGGAAGGCGAGCATCGCGGGGCCGGACCGGGCCTGGCCCGCCGCGTTGATCACGGTGATCAGCGCGTAGCCGGCCAGCACGGCGACCAGCATGCCGCGGGCCATCCGCGGGGCCCAGGGGCTGGCGGCCATCGCCGGGTCCTCGGGCCGGGCCTCGGTGTGCCGGTCGTCGTCCCGGGCCGTGGCCGGGGCGTGCGCGAGGACCTCGAACCAGCCGTCGCCGGTGGGCCCGCCGGTGAGGTCGCCGCCGACGCCGCGCAGCCGGGTCGCCAGGTTGGCGAGCCCGCTGCCGCCCCCCGGCATGGTGTCCAGCCGCTCCTCGCCGACGCCGTCGTTGCGGATCCGCAGCGACACCGTCCCGCCCTCGCGGGTGGCGGTGACGCTGCAGTGCTGGGCCTTGCTGTGCCGCAGGGCGTTGGTGACGGCCTCGCGCAGCACGATGGCCAGCGCGGTGTCCACCTCGCGGGGCAGCGGGCCGCAGGTGAGGTCGGTGTCGGTGGTGATCTGCGCGGCGGTGAGGACGGAGACCGCGGACTCCGTCTCGGCGGCCAGCGACATGTCCCGGTAGCCGGTCGCGACCAGGCGCACGTCGGCGAGGGCCTCCCGGGCGATCCCGAGCACCTCGGCGACCTCGGACCTGGCCCGGTCGGGCGCGACCGGGACGAGCCGGTAGCCGAGCTCGGTCTTCAGGGTGATCGCCGACAGGCTGTAGCCGAGCAGGTCGTGCAGGTCCCCGGCCACCCGCAGCCGTTCCTGGACGACGGCCAGGCCGGCCAGCGCGCGCCGGGTGTTGCGGAGCTCGGTGACCAGGCCGGACAGCGAGCTGACGCCGTAGATGATGAGGCTGGCGAGCATCGTCGCGCCGGTGCCGTAGAGGGCGATGCCGGGCCCGGCGATCGCCACGACGGCGGGCACGATGGCCGCGGTGACCGCGGCGTACAGCAGCCAGCGGGCCCGGCCGGGCACGGCGAGCAGCACCGAGCCCGCGAGCAGTCCGGCCATCGCACCCCACGGGAGCCCCAGCCAGACCAGCGGCAGGTAGGTGACCGCGGCCTGCGCGGTGAGGGTGAGGACCCGGGTGCGGACCGGCCAGGTCCGGGGTCTTCGGGTGGAGTGGGCGAACTGGAGGCAGAGCACGGCACCCATGCCGACGGCCAGGACGGCCGTCCGTAACGGGTCGGGCCCCTGGTGGAGCACGTCCAGCACGGTGACCAGGGTGTGGCCGCCGAGCACCCCCAGGGTGACCAGCAGCGCCATGCGCTGCGCCCGCACGCCGGACTCGTGGTCGTGACCGTCGTCGTGACCGTCGTCCTGGCCTTTGCCGTGGGGCGCGTCGAGCATCGGCGTCTGCCTCCCGGTTCGACCTACGGTGTTTGAGAGCACGGGGAGTTGACCCGAGTTCTCCTGAAAAACCGCGATGATCTTACCGACGAAGCATCAGCTTGTCATGGGCGACAATCCTCACTTATCCGACCGGATAGACCGGCGCACATCACCACGCCGGGGGATCTACCAGTTCTATATGAATGATCTTCCCGACTTCCATGGACGATCTTCCAGATCTACAGGAACAGCGGAATCGGGTTGAGATTCTCGTAGTGGGTCGGGGCGTCCAGCAGGCCCGTGCGGACCGGCACGTCGAACAACCTGCCCGGGGCGAACCGCGCCCAGAAGTGCCGCAGGCCCGGGACGACGACCTTCACGACCGGAATTCCGAGATCCGGCCGCGTCTGGTCGAGCACCAGCACCTCCAGCCCGTGGCTGCGGGCCAGCGCGCAGAGGTGCTCCAGGTCCTCCCGGAGGTCGGTGCGCGGGGTGTACGCGTAGTCCGCCGGGGTCCTCGCGGGGCGCCCGGGATCGGGTGCGAGATACGGCTGAGAATCGACCTTCGCCTCGCGCCACCACTCGAGGAGGTGGGCCGGCAGCCCCGGGGTGTAGCCGTTGGTCACGGCGGGCAGCATCTGGCCCAGTTCGGTCACGGCGCGGCTCAGCGCGACGGCGGGGTCCAGGTGCGCGCCGAAGCCGAGCACGATGTCCTCGGCCGGCCCGTCGACCCGGCGGGAGACCGCGGCCATCACCGGGACGCCCAGGTCGGAGGTGAGGTCCAGCACCCAGAGCTCGCGGCCCAGTTCGCGGAAGCGCTCGGGCAGTGCGGCGACCCACGGGTCGCCGAAGGCGGTCGGGTCCACGGCCGCGTGACGGGTGCGGTTGTACCACCAGAGGGCGACGGCGTCGCGCTCGACCAGTTCGAGGAGGCCCTGCAGGGTGGCGTCCTCCAGGGTGCCGCCGGCGGCGTTCCCGTTGGAGTCGGCGAGGATCGAGGCCGGGGCGCCGTCGCCGTAGTACAGCATGGCGGTCGGCAGCAGCCGGTGCCTGCCCCCGGTGAGCGACCACACCGGCGTCCACTCGATCTCGGCGTCCTCGTCGAAGCGCTCGGGCACGTGCTGGAAGGGGATGCCCGGGGCGTTCCACTCCGCGCGGTCCCGGTACTGCAGTTCGTCGAACAGCATGCAGGCGCCCGGGTGGACGGCGTCGGCCGCGAGGTCGCGGTAGCTGCCGAGGACGGTCGCCTCGTCGCCGGCCCGCGAGGCGCTGTAGCGCTCCACCGCCTCGCAGAGCCCGCTGACCCGGGCGTCCAGGTCGGTGCGGCCCTTGCCGCCGCTCTGCATCCGCAGCCCGGCGCGCATCGAGGCCAGGCCGGCCTCGGTCAGCGCCAGGTTGGGGCCGCTCTGGTAGCAGTGCAGGAAGGACGGGCTGCGCGGGTCGCGGACCACCCGCTCGACGATCCCGGTGACCGGATCGGCGAGGTGGCCGAAACGCTCCCACATCTGCTCGGCGGACAGCGCCCGGTGGCCGTTGCCGCCGGTGACGCCCTTCGGCCGGGAGGCCGGCCGGACCGGCTGCCGGGCCCGGTCGGCGATCAGACCGGGATCGCCGCAGTCCGGGCACTGCGGGCGCCGTGCGACGGGGTGGTGGGTGGCGCCGAGGACCAGCGTGTCCAGGGCCCAGAGCGCGTTCTGTCCGTCGTTGCGCACGCCGGCCAGCCATTTGACGGCCTCCAGCGCCGCCGTCTGGAGGCCGAGTTCGCGGGTCGCCGCGAGCGAGGCGTCCGGCAGCCGGACCGGGCCGGCCAGGCCCAGCGCGCGCCGCACGTGGCTCTCGCCGCGCCGGTGCGAGCGCAGTCGCACGGCCAGGCAGGACCAGCAGGGCCCGGCGCCTGGCCGGAAGACCGGGCCGACCAGGAGCTGCGCGCCGTACGGCTTGGCCGGCAGCCACGGCCGCCCGTCCGCGAGGCGGGCGGCGTTGAACTCGGCCAGGGCCGGGTCGAGGTAGTCGTCGCAGACGACCAGGGTGAACGGGGCCCCGGGGCCGCAGGTCAGGCCGGCCGCGCGGCAGGCCCGTTCGGCCGCGGCCGCGTCGGCCCCGCCGAGCGCGAGGACGGTGAGCGCGGCGTCCGTCGGGCCGCCGACCCCGGCGAGGTCCCAGTAGGCACCGGCCGCGGCGTCCTGCCGGCCGGTGTGGAAGCCGACCAGGCCGGCCGCGCCGAGCCGGTCGAGCATGCGGTCGAGGTCGGCGGCGGGGATCTGCGCCGCCGCCCGGATCTCGGTGAGGGTCCGTGAGCCGTCGAGCAGCGGGGCCACTTTCTGGATGGTGGATCCGGACAGTGCCGTGGTGCCGCGGGGGGAGACGAGGTAGACCGCCTCGCCCGGGACGATCTCGGCGCGCAGGTGGCGCCGGAATCCGATCGGCCGTTCGTCGGTGAGCACGGTGGCCGCTCTCTGCTACTGGGCCGAGTCGACGGTGACGATGAAACACCATCCGGTGACGACATCGGTGTTCTGGGTGGCGTAGTCGAGGTTCTCGATGACCAGGTCGTCGGTGCCCGCGGTGATCTGCATGGTGGTCGCCCTCCCGGTTCTGCCCCGCGGTCCGTCGCCGCGGTGAAGGAAGTCTCCAGCGATCCTCTAGCGAGACACCAGGCAGAGATTCACGTTCGCCGTGTGAATTCTTCATACCGGAGAGATGTGCAGCTCAGTGGGCAACTCCCGGCGCACTGTCCATGCTGGAGGGGAGACCGAAGGTTCGATGCCTGGAGGAACGAAATGTCCGAAGGCCCAAGAAGTCATGACCCCGCCAAATCCGGGCGCCGCCCCGGACCGCTGAGCATCGGGCTGCTCGGCTCGCTCTCCCTGCACCTCGACCGGACGCCGGTGACGATCAGCGCGCCCAAGCAGCGCCAGGTGCTGGCCATGCTCGCCCTGAACGCGGGCCGGGTCGTCACCGTACCAGCGCTCATCGAGGAACTGTGGGGGGACCGCCCCCCGCGCAGCCACGCCACCACCCTGCAGACCTACGTCCTGCAGCTGCGCAACGCGCTGGCGGCGGCGGACGCCGACCGCCCGGGCGTGCGGCAGATCCTGAGCACCCGTCACAGCGGCTACCTGCTGGAGGAAGGGGCCTGCGAGACGGACGTCGAGGGGTTCGAGCGCCGGGTGCGGGCCGGTCGGGCGGCCTCCGAGATGGGCGACCACCGCCGCGCCTCCGAGGAGCTGCGGCAGGCCCTGCACCTGTGGCGCGGGCCCGCCCTGGTGGACGTCCGCAAGGGCACCGTCCTGGAGATCGAGGCGGTGTCGCTGGAGGAGAGCCGGCTCGGTGCGCTCGAGCGGCGCATCGCCTCCGACCTCGCCCTCGGGCGCCACGCCGACCTGCTGGGCGAGTTGACCCGGGTGGTGGCCCGGAACCCGATGAACGAGAACCTCTGCGCCTACCTGATGATCGCCCTCTACCGGGCGGGCCGCGTCGGCCGCTCGCTGGAGGCCTTCCACCGCCTGCGGTCCGTGCTCAACCACGAACTGGGCGTGGAGCCCTGTCCGCGGCTGCAGCGCCTGCAGACGGCGATCCTGTCGGGCGACCCGGCGCTGGACGTCTGGTCGGTGTCGTGGTCCCCGGAGGAGTTCGCGGCGAGCCGGCTCGCCCGGGTCTGAGACCGCGCCGGCCGGGTGCGGCCGCCCGGCGCGAGGTGGAGGGGAGGGGCGGGAGGAGGGGCTCCCGGAGGGCTGCGCGAGGGCGACGGCAGGCTGCCGCCGCCCTCACGCACGTCCGGCCGCGGCCCGGCCCCCGCGGGTACTCCGGGCGGACGCCGACCCGCGGCCGATCCGCCGCCGCGGGCCCCCGGCGCCCGCGGTGTGCAGCAGGATGGAGCGGCCGGGGCGGAAACCTTGTCGACGGGAGCGCACTGATGGTCGAGTCGTGGAGGTCCGGTCCGGCCGAGGTCCGGCCGGTCACCCTGGAGGCGGACGGACTGCCGGTCTCCGGACTGCTCGCCGAGCCGCCGGGAGGGCGGCCCCGGGCCGTGGTGGTCGCCCTGCACGGCGGTGGCATGAGCGCCGGCTACTTCGACTGCCGGGCGGTCGCCGGGCAGTCCCTGCTCGCCCTCGGCGCCGGGCTCGGCTGCACCGTGCTGGCGCTGGACCGCCCCGGCTACGGGGCCTCGGCCGCGCACCTGCCGGACGGGCAGGGCCTCGCCGAGCAGTCCGCGACGCTGCACCGGGTGCTGGCGGAGTTCGCCCGCCGGCACCCGGTGGGCGCCGGGTACTTCGTCGTGGCGCACTCCTACGGCGGGAAGCTGGCGCTGGCCGCCGCCGCCGACCCGGCCGGCCGCGACCTGCTCGGCCTGGACATCTCCGGCCTGGGCCACCGGCACGCCGTCGACCTGGAGCTGCTGCCCGGACCGGACCGCTCCGGCGAGTGGCGGCGGCACTGGGGGAGCACCCGGCACTACCCGACGGAGGCCTTCACGCTGGCCCGCGCCCTGGTCTCGCCGATGCCGCACCGTGAGTCCGCCGAGGTGCCGCGGTGGCCCGGGCTGCTGCCGGGGCTCGCCGCCCGGGTGCGGACACCGGTGCGGTTCACCTTCGCCGAGCAGGAGCAGTGGTGGCGGCACGACGAGGAGGCGGTGACCGAGCTGGCCGGCCTGTTCACCGGGACGACGGTGTGGGTGGACCGCCAGCCGGGCGCCGGGCACAACGTCAGCCTCGGCTGGGCGGCCCGCTCCTACCACCTGCGGGCGCTCGCGTTCCTGGACCAGTGCCTGCTGGCCGGGGCGGGCTGAGCGGCCGCCGGCGGGGGGAGGGCCGCCGCTCCGGGAGGGCTACTGGTCGAGGAAGGCGAGGACGGCCAGGACCCGGCGGTTGTCCCCGTCGGTGGGCAGCAGCCCGAGCTTGGTGAAGATGTTGCTGATGTGCTTGGCGACGGCCTTCTCGGAGATGAACAGCCCCTGGGCGATGCCGGCGTTCGAGCGGCCCTGGGCGACCCACTCGAGCACCTCCCGCTCGCGCTCCGAGAGGCTGCCGACGCTCTCGTCGCGCTCCTTGCGGATCAGGAGCTGGGAGATGACCTCCGGGTCCATCGCGGTGCCGCCGTCGGCGACCCGGCGGATCGAGTCCAGGAACTGCGAGCCGTTGGTGACGCGGTCCTTGAGCATGTAGCCGACGCCGCGGCCGCCGCTGGCGAGCAGCTCGCGGGCGTAGAGCGGCTCGACGTACTGGGAGAGCAGCAGGATGGGCAGGTCCGGCATGGTGCGGCGGGCGGCGAGGACGGCGCGCAGGCCCTCGTCGGTGAAGTTCGGCGGCAGCCGGACGTCGACGACCGCGACGTCCGGCTGCTGCTCGGTGAGGGCGGCGAGGAGGTCCGCCCCGTTGTCCACGGCGGCCACCACCTCGTGCCCGTAGGCCTGGAGGAGGCGGATCAGACCGTCCCTCAGGAGGAAGTGGTCTTCGGCGAGGACAATACGCACGGAAGCTCCATCGTCACCATGGTCGGGCCGTTCACGGGGCTGTTCACGGCCAGGACCCCGTCGAAGGTGCTGAGCCGTCGCTCGATGCCGCGCAGGCCGGTGCCCCGGGTGGCGTCCGCTCCGCCGCGACCGCTGTCGGTCACGGTGATGCGCAGCATGCCGTGATCGTAACGGATGTCGATCCAGGCCCGGTCGGCGCCGGAGTGCTTGGCGACGTTGGTGAGGATCTCCGAGATCGCGAAGTAGGCGGCCGACTCGACCGGCATCTCCGGGCGGCCCTGCAGGTCGACGACGACCTCGGTCGGGACGGGGCAGACCATGGCCAGGGCGCGGACGGCGTCGGCGAGCCCGCGGTCGGCGAGCACCGGCGGGTGGATGCCGCGGACCAGGTTGCGGATCTCCTCCAGGGCCTTGGAGGAGGACTGGCGGGCCTCGATCAGCAGCGCCCGGACGGCCTCCGGGTTGGTCTCCAGCAGGTGCTCGGCGGCGTCCAGGGTCATGCCCATCGCGACCAGCCGGGCCTGGGCGCCGTCGTGCAGGTCGCGCTCGATCCGGCGGATCTCGGCCATCTGGGTGTCGACGGCGGTGCTGCGGGTGGTGGTGAGGTGCTCGATCCGGCTGGCCATCAGCTCCTGCTCGCTGGGCGCCAGCATGGAGTGGGTGTACAGGGCGTGCTTGCGGACCGCGCGGGGCGCCATCCACAGCGCCAGCGGCAGCTGCAGCGCCCCGAGGACGCCGGCCAGCACCGCGGTGGCCTGACCGTCGATCGGGATGAACTGGTACCAGAGGCCGTCCCACTCGGTCGACAGCGGGACGCCGAAGAAGGCCAGGAAGATCCCCCAGAAGCCGCTGAGCAGCACCGCGATCGGCATGAAGGCGAGGAAGCCGCCGGCGATCGGGTCGGTGAGCACCCAGGCGAACTCCCGCCGGGTCTGCGGGTCGCTCATGATCCAGCGGTAGCGGGCGACCGCCCCCGAGGCGCCCTCGGGCGCCGCGGGCAGACCGGCCGGCGGGCCGGGGATCCGCACGCCGGCCCAGGCCTCGGACAGGGCGCGCTGACGGGCGGCCAGCGAGCGGACGCCCTCCATGGCCCGCGGCACCAGGCCGAGACCGGGGCCGACCAGGGAGATCGCGCCGGTGACGCCGAGCGACCGGCCGAAGGCCGCGACGGACATCCAGCAGAGGGACAACGCCCGCCGCAGACCGGTGAATCCGGCGGGGACGGAGAATCCCCTGATCTCGACCGCCGAGGGGCTTCCCCCGAGCTGCATCGTGCGGTCCATGACCCGCTCCTCTCTGGTGCCGTTCGCACTGCCCCGGCCGTGTGGCCGTGCGTCCATTCTGGCCGGGACGAGGGGGAGAAATCGGTAGTACTAACCCCCCTCTTGAGCGGCGCGAGGGGGAGGTTCCCCTACCTCGCGCCGCCTGCGCCCCCGGTCAGAAGCCGTCCGCGGTCGCCTCGGCGCCGGTTTCGGCCGCGACGAACAGCGACAGGGTGTCGGCCACGCAGACCGCGCTCGGCTGGCCCTCGACCTCCACGGTCATCCGGACCGCGGCCAGGTGGCCCATCGGGGTCTCGCGGACGCTGGTGACCTTGGCGCCGCCGCGCACCCGGGCGCCGACCGGGATCGGGCGGGCGAAGCGGACCTTGTCCAGGCCGAAGTTGACGCCCAGCTTGACGTCGTGGATCTCGAAGATCGCGCGCATCATCGCGGGCAGCAGGCCGAGCGTCATGTAGCCGTGGACGATCGTCCCGCCGAACGGGCCGGTGGCGGCGCGCTCCGGGTCCACGTGGATCCACTGGAGGTCGCCGGTGGCGCCCGCGAACCGGTCGACGCTGTCCTGGGTGACCTCGAGCCACTCGCTGTACCCGAGGTGCTCCCCGGTCGCCTCGGTGAATTCGGCCAGGCTGGCAAAGGATCTCATGCGGGTGATTCTGGGCGGCCGTCCACGGCGCCGACAAGGCGTTCGGGGCCCGCGGGGGCGTTCGGTCAGCGCGCCGTCAGCTGGCCGTCAGCGAGCGGGCGCGCGGGCCCCGGAAACGGCCGACGCCCGCCGGTGGTGGGGCACCGGGCGGGCGTCGGACGGTCGTGCGGGGCGGCTCAGCCGTAGCGCTTGAGCTCGTGGAAGAAGTCCGGCACGGTGTGCAGCTGCCCGCTCGCCAGGACGCGGTCGTAGACGTGCTTGGCGACGGCCATGTCGAGCACGCCGAGGCCGAACGGGGAGAACACCACCGGGCGGTCGGACGGCGGGGTGATGCCGCCGGTGAGCACGTCGTAGAGCGTGCCGGCGACGAAGTCGCGGTGGCCGACCTGCTGCTCGGCCAGGTGCGGCGAGGTGCCCGCCTTCATGCAGTGCTCGATGTCGTCGACGACGTTCCACGAGTCGAGGACGATCTCCGCGGACAGGTCGCGCAGCGAGACGTGCAGCACCAGCGGGTTGTGCGAGAACCACTGCGGGTCCGTCACGTGCGGCTCGCCGGCCACGGTGGCGAAGACCACCAGGTCGCTGGAGCGGATCAGCTGCTCGGCCTTGTCGTGGACGGTGATCGCGACGTCCTCGCCCTCGGCCCGGCGCAGGTACTCCGAGAAGCCCCGGGCGTGCTCGGCGGACAGGTCGTGGACGCCGATCTCGGTGAAGTCGAAGCCGTTGGCCGCCAGGTAGGTGTGCACGTACCGGGCGATCAGGCCGACGCCGAAGAAGCCGACGCTGGTGGGGCGCTCGCCGCGGGCGTCGGCCAGCCGGGCCGCCGCGAGGGCCGCGGAGGCCGCGGTGCGGGCCGCGCTGATGATCGAGCTCTCCAGGCAGGCGAACGGGTAGCCGGTCTCGGCGTCGTTGAGGATCAGCACGGCCGAGGCGCGGGGCAGGCCGGCCGCCACGTTCTCCGGGAAGCTGGAGATCCACTTGATGCCGTGCACGCCGACCTCGCCCTTGACCGAGGCCGGCAGGGCGATGATCCGCGAGGACGGGCGGTCGGGGAAGCGCAGGAAGTACGAGTCCGGGTTGACCGTCTGGCCCTCGCCGTGCAGCCGGTACGCGGCCTCGACCGTGGCGACGACCTCGTCCTCGTGCCCGTTGAGGGCCTCGTGCACCTGGGCGCCGGAGACCACGGCGAAGGGAGGTACCTGATTCATGGGAACACTGCTCCTGGTCGAACGGTCGGAACGGGGGCGGAACGGTCGGAACGGGGTGGGCGGCCGAGCGGCCCGGCCGGGGCGCGGAGCGGCCCGGCCGGCGCTCAGCCGATCCGGGCCAGGCCCTTGGCGCGCTGCCGGGCCCGCCCGCGCGAGACCACCATCGGGTCCCAGTCCGGGCCGCGCTCGGGCAGCCGCGAGGCGTCGCCCAGCACGGACCCGGCGAGCACCTCGGGCAGCAGGCCGCGCCCGATGATCTGCGAGGCGGCGGCCATCCCGCAGGTGGCGACGGCGCCCAGGCCGCTGCCGTAGCGGACGCTCTGGCCCACCACGTACAGGCCCTCGACGTCGGTGCGGACGTCGGGGCGCTGGCCCACGCCGCCCCAGCTGGCCATGCCGTACGGGGTGCCGCCGGTGCCGCGGATGTAGCGCTCGTGGCTGAGCGGCGTGGCCGTCTCCACGTGCGTGATCCGGTCCCGGAACGGGCCGACGACCTTCTCGGCGGTGGTCAGCATCAGCTCGGTGAGCTGCTGCTTGCGGGCGACGTAGGCGGCGTTGCGGCGGTACGGCTCGCCGTCCACCGGTCCGCCGCCGACGCCCCAGAACCCGTGGCCGGCCGGGCAGCCGGTCATCAGCTGGAAGTTGCTGTGGCCGGGCGGGCAGACCGCCGCCGCGCCCGGGTCCTTGAGGGAGGCGAAGGAGAAGGTGAGCTGCGGCACGGACTCCATCGAGCCGTCGCGCGCGTAGCGCTCCTGCATCGCCGCGTGCGCGGCCTCCATGTCGTCGCTGTCGTGCCACCAGATGTTGGCGTTCGGCAGACCCGGCAGTTCGGTGTCCAGCGCGACGTACACGGCGACGACGGCGCCGCGCATGGTCGCCGCGCGGGTCTTGGCGACCAGCTCGGCGGGGAAGGCCTCCTCGCCGCCGCACAGGTCGAGCACGGTGCGCCGGTAGTCCGCGTTGGAGATCACCAGCGGGGCGGAGATCCGCGTACCGTCGGTGAGTTCGACGCCGGTGGCGCGCCCGTCCTCGATCAGGATGCGGCGCACCTCGCAGCGGGTGCGCAGCTCGCCGCCGGCGGACTCCAGTGCCTCGACGAACGCGGCCACCAGCACTTGGCCGCCGCCCTCCGGGTAGTAGGCGCCGCGCAGGTAGTGGTCCAGCATGGCGGCGTGCTCGGAGAAGGTGATGCCGTCCGGCATGGTGCCGTAGTTGCCGGCCTGCGCCGCGACGAGGGTGCGCCCCTTGGGGGAGAGACCGCAGTGGTCGAGGGCCTGGGCGAGCGTCCGGCGGGTCCACCGCATGGTCTGCGGGGAGCGGCGGAACAGCTCCACCATCGAGGCGCCGTGCAGGCCGTCCCGGGTGGCGCCGGCCACCGCCTCGGCGAGGTCGACGAACCGGTCGATCCGGTCGGCCTCCTCCGGCAGTGCCTGGCGGAGCCGGTCCCGGTAGGCGTTCCAGCCGGCCGGCACGTCCACCGTGGCGGTGGGCGTGATGATCCGGTCGAACCCCTGCTCGTTGTCCATCGGGAGGAAGTTCACCCGGTCGCGGACGCCGAGGCCGGACAGGATCGCCGGGAACAGCCCGCCCGGGCCGCAGTCGCCCAGGTAGTGCGTGCCTACGTCGAACTCGTACTTGCGCCGGCGGCGGAACACGTGCGCGTTGCCGCCCGCGATGTCGTGCTGTTCGAGGACGAGCACGCTGCGCCCGTCCGCGGCCAGGTAGCCCGCGCTGACCAACCCGCCGAGACCGCTGCCGACGACGATCGCGTCGTAGTGGTCTCTGAGTCCCTCGGCCCCCCGCATGCGCGCCCCCATTCGCGTTGCTGCCATCAGAACGTGCCGCCGCCGTGGATCTCGAGGACCGAGCCGCTGATGTACGCGGCGCGGTCGGACACCAGGAAGGAGACCAGGTCGGCCACCTCCTCGGGCTTGCCGGCCCGGCCGAGCGCGACGTTCTTCAGCATCCGCTCCACCGCGGCCTCGGACATGTCGCCGACCATGTCGGTGGCGATCAGGCCCGGGGCGACCACGTTGGCGCGCACGCCGCGCGGGCCGCACTCCTTGGCGAGGGACTTGGTGAAGCCGATGATCCCGGCCTTGGACGCGGCGTAGTTGGCCTGCCCGAGGTTGCCGTAGATGCCCGACACCGAGGACAGGTTGACGATCGACCCGCTGCGGCGCTTGCTCATCGCGAACGCGGCGGCGCGGCAGACGTGGTAGACGCCGTCGAGGTTGGTCCGCAGGACCTGGTTCCAGTCGTCCTCGGGCATCAGGATCACCGGGCGGTCCCGGGTGATGCCGGCCGAGGTGACGGCGGCGTCGACCGGGCCGAGCTCGCGCTCGGTGCGGCCGAACCAGTCGCGGACCTGCTCCGGGTCCGCGACGTCACAGGCCGTGGCCGTGATCCGGGTGCCGAACTCGCCGGCCTCCTTGGCGAGTTGCTCGGCCGCCTCGGCGTTCGAGCGGTAGCAGAAGGCGACGTCGTAGCCGTCCTGGGCCAGGCGCAGCACGATGGCCTTGCCGATGCCCCGGGACCCGCCGCTGACCAGCGCGATCACGCCTGTTCCCCGATCAGTCTGAGGACGGCGCAGCCCACGGCGCCGTCACGGTCGACGGCGGACACCAGGGCGATCCGGCCCCGGGCCGCCGGGTCGGCCTCGGCCACGCCGAGCACCGCCTGGATCTGGAAGGTCGCCGCGGCGGCACTGGTGTCGCCGATCAGCTCCATGGACGGGATCCGGCTCAGCGCCTCGGCCGGCAGCAGCGCGGCCAGCGCCTCGTGCTCGGCCCGGCCGGCCGCGGTGGGCGCGGCGCACGGCACGGCGGCCCACACCTCGTCGGCGGTGACGCCGGCGCGGTCCAGGGCGCGCCGGACGCAGGCGGTGACGGCGGCCGCCGGGTCGTCGTCGATGTCGACGCGGGTCTCGACGGCCAGCACGGCGGCGATCGCCGGACGCTGGGCGGTGCCGGCGTGCTCGACCACGAACAGGCCGCAGCCCTCGCCGAGCAGCGGCGTGGAGTCGCCGGGGGCGACGGCGGTGTGCTCGATCCAGGCGTGCGCGGCCGAGAACTCCTCGGCGGAGCCGACCAGGTACTTGGTCGCCCGGCCCTGGCCCATCAGCCGGCGGGCGTAGCTGAGCGCGAGCAGACCGGAGACCCGGCCGCCGGCCACGGTGGTGTTGGGGCCCTTGAGGTCGTGCCGGATGGCGGTGGCGCCCGCGGCGTGGTTGAGGCTGCCGAAGGGGATCCGGCCGGCGTCGACGTGGAAGGGCAGCGCGTTGGTGTAGGACTGCTTGAGGAAGTTGGTGACGTTCTCCAGGCTGCCCATCGAGATGCCGAGGACCACACCGGTGCGGTCGTCGGTCTCCACCACCCGGTTGCCGTCGGCGTCCTGGAGCAGGCCGTCGGAGGCGACCAGGGTCAGGGCGGTGAGGCGGTCCATCTTGGCGGTGCCGCTCGGGCCGAGCAGGCCCTTGATGTCGAAGCCGGGCACCAGGCAGACGTCGGGCGAGGGCAGCGGGCCGAGGTCGGCGTCCGCCTTGACGGCGGTCTTGGCCCCGGCGCGCACGCCGGCCGCGAAGTCCTGGCGGGTCAGGCCGTACGGCGACACGGCCGACCAGCCGGTGATGACGAGCGTCTCCGGCGGCAGGGCCGCCGGGGTGGCTGCGCTTTCCAATGAACTCGTCATCTCAGACTCGCTCTCCGTACGTGCCAAGGATCAGGATGGCGTTGTTGCCGGCGAAGGCACTGGAGTTGTTCTCCACGATCCGGACCTCGGCGTCGACGGCCTGGTTGGGCACGACGTCCAGCGGGCAGTCCGGGTCGGTCTCCAGGTGGTTGATGGTCGGCGGGATGAACTGGTGCTCGATGGCGAGGCCGCAGGCGATCGCGCCGAGCGCGCTGGCCGCGCCCATCGAGTGGCCGAGCATCGACTTCACCGCGACGGTGCGCGGCGGGGCATCGCCGTACACGTCGAGGATGGCCGCCGACTCGGTCTTGTCGTTGGCCTTGGTGCCGGTGCCGTGCGCGGAGATGAAGTCGATCTCGTCCCGTTCGACGCCGGCGTCGTCCAGCGCGAGCCGGATGCCGCGGGCGATGCCGTCCCGGTTGGGCGCGGTCGGGTGCGCGGCGTCGCAGCTGAGGCCGTAGCCGAGCACCTCGGCGTAGATGTGCGCGCCGCGGGCGAGGGCGGACTCCAGGCTCTCCAGGACGAGGATGCCCGCACCCTCGCCGGTCAGGATGCCCTGGCGGTTCTTGTCGAACGGGCGGACCACGTCCGGGGTGAGCGCGCCGAAGCGCTTGAACAGGGCGAAGGCCTTGCGGCAGACGGCGTCCGCGCCGCCGCACAGGGCGATGTCGACCTCGCCGGAGCGGATCGCGTCCAGGCCGTAGCCGATCGAGTAGTTGCCGGCCGCGCAGGCGGTGGTGATGGTGGTCGGCTCGACGTTCGGCATCCGCAGCTCGCGGGCGATGGCGGTGGTCAGCCGGCCGGCGTTGATCCGGCGGGACAGCACCGGGTCCATGGCCTCCGGGTCGCCGGCCGCGAGCTCCTGCTCGACCAGCACGCCGATGTCGTGGCCCTCGCCGTCGGTGGTGCCGACGCTGATGACGGCCTGGCGCTCGCCGAGGTCGGCCTCGGTGAGCCCGGCGTCCTCCACGGCCATCCGGGCGGCGGCGACGGCGAACTGCCCGGCCCGGCCCACGTCCTCGAGCGGGACGTTGCGGATCCAGCGCTCCGGCTCGAAGTCCGGGACCTCGCAGGCGACGTTCTGGCCGAAGCCCTCGGTGTCGAAGCGGGTGATCGGCCGCGCACCGGAGCGCCCGGCCCGCAGCCCCGCGGTGTACTCCTCGACCCCCGTGCCGATGCTGGAGATCGCCCCGAGGCCGGTGAGGACGACCCTGCGGCGGTCGGCCGGCACGCCGCCCCGGGGTGCCGCTGGTGACTGTGCGGTGGACATGGGACTCCTTAAGCAGTGGGATGCCTGCGAGCGGGGGTTCCGGTGCCGGAACCCGCCCCGATCACCAGCCGGCGGCCGCCGCGGTCACCTGGTAGGTGGCCTCCACGTTGACCATCTTCGGCAGCTCGTTCATGTCGATGACGATGGAGTACTCCATCTCCAGCGCGCTCAGCACGTCGATCAGCTTGAGCGAGTCGGCGCCCAGCTCGTCGACGAACAGTGCGGTGTCGGCGAACTCGGTGTGCACGTCGATGTTCTCGGCGACGATCTCGCGGATCCGGGTGAGACGCTCCGGCGCAACCGTGGTCATGCTCGTTCCTCCGTCTGTCCAGGGGCCCTGAAGTGGCTTCCGAGTAGGAACGTAGTCAGCCCCGATGACGGGTCGATGACGTCCAACTGACCGCTCACTGACGGGTCCTGTCGGGGGGTGGAAGGCCAGGTCGCAGGGGGTGCCGGGGGGCAAAACGACCGCCCGCCGCACCCTCGGGCCAGGGCCCTGGTGGGTGCGGCGGGCGGCGGTGGCGCGGCCGTTCGGACGCGCGGTGGCGGTGGGCCGGTCAGCCCTGCTGCTGCAGGCTGAGCGGTCGCATGTCGGTCCAGTTGGTCTCGATGTGGGTGACGGCGGTGGCCCGGTCGGTGGCCTCCAGGGCGACCGTCCAGCCCTCGGGCACCGCGGCGAAGGACGGCCACAGGGAGTGCTGCCCCTCCTCGTTGACGAGGACGAGGAAGGTGCCGTCTTCGCGGTCAAAGGGGTTCGCCATGACTGTTCTCCAGCTCTCGGGAAGGTCTCGGGATCTCGGGCGTGCCGGGTTGATCGGGCGTCAGGTGGTCGGGTCGGCGGCCAGGGCGGCGAGGGCGCGTTCGACGGCGGTGCCGATCGCCGCCGCCGGGGCGGGCTGCAGCATCTGCTGGTGTCCGCAGTCCACGTCGTGCGCGAGGACGGCGGAACCGACGTACGGCTCCCAGCCCTTGACCTTGAGGGCGCGTTCCTCCGGGGTGGGCCGGTCCTCGCCGCCGGCCGCGACGAAGAGCGTCATCGGGCAGCCGTCGAAGCGGGTGGGCGTGAACCGCTGGAACAGCTCCAGGTTGTTCCGCATGACGTCCAGCAGCCGTTCCAGCGTACCCGGTTCGAGCGCGGCGAGGGGGCCCTCGGTGCGGGCCAGGTGCGCGGCGACGTCCTGCGGGGTGAGCCGGTGCAGGCCGGTGGCGTCGACGCCGGCCTCGGCGAGGAAGTCGGCGAGGAACTCCGCGTCGCTCGGCCGGGCGTCCGGTGCGTCGTCCGGGTAGGCGTCCAGGTTGGCCAGGAACGCCACCCGCTCCCCGGCGGCCTGCAGCCGGACGGCCATCTCGTGGGCGACGACCCCGCCGTAGGACCAGCCGAGCAGGTGGTACGGCCCGTGCGGCTGGACGGCCCGGACCCTGGCCAGGTACTCCTCGGCGACGTCCCCCAGGTCGGTCGGCAGCGGGCCGTCCCCGGACAGACCGCGGGCCTGCAGCCCGTAGACCGGCTGGTCCGGGTCCAGGTGCTCGGCGAGCGCGGCGAACGGGATCGCGAAGCCGAGGCCGCCGTGCACGCAGAACAGCGGCGGGCGCCCGCCGGCGGCCCGGATCGGCAGGACGGGGCCGAGCAGGTCGACCGCGCCGCCCCCGGCGGCGCCGGCGGCCAGCGCCTCCAGGGTGCGGTGCTCGAAGACCGCGCCGAGGCTGATCGGCAACCCGGCCAGGGTGGCCGCGTTGACCAGCCGGATCGCCTTCAGGCTGTCCCCGCCGAGCGCGAAGAAGGAGTCGTCCGGGCCGACCGGGGCGATCCCGAGGACCTCCTCGACGGCCGCGTAGAGCAGCCGCTCCGGCCCGGTGCGGGGCGCCTGCGGGGCGCGTGCCGCGGGGGCGGGGGCGGGCAGCGCCCTGACGTCCAGCTTGCCGTTGGCGTTCAGCGGCAGTTCGGGCAGCACCGTGTAGGCGTCCGGGACCATGTAGCCGGGCAGCGAGCGGGCCAGGTGGCTGCGCAGCGCGGCCTGGTCCGGCTCCGGTCGGCCGTCGGCGGGCACCAGGTAGGCGACCAGGCGGCGCTGGCCGGCCGCGTCGGCGGGGGCCAGGACGGCGGCCCGGGCGACGTCCGGGTGGTCGGCCAGCAGCCGCTCGATCTCGCCGAGTTCGATCCGGTAGCCGCGGATCTTGACCTGCTGGTCGGCGCGGCCGACGTACTCGATCCGGCCGTTGCGGTCCCAGCGGACGAGGTCGCCGGTGCGGTACATCCGGGCGCCGCCCGGCTCGAACGGGCAGGCGACGAAGCGGTCGGCGGTCAGCGCGGGCCGGTTCAGGTAGCCGCGGGCCAGGCCCGCGCCGGCCAGGTAGAGCTCGCCGACCACGCCGCGCGGCACCGGCCGCAGCGCCCCGTCCAGGACGTACGCGGTGGTGTCGCCGATCGGCAGGCCGATCGGGACGGTGCCGTCGGCCCGGCCGAGGTCCTGGCCGGTGGCGAAGGTGGTCACCTCGGTGGGGCCGTACACGTGGAACACGGTGGTGTCCGGCAGGGCGGCCCGCAGCCGGTCCAGGTGGTCGCGGGAGTGGGCCTCGCCGCCGGTCAGCAGCGCGCGCAGCGGGGCCAGGGCGCGCGGCCGGGTGTCGGCGAGGGTGTTGACGAACTGGGTGGTGAGGAAGGCGACGGTCACCCCGGCCCGGGCCGTGAACTCCTCCAGGGCCTGCGGGTCGGCCGGGCCGGGCGGGTGGATCGCCAGCCGGGCGCCGTGGGCGAGCGCGCCCCAGATCTCGAAGGTGGAGGCGTCGAAGGCGACCGGCGCGAAGTAGAGGAAGGTGTCCTGCGCGGTCGGCGCCAGTTCGGGCAGGCCCAGCACCAGGCGGACGGCGGCGCGGTGCGGGACGGCGACGCCCTTGGGCTTGCCGGTGGAGCCGGAGGTGTGGATGACGTACAGCAGGTCGTCGGGGTCGATCGGCACGGCGGGCACCGGGGTGCCGGGCAGGGCGGCCAGTTCGGCCGCGGTGGCCGGCTCGTCCAGGACCAGCCGGGTCACCCCCGCGGGCAGCTCGCGATCGGCCAGCGAGCGCTCGGTGAGCAGCAGCCGGACGCCGCCGTCGGTGAGCATGTCGCCGACCCGCTCGTCGGGGTGGGACGGGTCGATCGGCAGGTAGGCGGCGCCGGTGCGGGCGATCGCCAGCAGGGCGGTGACCACGGCCGGGCCGCGCTCCAGGCGCAGGGCCACCAGGTCGCCCCGGCGGGCGCCGCGGGCGGTCAGCAGGCGGGCCAGCCGGTTGGCCCCGGCGTCCAGCTCCGCGTAGGTGGTGCGGCGCAGCTCGCCGGGGCGGCCGGGCTCGGCGTGGACCAGGGCGACCGCGTCCGGCGCGGCCGCGATCCGCTCGTCGACCAGGGCGGTGAGGGTGGTGCGCGGGGTGCCGGCCCGGTGGGTGCCGAGGGCGAGCAGCTCCGCCTCCTCCGCGGGCGCGAGCAGCTCCAGCCGGGAGAGCGGTTCGGCGGGCGCGGCGAGGGCGGCGGCGAGCAGCCGCAGGTAGGCCTCGGTGATCCGGCGGGCGGTGGCGCGCTCGAACAGGTCGGTGCGGTACTCGACGGCCAGCGCGAGCGCGCCGTCGGCCTGCTCGGTGAGCTGGAAGAAGAGGTCCCACTTGGCGGTCCGGACCGGGACGGGCTGCTCGGTGACGACGAGCTCCGGGTCGGCGGCGGGCGCCGGGGCGGGGCCGGCCTGCTGGAAGCCGAGCATCACCTGGAACAGCGGGTGGCGGGCCATCGAGCGCTCGGGGTTGAGTACCTCGACCAGCTTCTCGAAGGGCACGTCCTGGTGCTGGTGGGCGGCCAGGTCGTAGGCCCGGACCCGTTCGGCCAGCTCGCGCAGGCCCGGGTCGCCGGAGGTGTCGGTGCGCAGCACCAGGGTGTTGACGAACATGCCGACCAGGTCGTCGAGCCGTTCGTCGGTGCGGCCGGCGATCGGGCTGCCGAGCGGGATGTCGGTGCCCGCGCCGAGCCGGGTGAGCAGGGCGGCCAGCCCGGCCCGCAGCAGCATGAAGGGGCTGACGCCCCAGGCGGCGGCCAGTCGGTGCAGTTCCTCGACGAGCTGCGGCGGGACGGCGGTGCGCACGACGTCGCCGCGGTGGTCGGCCCGGGTGCCGCGCGGGTGGTCGTAGGGCAGCGCCAGCTCCTCCGGCAGGCCCTTCAGGGTCTCCGTCCAGTGGCCGAGCTGGCGGGCGAGTTCGCTCGCCGGGTCGGTCTCGGAGCCCAGCAGCTCGCGCTGCCACAGCGCGTAGTCGGCGTACTGGACGGGCAGCGGCGGCAGTTCGGCGGGGCGGCCGGAGCGGCGGGCGCGGTAGTACGCGGTGAGGTCGCGGGCGAGCGGGGCGAGCGACCAGCCGTCACCGGCGATGTGGTGCAGGACGAGGGTCAGCACGTGCTCGTCCGGGCCGAGGGCGAACAGCCGGGCGCGCAGCGGGAGTCCGTGCTCCAGGTCGAAGCCGCGGGCGGCCTCGGCGGCGAGCGCCTCCGGCAGTCCGGCCTCGGTGACCTCGGTGACCGGGAGCGGGACGACGGCCTCGGCCGGTGCGAGCACCCGCTGTTCGGCGGGTCCGGCACCGGCGCCGGATACGGGGGTGGAACCGGCGCCGGTGGTCTGGGGGGTCCCCTCAGGGGAGGCGGGCAGCTGCGGGAAGACGGTCCGCAGTGCCTCGTGGCGGGCCACCACGTCCTGCAGGGCGTCCTGCAGGGCGGCGGTGTCCAGCCGGCCGGTCAGCCGGATCGCCAGCGGGATGCCGTACAGCCCGCCGGGCGCGCCCAGGTGCTCGACGAACCAGAGCCGCTGCTGCGCGTGGGACAGCGGCAGCACCGCCGGGCGCGGGCCCGCGGTGAGCGGTGGCCGGCCGGGCGCGGCGGCGCCGAGCCGTTCGGCGAGGCGGGCGGGGGAGGGGGCCTCGAAGAGGTCCCGGACCTGGAGTTCGGCGCCGAGTTCGGCGCGGACCCGGTTGACGATCCGGGTGGCCAGCAGTGAGTGGCCGCCGAGGGTGAAGAAGTCGTCGTCGGCGCCGACCCGGTCGAGGCCGAGCACCTCGGCGAAGACGCCGCAGAGCAGCTCCTCCTCGCGGCCGCGCGGGGCGCGGGCCGAGGTGGCGTAGGCGGGCGCGGGCAGGGCGCGGCGGTCGAGCTTGCCGTTGGCCGTGAGCGGCAGCGCGGCGAGCGGGACGACGGCCGCCGGGACCATGTACTCGGGCAGCCGCTCGGCGGCGAACTCCCGCAGCCCGGCCGGGTCGGCGCCGTCGCGCAGCACCACGTAGCCGACCAGCCGCTGGTCGCCGGGCCGGTCCTCGCGGGCGACCACGGCGGCCTCGGCGACCGCCGGGTGCCGGCCGAGGACGGTGGCGATCTCGCCCAGCTCGATGCGGAAGCCGCGCAGCTGGACCTGTTCGTCGGCGCGGCCCAGGTACTCCAGGGTGCCGTCGGCGCGCCAGCGGCCGAGGTCGCCGGTGCGGTACATCCGGGTGCCGCCGGGCTCGAACGGGCAGGCGACGAACCGGGCCGCGGTGAGGTCGGGGCGGTTCAGGTAGCCGCGGGCCAGGCCCGGGCCGCTGATGTAGAGCTCGCCGGGCACCCCGGCGGGGACGGGCTGCAGGGCCCCGTCGAGCAGGTAGACCCGCAGGTCGGGGATGCCGCGCCCGATCACGCTCCCGCCGCCGCCGGCCGCGGTCGCGGCGTCCAGCTCCTGGTGGGAGACGTGCACCGTGGTCTCGGTGATGCCGTACATGTTGACCAGACGGGGCGCGTCGTCGGGGTGGCGGGCGTACCAGTCGGCGAGCTTGCCGACGTCCAGGGCCTCGCCGCCGAACACCACGGTGCGCAGGGCGAGCGGGCGCGGGCGCTCGGCGTCGGCCCGGATCAGCTGGTAGAAGGCGGAGGGCGTCTGGTTGAGGACGGTCACCCGTTCCTCGGCGAGCAGGTCCAGGAAGGCGTCCGGGGAGCGCGACACGTCGTACGGGACGACGACCAGCCGGCCGCCGCGCAGCAGCGCGCCCCACAGCTCCCAGACGGTGAAGTCGAAGGCGATGGAGTGGAACAGGGTCCAGACGTCGCCGGGGCCGAAGCCGAACCAGCCGTCGGTGGACTCCAGCAGCCGCGCCACGTTCTGGTGCGGCACCACCACGCCCTTGGGGCGGCCGGTGGAGCCGGAGGTGTAGATGACGTAGGCCGGGTCGTCGGGGGTGGCCGCGGTCTCCGGCGCGGTGGCCGGGCGGGCGGCCAGGTCGGCCGCGGTCTCCGGGGCGTCCAGGTCGACGCGCGGCACGTCCGCGGCCTCGGGCAGCTCGGGCAGCACGCCCGCGGCGGTGAGCAGCAGGACGGGTCGGGCGTCGCCCAGGGTGTAGCCGATCCGGTCGGCCGGGTGGCCGGGCTCCAGCGGCAGGTAGGCCGCGCCGGCCTTGAGGACGGCGAGGACGGCGACGACCAGCTCGGCGCCGCGCGGCAGCGCGACGGCGACGAGGCTCCCGGGGCCGGCGCCGCGGGCGGCGATCAGGTGGGCGAGCCGGTTGGCCCGCTCGTCCAGCTCGCGGTAGCGCAGGGCGGTGCCGGGCGCGGTGACCGCGACGGCGTCGGGGGTGCGGGCGGCCTGCTCGGCGAACAGCTCCTGGACGGTGGCGCGCCGGGCGGGCTGCCGGGGCGCGGTGGCGGCGCCGCTCCACTCCTGGAGGATGCGGTCCAGTTCGGCGGGTTCGGGCGCGCCGAGCCGGGCGAGCGGGGTCCGAGGGTCGTCCGCGACCTGCTCCAGGACGCGGAGCAGCCGGTCCAGGACCTTCGTGGCGCAGGCCTCCGGGTCCTCGGCGAAGGCCGAGGCGCGGTAGGCGAGCTGGAGGTCCAGCCGCTCCCCGGGGAAGACGGTGAGGCTCAGCGGGTAGTGGGTGGCCGAGAGCATCCGGGCGGCGCTGACGGTGCCCCCGGACTCGCGGAACAGCGCGGCCTCGTCCAGCGGGTAGCTCTGGAAGGCGAGGACGGTGTCGAACAGCTCGCCCTGGACGCCGGAGGCGGCCTGCGCCTCGGCGAGCGGCAGGTGCTCGTGCGGCATCATCGCGAGCTGCTGGCCGGCCAGGGCGGTGAAGAGCTCGTCCGCCCGCTGGTCCGGGCGGAGGTCGGCGCGCACCGGCAGGGTGTTGGCGAACAGCCCGATCATCGACTCGACGTCCGGGACCTCGGCCGGGCGGCCGGAGGTGACGGCGCCGAACACCACGTCCTCGCGGCCGGTGAGCCGGCCGAGCAGCAGTGCCCAGCAGCCCTGGACCACGGTGTTCAGGGTCAGGCCCCGGCCGCGGGCCCAGCCGGAGAGCGCCGCGGTGCGCTCCGGTGACAGGAACCGCCGGACGAAGGAGGGCAGTTCGGGCTCCCGCCCGGGAGCGGCCGCGGGCAGCGCCCGGACCGGCCCGTCGAGGCCGTCGAGCAGTCCGGCCCAGGCCGCCCGCGCGGCGTCCCGGTCGCGGCCGTTCAGCCAGGTCAGGAACGAGCGGTACGGCGCGGGCGCGGGCAGGGCGGCCGCGGTCGCGGCGTCGCCGAGCTGCATCAGCTCGCGGACGGCCAGCGGGAAGGACCAGCCGTCCATGACGATGTGGTGCACCGACCAGAGGAACCGGTGGTGCCCCTCGCCGAGCCGGATCAGGCTGAACCGCATCAGCGGCGGCCTGGCCAGGTCGAAGCGGCGCTGCCGGTCCTCGGCCGCCAGCCGCTGCGCCGCGGCCTCCCGCTCCCCCTCGGGCAGCCCGGTGAGGTCGTGCAGCCGCCACTCGGGCGCGACCTCGGTCTCCTTGAGGACGACCTGGACGGGCTCGCCGGTCTTGCGGTTGCGGAAGCAGGCCCGCAGGTTGGGGTGCCGGCGCAGCAGGGCCGCGGAGGCCTCGCGCAGCCGGGCGGCGAGCTGCTCGCCGTCACCGGCGTTCGGTCCGTCGATCTCGGCGACGAACTGGAGGGTGTACGGGTCGGGCGAGGCCTGGTCGTACGAGGACAGGAAGAGCAGCCCCTGCTGCAGGGGGGAGAGCGGAAGTACTTCGCTGATCTTCGACCCGGGTCTGGGGGCGGTCGTCACGAAAGTTCCTCATTCAACTCGAATTCCAGATCGGCCAGTTCCTCGTCGGACAGGGCGATCAGACTGCTTCCGGACTCCATCGGGGCGGTCTCGGCGGCGTCCTCCGCGAGTTCCTCGGCGACCTGTGCGAGGGCGGCCGCGGTCTTGTGCGTGAAGATGTCGCGGGTGGTGAGGGTGAGACCGGCCCGCCGGGCGCGGCTGACGACCTGGATGGAGCGGATGCTGTCGCCGCCGAGGGCGAAGAAGTCCTCGTCGATGCCGACCCGCCCGGTGCCGAGCACCTCGGCCAGGATCTCGGTGAGCACCTGCTCGCGCTCGTTGCGCGGGGCCCGGGCCTCCGCGAGCTCTCCCAGGTCGGGCTCCGGCAGGGCCTTGCGGTCGAGCTTGCCGTTCGGGGTGAGGGGCATGGCGTCGAGGACGAGCCAGGAGGCCGGGATCATGTAGCCGGGCAGCAGCTCGGCCAGGGCGCGGTTGATCCGCTCCGGGTCGACGCCGGGGCCGGTGAGGTAGCCGACGAGGCGTGGGTTGCCGGAGGCGTCGGGGAGGACGGCGACGGCGGCGTCGGCGACGGTGTCGAGGGTGCGGATGACGGCTTCGATCTCGCCGGTCTCGACGCG
>NZ_JBFAZB010000076.1:0-25637 GCF_040681575.1 Kitasatospora sp. NPDC051702
TCAAGCTCCAGGAGTGGGTGCGGGTCACCGGGGCCCGGCTGGTGGTGGTCTTCGAGGGCCGGGACGCCGCGGGCAAGGGCGGCGCGATCAAGCGGCTCACCCGTACGGGTGAGCGACCGTCAGTGGTCGCTGCTAGCGTGCCGTTCCGTCAGCAGACGATCGAGGAAGGGCGGTAGCGGCTCGTGAACGTGGCGCGCCACCAGCTTGTGCAGGAGCGGATCACCGAGGCGGCGGAGGGCGTCAGCGGGCGGGTGCTCGACCACTGGTACACCCTCCGCTACGGCCGTCTCGCGATCGGGACGGTCCGGGAGATGGGCGAGGTGCTCCTCGACCACCTCGGCGCACTCAGCCTGGAGGAGGGCGCGCTCGGAGGCGCCCGCGCCGGTGCCGCCCTCGACACGGCGGCCGAGTGCTTCCACGGCGTGCTCAGCCTCGGCTGCTTCCCCCGGGGCGACTTCGAGGTGCCCTTCCCCCTCATCGACGAGACGCTCTCCAGCGAGGAGCTCCGCTTCGACACCATCGACTTCGCCCCCACCGCCGCCACCTGGGTCGACGCCTTCGCGCTGGTCGTGATCAGCGGCCAGATCGGGGAGCGGCGCCGGATGCTCGGCCCGCTGCTGAAGGACGACTACGCACCCTCCGTCCGCAAGGGCCTGCCCTGGTCCGACATCCACTCGACCTCCGAACCGGCCGAGCTCGCCGAGATGGACGCGCTCTGCGACTACCTCGACGTGGTGGAGACGGCCGTCTCCCCCTGGGTCGCACCCGGCCCGCTGCCGCTGCGCAAGCCGGACGCCGCCGAACGGGGCGCCGCTGCCGCGGCCCTGGACGCCGCCGGCGCGCTGACGCCCGACCAGCGCCTGCTGCGCGTCCTGCTCGACGACGACCAGCCCGCCTTCGAGCGCGCCCTGGTCGCACGCCTGGACCTGCACCGGGAGACGACACCCGAGACGGCCCCCGCCCGCAGCCTCCTCCCGGTCGGCCCGATCACCCTGGCGGCCCTGGCCGTCCAGGCCCACGGTTGGCAGCTCGGAGTCTCCTCCGGCTACCTCCCGACGGCACTGATACGACCCCAGGAGGCCCAGGCGGCCCAGGAGCCCCGGCAGGCCTGACCGGTCCCGGGGCCGATCCTCCGTGGCAGCGGTGCGCGGCCGGCGGCGCGAGGGGCCGAAGCCGCACGCCCGAAGGCGATGACGGGATGGTCGGCACGGTGGCGAATCAGCCGTGGACGGGGCCCCACCGGGGCCGCCCGGCGGCGAAGGCACCGGTGCCGCGGCGGGGCGGTGTCGGCTGGGCGGCGTCGCCGGGGCGGGGGGCGGTCGGGGCGCGGCGAGCAGTCCACCGGGGTGTCCGCCGGGCAGTCCACCAGGCGAAACATCCCACCTTTTGACCGGCGGTGTGCCTGTCATCCCGTGGTTCCCCGTCGCCCACCCGGAGTCGCCCCGCATGCCCACCCCTGAGCCCGCCGACGCCCCCGGGCACCACGCCCCCAGGCACCACCCGCTGCACGCGCTGCGCGCCTCCGTCTTCGCCGTCGGAGCCCTGCTGCTGCTCGCGGCGATCGGCGTCCTGGTCCACCAGCCGCTGCTGATCCCCCCGATCGCCGCCAGCGCCGCCCTGGTGCACGGCGCCCCCGGGCTGCCGATCTCCCAGCCGCGCAACGTCGTCGGCGGCCAGCTGATGTCCGCCCTGATCGGCTACGCCACCCTCGCCGTCTCCGGAAGCACCGCCTGGGGCGCCGCGGTGGCCGCCGGGCTCTCCCTCGGCGCGATGATGCTCACGCACCTCTCCCATTCCCCGGCCGTCGCCAGTGCCGTGGTCGTGGTGCTCCAGGCCCCGCACCCGGTGCCGTTCCTCCCGCTGCTGGTGCTGTCCGCCGGGATCCTGGTGGCCATCGGCCTGCTCCCCGGACGGATCGGCGGCCACCCCGTCCGCTACCCGGTCTCCTGGTGAGCCCCGGCGCCCCGGAACCGGCGCACGGGGCTCAGCGCCGGGAGCCGCCCGCCGCCGACACCGGCACCTCCACCACCGGCGTGCCGGCACGGACGACGGGCGCGATCGCCCCGAGGACCGGATCGCAGAAGGCGCGGGCGTCGGCGGCCGCCGGGCCGACCGCCAGCAGGTCCCCGTGCTCGCCGATGAGCGGGGTGTGCTGGTAGGTGAGCGCATGGGAGCGGGCGAGGGCGCGGAACTCCTCGTTCGTCGCGGCGGCCGCCGGGGCCAGGTTGAGCCACCAGGCGCCGGACGCCACGGCGCCGAGCGCACCGGCACGGCGGTCCGTCAGCAGCGCGCGGAGGTCGTCGGGGTCCTCGACGCAGGTCAGCAGCGCTCGCGCCCCGGCCGCGGCCCCCGCGGGTGTCGGGTTCGCGCGGGGGCCGCGGCCGGGGCGGGCGGATCCGGCCGCCCCGGCTTCGGCGGTGCCCCAGGTGCGCACCACGTAGCCGGCCGCGGCGAGTCTGCCCGCGACCCGGACGGCATTGGCGTTCGATCCGAGGACGGCGACGGCGATCACGTGTCTTCTCCCGTGGTGCGAGGCGGTGGTCCGGCGCTGCACCGCCCGGAGCGGCCGCGCGGCGGAGGTGTCGCCAGTGAACCGCGTCCGGGTAAACGAACGATCAACGCCGGGCCCGTCGCCACCGGCCGGGGCGCACCCGTGGCGCCGTCAGCCCCAGCCGGGAGCGGGCGGGAGCGGCCACCGCGGTGGCACCGGGAGCGGGCCGGTCGAGTGGAGCCGCTCGGGCGGGATCCGGCCGGCGAGCCAGCCGAGCAGGGCGTGGCCCGGAGCGGACACGACGGTGCCGGCCTGCGGACCGGCCTCCGGTTCGGGCTCCGGTTCGGGCTCCGCTTCGGCCGGGCGCCAGGTGCGGCCCAGATCGGTGGCGTGCATCCCGGCCAGCGGGAACCGGCGGGCGCCCAGCGCGGCCGCGGCCTCGTCGAGTTCCCGGCCGACGAAGTCGGCGGGCCACCGCGCGGCCGGGTGACCGACACCCAGGTCGACGAGGTGGACCTCCAGCTCCCGCTGCGCCCGGCACAGGACGTACCAGGCCGGGTGCCGCCACCCCGCGAGGGCGGTGACCAGCACCAGCCACCGCTCGGCGGGCCCGGCCGTCGCCTCCTCGACCAGACGGTCCAGGCTCTCCCGCAGGTCCGCGCCGAGGGCGGCCGCGTCCCGCCCCGCGCCCTCGCGCAGCAGCCGGTCGAGGGTGGGGGCGTCCGCCCGGGGCCCGGGTTCGGTACCGGTGCGGGCCAGCTCCAGCAGCCAGTGGTAGACGTCGGCGCTGCGGGCCACGTGCGTGACCAGGTGGGCCCGGCTCCAGCCCGGGAGCCGGGAGGGCCCGCGGGCCTGCGCGTCCGACAACGCCCCGACCGCGGCACCGAACCGTGCCGCCGAGGCGCGCACACCGTCGAGCAGCGCGGACACCTCACCGGGCGGCGCCGACGCCTCGCCCGGTGGCACGGGACTCGTCATCCTTCCGCGCGGCCGGCCCGGTCGCCCTGCTCGGCCAGCGCCTTGATCCCCTCCAGGGTGGCCGTCATGCCCTTGCGGAGGTCCGCCAGGCGGTACTCGACGATCTGCTCCTCGCGGTCCGGCCACCGGTCGATGACCAGGCTGACCCCGCTGCGCCCGGGGCCGATGACGACGGACTGACGCAGCCGGGTGCCGCCCTCCTCGGGGGCGAGGTCGAAGCGCCAGGTGGCCAGCGCGACCGCCGGGCCGAGCCCCTGATCGTCCGACAGGGCGGACGACGTCGGCACCGGCGCGCCGTAGCGGCCGTCCGGGTCGACGACGGCCCACGCGAAGGACCGGTATTCGGCCAGCTCGATCACCTGGCTGACGGTCCGCCAGTCCCCCATGTCGTCGCGGTGGTTGTGGCCCTCGAACCGGGCGCCGGGCGCCGGCCCGTCCGCGCCGTCGAGCCAGCCCACGCGCTGGAGCTCGGGGCTCAGGCGGGCGGGCAGGCCGATGTCGGTGACCAGCCGCCACACCTGCTCCACCGTGGCGTCGACGTGCACCTCGCAGTGCGTCCCCGGACCGTCGGCGTAGCGCACGTCCGTCCCCCTTCGTTCGTTCCGATCGCGGTCGTCCTCATCCTGCACCAGCTGTGCGGGTCGGCACCCGCCGCGCCCCCGCCTGTGCGTCCGGTGCGCGCGAGGACGGCGGGCGGGTTGCCGCCCTGGGCCCACGACGATGATCGATCCTGCCGAACACCCAAGTCAATCCACCGATTTACTGGGAAACCCCCAAGCACTACCTTGGGTCGTCGTGACTCTTGACGACCTCCGCGTCTTCGCCGCGGTCTGCCGGGCCGGCTCGCTGAGCGCCGTCGCCCGCGAGCTGTCCTGCACCCAGTCGGCCGTCAGCCAGCACGTGAAACGGCTCGAACGGGAGCTGGGCCTGACCCTGGTGGAGCGCCGTCCGCGCGGGGTGGTGCCCACCAAGGCCGGCCGCCTCCTGCAGACGGCCGTCGCCACCGGTCTGGGCAGCATCGACCACGCGCTGCGCAGCATCGGCGAACTCGCCCGCGGTGAGGGCGGATCGGTGCGGATCACCACCGGAGCCACCAGCATCCGGCACTTCATGTCCGCCGCCGTGGTCGACTACCGCCGGCGCTTCCCGCAGGTCAGCCTGGAGTTCCAGACCGAGGTCTCCAGTCGGAGCTGCTTCGAGGCGCTCACCGCAGGCCGGGTCGACCTGGCCTGGGTCACGCTCGGCACCCCGGTGCACGGGATCGAGCAGCGGCCGGTGGTCGAGCTGCCCTGGGTGCTGGCCGTCGCCGCCGGGGACCCACTGGCCGCCCGGGACGCCATCGAGCCCGCCGACCTGCAGGACGCCCGGCTGATCGGGCTGCCGCAGAACTCGGTGTCGCGCTCCCAGCTCGACTCCTGGCTGGGGCGGTCCGGCATCCGGCCGGTCTTCGACACCAGCGTCGCGGACTGGGACACCGCGATCCTGCTGGCCGAGCTGGGTCTGGGCCACGCCGTCGTCCCGGCCCTGCCGCAGTGGCAGGGCCCCGGCCACCCCGGCCTGCGGCTGCTGCCGCTGCCCGCGCTCCCCGTCCTCGCGGCCGGCTGGGCCGTCCGCCGCGGGGACCGGCTCTCCCCACTGGCCCGCGCCTTCGCCGACACCGTCGCCGACCACTGTGGCCGGAACACCTAGCTCGCCCGACGGAGCACGGCACCGCGCCCGTCCCCGAACCGTGGACGGATCACGGCGCCTGGTGCGGCTACCGGGCGACCGCCCAGAAACGGCCCGGACCGGGTGCGCCGAACGGTGCCGGCCTTGCGAAGGAGTGCAGGTGCCGGGTGGGGTGGGAGACGCCCGTGGAATTCCTGCGCTCGACCACCCGTCCGGTACGCCGCTGCCCACGGATCCGGAGACGGCAGCCACCGCGGATCCGGCGCTACGGGCCCGCGCGTTCGGCGGCACGGCGCGCTTCGGCCACCGGCGCGAGACGCACCGGTCGCCGCTCGCAGGCGTGCTGCGCCAGGTCGCCCACAGCGAGCTGGGCCGGCCCCCGACGTCGACGCCCGCCTCCGGCAACGGCTGCCGGCCGGCGGGACCCTGGTCACGATGGCCTCCGCTCAGCACCCGGTCGACGAGGGGTTCCCAGCAGCGATGCCGGCCCGGCCGGTCGTCCGGGCGCTGACGGAGGCGGCTTCCGGGGTCGTCGGGCTCGACAAGGACCTCGACGCCTTCGCCGAGGAGGAGGTCGAGGACGCCCACCAGCGGAACGTCGAACCGTGCGGTGCCGCGGATCGTGCTGCACCGGGCGGCCCGCGCGGGGCGTGGGAGGATCCCGGGATGCTGATCGAACGCATCGCCGCGGTGGACTGGGACGCGATCCCGACCCCGGGGCTGCACCTCACGCCGCGGGCCGACGACACCGGGCCGCCCGAGCGTTGGCTGTCCGATCCGGTGGAGCCGCTGCGGCTGCTGGCCACCGCCCGCAGCCGGGTCCAGGTCGCCACCGCGGTGTCCGGGCTGGAGTACAGCAGCGTCATGCACGGCCACATGTCCGCCGTGTTCCCCGCTGCGGTGACGGCCGCGCGGTTCCTGCTGGAGATCGCCGAGCAACCGGATGCCTTCCCGCCGGCCCGCGCGAGCGCCATCGCTCTGCTCGGCGAGTTCCTGACGATGGCGCCGTTCCACGGTTTCCACCGGGTCGAGGGCACCGCGCTGTGCTGTGCGGTGGCCGATCTGCTCCGCACCCGCCGGGCTTTTCTGCGGGCGCTGGACAAGTCCGGCCGGCTGCTGCTCCAGGAGGCCGACACGCACTGGCGCCTCGAGGTCACCGAAACCCTCGCGGACGGCGACGGGGTGCTCGTCTTCGGCGCTCTGGCGGGGCGGTTCCCGGCGGCCAGGGTGCGCGCGGAGCTCCAGCCCGGCGGAGCGCAGCACGCGGCGTCGGTCGAGTACCAGGCGGACGGCCCGGCCGGCGAGGCCTGTCTGCTCCTGGCCGGCCCGGCCGCGCTGCCCGTCGGCGGCGTGCTGCGGCCCGCCGAGTGCGGTGAGCGCGAACACTGAGCAAGCCCCCGAGAGCGCGACCGCCGAGCGAGCACGCCCGCAGGCCCTCGGGCGCTACCGGTCGAGGAAGCGCCGCAGTCCGTCCCGGACGCCCTCGGTGGGCAGGGTGCTCGCGAAGCAGGCCGCCTCGACGGCGAGGCCCGCGTCGACGGGCAGGTCGATGCCCCGGGTGACGGCGCGCAGGCAGGCGGCGACCGCGGTCGGCGCGTGCCGGATGATCCGGTCGACCAGGGCCCTTGCGGTGTCGAGCAGTTCGGCGGCCGGGACGACGGCGTTGACGAGGCCGAGCTCGGCGGCTCGGGCGGCGGTGATCGGGTCGCCGGTGAGGATCAGTTCCAGTCCGCGCTTGCGGCCGACGTGCCGCGGGAGCCGCTGGGACCCGCCGAACGGCGGCGGGAAGCCGAGCGAGATCTCCGGCTTGGCGAAGGTCGCGTGCTCGGCGGCGACGGCCAGTGGGGCGGCCTCGGTGATCTCGCAACCCCCGCCGTAGGCCAGGCCGTTGACGGCCACCACGACCGGCTTCGGGAACTCCTCGATCCGCCGGGTGAGCGCGTGGCCGCGCCGGACGACCTCGCGCAGCGCCCGTTCCGTGCCGCCCGCGATGCTGCCGGCGAGCCAGGGGATGTCGGCGCCGGCGCTGAAGGCCCGCTCCCCTGCCCCGGTGAGGACGACGGCGCGGACGTCGTCGTCGGCGTCGGCGCGGTCGAGGGCGGCGAGCAGCGCGTCGATGGTCGGCCGGTCGAGGGCGTTCAGCTTCCGTTCCCGGTCGATGGTCAGGGTGACGACGTGCCGGTCGCGTTCGGTGCGGACGGTCATGGCGGTTGCTCCGTTTCGCCCGGCAGCACGCGGGGCCCGCGCCGGGGCGGGGCACGCGCACGGACCGCTCGGGGTGGGCCTGGGTGCGGACGGCATCGAGGCTACGAACACCCGCCCGGGACGAGCCACTTATTGTCCTGGATACACGTCGACGGACACGTCGACGGCCCCATGTGGACGAACCCGTGGACGAACCCCATGGGCGGACCCCATCGACCCCGATCCCGGAGGCGCCCGTGCGACCGCCCTCCTACAAGGCCGTCGTCGACGCGTACGCGGCGGCCATCCGCTCCGGCGCGCTCCGGCCCGGCACCCGGCTGCCGACCCACCGGGCGCTGGCCCGCGAGCGGCGGATCGCGCTGGCCACCGCCTCCCGGGTGTACGCCGAACTGGCCGCCGCCGGGCTGGTGGTGGGGGAACGCGGGCGCGGCACCTTCGTCCGGGACCGCTCCGGGTTCGACGGCATCGAGCCCTCGCGCGCACTGCCGGTGCCGCGGGTGGCCGACCTGTCGTTCAACCAGCCGCTCGATCCAGGCCAGGGGGAGCAGCTGCGCCGGGCCCTGCGCGAACTGGCCGCCTCGGCGGACCCGTCGGCGCTGTTGCGCCAGCACCCGCCCGGCGGCCACCGGGCCGACCGGGCGGTGGTGGCGCGGTACCTGCTGGACCGCGGGGTCGACACGGCCCCGGAGCGGGTCGTGCTGACGGGCGGGGCGCAACAGGCGCTGGACTGCGTGCTGCGCGCGCTGACCCGGCCCGGTGACGTGCTCGCCGTGGACGCGCTCGGCTACCCGGGCGTGAAGCTGCTGGCCGCCGCGCACGGCCTGGACCTCGCGCCCGTCCCGGTGACGGCGGCGGGCCCGGACCTCGACGCGCTGGAGCGGCTCTGCCGCGCCCGGCCGGTCCGCGCCGTGTACACGATGCCGACCGTCCACAACCCGCTCGGCTGGGTGCTCGACCCGGCGCAGCGCGAGCGGCTGGCGGACCTCGCCGCCGCGCACGGCTGCACGCTGATCGAGGACGGCACGTACGCCTTCCTGGAGGCGTCGCCGCCCCCGCCGCTGCACGCGCTGGCCCCGGAACGCACCTGCTACGTCGCCGGGTTGTCGAAGAACGTGGCTCCCGGGCTGCGGTTCGGCTTCGCCGTGCCGCCCGGGCACCTGGTGCCGGCCGTGACCGGCGCGCTGCGCGCCGCGGCCTGGGGCGCCCCGGGGGTGGTCACGGCGCTGGCGACGGGCTGGCTCGCGGACGGCACGGTCGCCCGGCTGGAGGCGCGGCGCCGGGAGGACGCCGCCGCCCGTCAGCGGGTCGCCCGGGCCGCGCTGGCGGGTCTCGAGGTCACCGCGCACCCCGCCTCGTACCTGCTGTGGCTCGGGCTGGCGGAGCACCAGCGGCCCGATCGGGCCGCCGCCGTCCTGGCGGAGCAGGGGATCCTGGTGTCCACCGCCGACGCCTTCGCCACCGGCCCGCTCCGCCCGCACGCGCTGCGGCTGGCGCTGGCCGGCCCGCCGTTGGAGGAGCTGGCGGGCGTGCTGGGGCGGCTGCGGGCGGCGGTCGAGTCGATCCCGCCCTGACGTCCCGGCCGGGGCGCCCCGGCCGGACGGTCCGCCCGGACGACTGCCCCGCCCCACAGCGCCGCACCGCCGCTACCCGGCGGCCCCGGCCCCCGCCGCCCGGGTGAAGCGTGCCCCCCACTCCTCGACGAGGACGCGCAGTTCGGCCGGGGCCGTCACCCGGAACTCGGCGCCGAGCGAGCCGAGCGCCATCGCGGGCCAGTCCAGCGAGTCCGCCGTCATCAGCAGCCGGCAGTGCCCGGCGTCCACCTCCTCGACGGTGCCCCAGCGGCCGACGTGGGCGCGGACGGTCTCGGCGGGGGCGGCCACCAGGGCCTCGACCCGGTGCGGGCGGGGCACGCCGTCGAGCCCGGCCCGGACGAACGCGGCGGCGTCCTCGGCGGGGAGTTCGCGGGGGCCGAACCGGGTACCGCTGCCCTGCGGGGAGCTGAGCCGGTCGAGTCGGAAGGTCCGCCAGTCCTGCCGGTCGAGGTCGTAGGCGACGAGGTACCAGCGGCGGTGGAGGCAGACCAGCCGGTGCGGCTCGACGTGCCGTCGGGAGCCCCGGCCGTCGGCGGCGGAGTAGGAGAAGCGGAGCCGCTCGGTGTCCCGGCAGGCGAGCGCCACCGCGGTGAGCCGGTCCGGGTCGACGCCGGGGCCGGCCGGGGTGCCGCCGCCGATGGGCACGGTGACCGCGCGCAGCGCCTCGACCCGGCGCCGCAGCCGGGCCGGCATCACCTGCGCGACCTTGGCGAGCACCCGGACGGAGGCCTCGGCGATGCCCTCCACCGGGCTCTCGGCCGCGGCCTGCAGGCCCACGGCGAGCGCCACCGCCTCCTCGTCGTCGATCACCAGCGGGGGCAGGGCGGCGCCCGCGGCGAGCTGGTAGCCGCCGTCGACGCCGCGCTGCGCCTCGACGGGGTAGCCGAGTTCGCGCAGCCGGTCGACGTCCCGGCGCAGCGTGCGGATCGAGACGCCGAGCCGGTCGGCCAGTTCCCCGCCCGGCCAGTAGCGGTGGGTCTGGAGCAGCGAGAGCAGTCGCAGCGTTCGGGTGCTGGTGTTCGCCATGTCAGCGATTCTCGCGCAATTCAGGCCAGGAACTGACCGCAATGGCCCGTAGCGTGGACCTTGTCCGAGAGAGCAGGAACCGAGCACGACCCGAACGGAAGGCCACACCATGACCGCGACCCCGAGCAGCAGCACCGCCACCGCCACCGGCGAGCGCGCCGACCTGCTGACGGCCCTGGCCAAGCAGCGGCACTTCCTCCGCTTCACCACCCGCGACCTCACCGACGAGCAGGCCGGTCTGCGGACGACGGCCAGCGAGCTGTGCCTGGGCGGCCTGATCAAGCACGTGGCCGCCGTCGAGCGGGTCTGGGCCGACTTCATCGTCGGGGGCCCGTCGGCGATGCCCGACTTCACCGCCTTCACCGAGGAGGACTTCGCCCGCCGGGCCGACGAGTTCCGGATGCTGCCGGGCGAGACGCTGGCCGGCGTGCTCGCCGAGTACGAGGAGGTGGCCCGCCGCACGGACGACCTGGTCGTCGAGCTGCCCGACCTGGGCGCCACCCAGCCGCTGCCGAAGGCGCCCTGGTTCGAGGCCGACGCCGAGTGGTCGGCCCGCCGCGTCCTGATGCACGTCGTCGCCGAGACCGCCCAGCACGCGGGCCACGCCGACATCATCCGGGAGTCCCTGGACGGTGCGAAGAGCATGGGCTGAGCGGGTTCCGGCGGCTCGGCGACCAGGGGCCGAGCCGCCGGAGAACCGGGGGAGGAGGCGGACGGGCCGGGGAGGGAGGGGGCGGACGGGCCGGCCGTCAGCCGCCGACGCCGAGTTGGCGCAGGAGTGTCTGGTTGTCCTCGACGTGCCAGTCCTCGGTGATCCGGTCGCCCCCGGCGTGCTGGATGTCGATCGCGTTGAACTCGACCCGCTGGCCCCGCCCCCGGACGCCCTCGAAGGTGCCGGTGAAGTGGCCCCGGAAGACCAGCCGGGCGGTGATCCGGTCCCCCGTCACCAGGACGTCGGAGAGCTCGCAGGTGAGGTCGGGCACCGCCGCCCGGAAGGCCGCCGAGGCGGCGGCGGGTCCGGCGGGCCCCTGCGGGCGGCCGTCCGGCAGGGTGTTGTCCCGGAACGACGGGCTGATCGCGGCGTCCAGGTACTGCTGCCGGCCGGTGTTCCAGAACGTGTAGAGCTGCTGGGCCAGGTGGACCAGCCGGGTGGCCCGGCGTTCGCCGATCGTGCGGTCGACGGTGAGCGTGCCGGGCCGGACGAGGTCGGGCGAGCGGTCGACCAGCCGCTGCGGCCAGGCCCGCGGGGTGTCCCGGTGCCCACCGCCGCGGGACTGCGCGGCCGCGGTGGTGCCGCCCACCAGGCAGGCCGCCACCGCGAGGGCCACGGTGCCGCGGGCCAGACGGCCCCGGGGCGGAGTCCGGTGCAGGACCCGGCGCCGGCCCTGGCCACTGCCACGCCCTGGTGCCCGCTGCGGAATAGCCACCGGGAGCCCGGAGGCCGTCGGAGTCGTGTGCGTCATCGGAGGTCCTCCCGTCAGGCCAGCCGGCCGCCGCCGTCGACGTGCAGCACCGTGCCCGTGACGTACGGGTTGTCGACTGCGTAGAGGACGGCCTTGACCAGGTCGTCGGGGGTGCCGACGCGGCGGGCCGGGTTGCGCTCGGCGACGCCGCGCAGGAACGCGGCCTTGCCGGAGCCAAGCCCGTCCCAGGAGCCGGTGTCGACGATGCCGGGCGAGACGGCGTTGACCCGGACCGGGGCGATCTCGACCGCGAGCGCCTGGACGAGGAAGGCCAGCGCGCCGTTGGCGGTGGCCATCACCGTCCGCTCCGGCGCCGGGCGCCAGGCGGCCACGCCGGAGAAGAAGGTGAACGAGCCGTCGTCGGCGGCCTGCGGTGCCAGGTGCTTGGCGAGCAGCAGCGGGCCGATCACCTTGGCCGCGAACGCCCGCTGCACGTCGGCGAGTTCGAGGTCCTTCAGGGGGCCGTTGGCGGGCATCGCGGCGGTCGAGACCAGGTGGTCGAAGCCGCCGGCCCGCCGGGCGAGGGCGGCGATCGACGCCTCGTCCGCGAGGTCGACCGGCACCACCTCGGACGGCCCGGACAGCTCACCGGCCGTCCACTCCAGCTTGCGGGGGTCGGGCCCGGCCAGCACCAGCTCGGCGCCGGCCGCCGAGGCGGTCACGGCGAGCAGGCGGCCGGTGCGCGAACCGGCGCCCACCACGATCAGGCGCTTCCCTTCGAGGGCGGCGAGCGCGGGCCGCGGGGTCGGGGCCTGCGCGGACGTCGGGGACTGCGCGGACGTCGAGGACACGGGGTACTCCTTCGGGGGTCTTCGGGTACGGGCGCGGGAACGGGGACGGAAGGTCCCCGGGCCGGGCGTCTCGCCCGGCGGCCACCCCTTGACCCTCCCCCGACTAGTACTCATGCGTCCAAGGCATGTAGTCGATGCCATCGATAAAATCCGCTCATGACAACGCTGCGGCAGCTCGAGTACCTGGTCACCGTCGTCGACACCGGCTCCTTCACGCGCGCCGCCGAACAGCTGCACGTGACCCAGCCGGCGCTGTCCCACCAGGTGCGCGCGCTGGAGAAGGCCGTCGGCGGTCCGCTGCTCGAACGGCTCCCCCGCGCGGTGCGCCTCACCCCACTGGGCCGGGCCGTCCTCCCGCACGCCCGCGCGGCGCTCGCCGAGACCGACCGGCTGCACGCGGCCGCGCGCCGCGCCGGCGGGCTGGACGAGGGCGAACTGGAGGTCGCCACCGTCCACTCGGTCAGCCTCGGCATCCTGCCGCCCGTCCTGCGGACCTGGCGGGCGAGGCACCCCGGCGTGCGGATCCGGCTGCGCGAGTACCCGCACGCCGACCGGCTCCAGGAGGCGATGGCGGCGGGCCGGGCCGACCTGGCCGTCGGGCCGGTACCGGCGGGGTGGGAGGGCCCGATCCGCGAGCTCGGCGTGGAGGAGTTCGTCCTGGTGCTCCCCTCCGACGACCCGCTCGCCGGGCGCCCGGAACAGCCGCTGCCGCTCGGCGCACTGGCCGACCGCGCCTGGGTGCACTACGCCCCCGGCCACGGCCTGGCCGATCTGCTCGACCAGGTCTGCGCCCGGGCCGGTTTCACCCCGCGGGCCGCCGTGCGCACCGAACAGACCTCCGCCGCGCCGCTGTTGGCCGCGGCGGGCCTCGGACCGGCCCTGGTGCCGGCCAACCTCGTCCCGGACCGCTTCGACGCCGCCGTGCTGCTGCCCGACCCCCTGGTGCACCGCACCCTCGCGGCCTACACCCGCACCCGCCCCGACCCGGCCACCACCGCCTTCACCGACCTGCTCGCCCGCCAGGCCTGCGTCACCCCCGAACGCTTCCGGCCGTCCTGACACCGGCCGGTCCCACCGGGACACCGAGCTCCGCCACCGATCCGCCCCGCCCACCCCCGACCCGACCCGATCCGACCGAATCCGACCAGACCTGTCCGAATCCGACTGAACCAATCGCCCCCGTCCGCGCGTTCCTCCCGGTATGAGGAGGTTCATGAAGAGGCTCGGCGCACCCCGGTCCCGGCGGATCCGCTACGGCGCACCCGCCCTGGTCGTGGTCGCGGCGGTGACCGCCGGTCTGCTGTGGTGGCACCCGTGGGCCCAGGACACCCGGCAGAAGCCGATGCGGTTCACGACGGCCACCGGCGGCACGGCCCGCATCGGTACGGGCGAGCACCTGTACCGCTACAAGGTCCGCGCGGAGGACGGCCTCCCGGAGAAGCCCGGGCAGTTCGCCGCCGAGGTGGACGCCGTCCTCGGGGACGTCCGGCGCGGCTGGGCGGCCGGCGGCGAGGCCTCGTTCCAGCGGGTGGCCGCGGACCCGGTGGACTTCACCGTCTACCTGGCCACCCCGGCGACCACCGACCGGATCTGCGGCCAGTACGGCCTGGACACCGGTGGCACGGTGAACTGCGGGGTGGGGCACCAGGTCGTCATCAACGTCAAGCGCTGGCGGGAGCTGTCGGAGTTCTACGTCGGCAAGCCCGCGCTCTACCACGCGCTCGCCGTCAACCACGAGGTCGGCCACGTCATCGGGTACGGGCACGTCGACTGCCCCGGCGAGGGCCAGCCGGCGCCGGTGATGATGCAGCAGATCAAGGGCCTGCACGGCTGTGTGCCCAACGGCTGGCCGTACTCCGACACCGGCACCCTGCTCTCCGGGCCGGCCCTCCCGGCCCCGAGCGCCGCGCCCTGACGGCCACGCGCCGACGGCCACGCTCCCCGACGGAACGGATCACAGGACGACCACAGGGCGACCGGCCACGCCCCGGCGGCCGGCCCGTCGTGCCGAAACCCGCATAATTCTGGTCGTACCTGTGATCGCGCCCGTGGAGGAACAGCGTTGAGCGGCATGCCCGACGGAGAGAGCCTGGACTACCCGCTGCTGCTGGAGGCAGCCTCCGCGGCCGCGCACGCCACCGCCGGGCAGGGCCGCGTCGCCGACTACATCCCGGCTCTCGCCACCGTGGAGCCGGACGCCTTCGGCATGGCGGTGGCGACCGTCGACGGCGAGCTGTACGGGACCGGGGACTGGGAGCGGCCGTTCTCGGTCCAGAGCGTGTCCAAGCTGTTCACCCTCGCGCTGGCCATGGCGCACGGCGGCGACACCGTCTGGACCGGCGTGGGCCGCGAACCCTCCGGCAACCCGTTCAACTCCCTGGTGCAGCTGGAGACCGAGCACGGCATCCCGCGCAACCCGTTCATCAACGCGGGGGCCCTGGTCGTCACCGACCGTCTGCAGAGCATGACGGGCGACGCCGCCGGGGCCGTCCGCGACTTCCTGCGCCGGGAGTCCGGCAACCCGCTGATCGACACCGACCCGGTGGTGGCGGCCTCCGAGGCCGAGCACGGCCACCGCAACGCCGCGCTGGCCCACTTCATCGCCAGCCACGGCAACCTGGAGAACCCGGTCGAGACCGTCCTCGACCACTACTACGCGCACTGCGCGGTCACCGCCAGCTGCCGCGACCTGGTCCTCGCCGGCTCCTTCCTGGCCCGCTACGGGGTGCGCGCCGACGGCACCCGGCTGATGTCGCGCAGCGAGGCCAAGCGGGTCAACGCCGTGCTGCTGACCTGCGGCACCTACGACGCGGCGGGCGAGTTCGCCTTCCGGGTCGGCCTGCCCGGCAAGAGCGGCGTGGGCGGCGGCGTGCTCGCGATACTCCCTGGGCGGGCCGCGGTCTGCGCGTGGGGCCCTCGGCTGGACCAGGCCGGCAACTCGGTGGCCGCGGTCACCGCCCTCGACACCCTGACCACCCTCTCCGGCTGCTCGGTGTTCTGACCCACGGCAGGCCCCTGCCGACCCGGGACCCAACGGAGGCCGGACGCTCCGCCGGCCGACCACCACCGCAACTTCTCACGCCCGTCGCCCGGTTGACCACCGGCCGACGGGCAGTCCGTGGCATGCTCCAGGCGGGGGCCCGATCGTCGTCACGAGGAGTCCGAGAGGAATTGGGGGGAACCGTCCGATGCGTACCGCGTTAGCAGCCCTGCTGGGTCTGGCCGGAGCGGCGGGGCTGGTGCTCAGCTCTTTCCAGCCCTGGTACGGGAAGAGCGATCCGAGGTCGGTGCCGGTGGCCGACCTGTTCCGGGGGATGTCCCCCACGCGCACCACCTCGACCGCGATGTCGATGTTCCTGCTCCTGGCCCTCGCCGCCGGGATCGCGGTGGTCGCCCTGCTGGTGCGGTCCCGGCCCGGGCTGCTGCTGGCCTGCGTGGTCGGGGTGGTCACCGGCGTGCTGTGGATGTACCAGAAGGGCCGCGAGCTGTCGCCGGTCTCGCTGGACGTCACCGACCTGGACAACGGCTTCTGGAACGCCTGCGGAGGCGCCCTGGCGATTCTGCTCGCGGTGGCCCTGCTGCCCCCCAAGCGGGTCTGAGGGCGGGCGCCGGGCCGCGCCCGGCCCGTAGCCCCCGGGGCCCGGCCGTCGCGCGGACGGCCGGGCCCCGGGAGCGCCGCGGAGGCATCGGGGCGGACGGGCCCGGCAGGACCGGCCCGGCCGACCCGGGCCGGAACGACTACTCGACGGTCACGCTCTTCGCCAGGTTGCGCGGCTTGTCGACGTCGCGGCCCAGCGCCACCGCGGCGTGGTAGGCGAGCAGCTGGAGCGGGATGTTCAGGAGCAGCGGGTCGAGTTCGGGCTCGCTCTTGGGGACCAGGATGCAGTGGTCGGCGAGCTTCTCCTCGGGCCTGCGGTGGGCGACGGCGATGACCCGGCCGGAGCGGGCCTTGATCTCGCCGAGGGTGGTGAGGTTCTTGTCGAGCAGCTCGTCGTCCGGGACGAGGGCGACGGTGGGCAGCTCGGGGCTGATCAGCGCCAGCGGGCCGTGCTTCAGCTCGCTCGCCGGGTACGCCTCGGCGTGCACGTAGGAGATCTCCTTGAGCTTCTGCGCGCCCTCCCGGGCGACCGGGTAGCCGCGGACGCGCCCGATGAACATCATGCCGGTGGACCCGGCGTACTCGGCGGCGAGCTCGGCGATCTTCCCGCTCTGGTCGAGCACCTCGCGGATCTGGTCGGGCAGCGCGTTCAGGGCGGAGACGATCCGCCGGCCGTCGGCGGGCGAGAGGTCGTGGATGCGTCCGAAGTGCAGCGCGAGCAGCGCGAAGGCGACCACGGTGGAGGTGAAGGCCTTGGTGGAGGCGACCGAGATCTCCGGCCCGGCGTGCAGGTAGATGCCGCCGTCGCACTCGCGGGCGATGGCGCTGCCCACGGTGTTGACGACGCCGAGGACCCGGCCGCCCTTGCGCTTGACCTCCTGGACGGCGGCCAGCGTGTCGTAGGTCTCCCCGGACTGGCTGACCGCGATGTAGAGGGTGTCCGCCTCGATCACCGGGTTGCGGTAGCGGAACTCGGAGGCGGGCTCGCTGTGCGCGGGGATCCTGGCGAGCTCCTCGATCAGCTGGGCGCCCATCTCGCCGGCGTAGTAGGCGGATCCGCAGCCGAGGATCTTGACCCGGCGGATCTCGCGCAGCTCGCGGGCGTCCAGGTTGAGGCCGCCCAGGTGGGCGGTGGCGAAGCGCTCGTCGAGGCGGCCGCTGAGGGTGCGCTCGACGGAGCCGGGCTGCTCGTGGATCTCCTTGAGCAGGAAGTGCTCGTACCCGCCGGTGTCGTAGGAGTCGATCTCCCAGTCCACGGTGGAGGGCTGGCGGTGCGTGGTGCGGGCGTCGGAGGTGAAGGTGCGGAAGCCGTCGGCGCGGACGGTGGCCAGCTCGCCGTCCTCCAGGTGGACGACCTGGCGGGTGTAGCGGACGAGCGCGGAGACGTCGGAGGCGGCGAACATCTCCTTCTCGCCGATGCCCAGCACGATCGGGCTGCCGTTACGGGCGACCACGATCCGGTCCGGCTGCTCGGCGTCGAGGACGGCGATGCCGTAGGTGCCGACCACCCGGCCGAGGGCGGCGCGGACGGCGTCCTCCAGCTCGACGCCCTCGGTGACGTGCGCGGCGATCAGGTGCGAGAGCACCTCGGTGTCGGTCTCGGAGCGGAAGACCGCGCCGTCCGCGGCGAGCTTGGCGCGCAGCTCGTCGGCGTTCTCGATGATGCCGTTGTGGACGACGGCGATCCGCTCGGCGTTGTCCAGGTGGGGGTGGGCGTTGGCGTCGCTCGGCACGCCGTGGGTGGCCCAGCGGGTGTGGCCGATGCCGGTGCCGCCCTTGAACCGGGCGGGGACGGCGGCGGCGAGGTCGGCGACCCGGCCCTTGACCTTGCGGACCTTCAGGCCGCCGGTGCGCCCGGTGACGGCGACGCCGGCCGAGTCGTAGCCGCGGTACTCCAGGCGGGCCAGGCCCTCCAGCAGGAAGGGGGTCGCGTCCTTGGGGCCGATGTAGGCCACGATTCCGCACATGCGTGGGCTCCTCTTCTGAAGGCGGGAAGGCACTTGGCGATACAGCAATACGGCGATACGTCGATACGGCGGTGGAGCGGTAGGCGGTGAAGCAGCGGGGCGGCGCGGCCGGGGCGCCTGGGCGCCCGCTCGGCGACGGCGCTCAGCCGTAGACGATCCGGCGCAGCTGGCGGGCCGAGAGCTCCGGTGCCGCGACGCGGCGGGCGGGCAGCTCCTCGGCGAGCCGGGCGAAGATCCGTTCGTTGGTCAGTCCGCGTGCCTGGAGCTCGCCGTGGCGGCGGCGGACGTACTCCTCGGTGGTCTCGGAGAAGTAGGCCAGCACCTCGGCCACGATCCGCGCCGCCTCCCGGGGCCCGAGCGGGCTGGTCCGGGTGAGGTGGGCGAGGAGGTCCTCGTGAGGGTGGGGTGAGCTCGACACGAGTGAGGAGCCTAGGCCGCGCCGGTCGGGGAGGACAAAGATCCTGCCCGAATTCGGGCAGACATTACGACTTTCAGCTCAAGAGATCAGCCGATCGGCCCCCAGCGGGCACCCTCGCCCCTCCCCTCCCCTCCCTGCCGCACCTTTCCGTCGCACCCTTGTAGCCGCACCTGGCCGTCACGTAGCGTGACACCCTGAGTACGCAGCGGAAGACCGGAGGCTTGCTGATGTGCGGGATCACCGGATGGGTCGCGTTCGACCGCGACCTCACCGCCGAACGGGACGTCCTCGACGCGATGACGGCCACCCAGCTCTGCCGCGGCCCGGACGCCGGCGCCGTCCGCCTCGAACGGCACGCCGCGCTCGGCCACCGCCGCCTCGCGGTCATCGACCCCGGGGGCGGCACCCAGCCGATGGCCGTCGAACGGGACGGCCGGCTGCTGGCCGCGCTCACCTACAACGGCGAGGTCTACAACCACCGCGAGCTGCGCGCGGAACTGGCGGCGGCCGGGCACCGCTTCCGCACCCGCAGCGACACCGAGGTGGTGCTGCACGCCTACCTCGAGTGGGGCGAGGGCCTGGCCGAGCGGCTGAACGGCATGTTCGCCCTCGCCGTCTGGGACGCCCGCACCGAGGAGCTGCTGCTGGTCCGCGACCGGATGGGCGTCAAGCCGCTGCACTACCACGCCACCGCCGACGGCGTGGTCTTCGGCTCCGAGGTCAAGGCCCTGCTCGCCCACCCCGCCGTCCGCCCGGTCGTCGACCTGGACGGGCTGCGCGAACTCCTCGCCCTCACCCGCACCCCCGGCCTCACCCCCTACCGGGGGATCGCCGAGGTCCCGCCCGGGCACCTGCTGCGGGTGGGCCGCGCGGGCGTCACGACCCGCCGCTACTGGGCGCTCGAGGCACGCGAGCACGCCCACGGCCTGGAGGCCACCGTCACCACCGTCCGGGCCCTGCTGGAGGACGTCGTCCACCGTCAGCTCGACTCCGACGTCCCGCTCTGCTCCCTCCTCTCCGGCGGCCTGGACTCCAGCGCCGTCACCGCGCTCGCCGCCCGGGAGCTGCGGGCCGCGGGCGCCGGCCCGCTGCGCTCCTTCTCGGTCGACTTCGCCGGACAGGGCGCGGACTTCCACGCCGACGAGACCCGCACGACGCCGGACGGCCCCTACGCCCGGCTGCTCGCCCGGCACGTCGGCGCCGACCACCGGGTGATCGAGCTGGCGCCCGCCGAGCTCACCGACCTCGCCCAGCGCTCCGCCGTGCTGCGCGCCCGCGACCTGCCCGGCGGCGTCGGGGACATGGACGTCTCGCTGCTGCTGCTGTTCCGCGGCGTGCGCCGGCACTCGACCGTCGCGCTGTCCGGCGAGTCCGCGGACGAGCTGTTCGGCGGCTACCGCTGGTTCCACGACCCGCGGGCGATCGCCGCCGAGGACTTCCCCTGGGCCTCCGCGGTCAACGCCATCGGCGGCCCGGGCGCCGGCCCCCGCGAGCAGCTACTCGACGCCGACCTGCTCCGCAAGCTCGACCTGCCGGGCTACCGCCGCGCCCGCTACCGCGAGGCGATCGCCGAGGTGCCCCACCTGCCGGCGGCCGACCCTCGGGAACGCCGGATGCGGGAGATCTCGTACCTCAACCTCACCCGCTTCCTCCGCATCCTGCTGGACCGCAAGGACCGGATGAGCATGGCCAACGGACTGGAGGTGCGGGTCCCGTTCTGCGACCACCGGCTGGTCCAGTACGTCTTCAACACGCCGTGGGCGATGAAGCACTTCGACGGCCGGGAGAAGAGCCTGCTGCGCGCCGCCGTCCGGGACCTGCTGCCGCCCGAGATCGCCGACCGGGCCAAGAGCCCCTACCCCGTCACCACCGACCCGCACTACCCGGCGCTGCTGCGCTCCGAACTGGCCCGGCTCGCCGCCGCGCGCACCTCCCCCGTGCTCGGCCTGCTGGACCGCAGGCGGCTGGCGGACGCGTTCGCCCCGGACACCGACCCGCAGTCCGTCCGGCTCGCCGTCGACCTGGCGCTCGACCTGGACGCCTGGCTGACGCAGTACCGGGTGACGCTGGACCTCTGAGGCCCGTCCGCCCGCCGGAGCCGCCCCCGCGCACGGGCCGGCGGCGCCGGCGGCCCAGCGGCTGCACCGTCCGGGTGATCATCGGGAACCATCCCGCCGCACCCGGGCGTCGGACCGTGCGATAGCGTCGCCGACACCTCCCGAATGGCGGGCGAAAACGCGGATTCCCGCCACCGTGCCGTCAGGATGGGAGCGAACCGTCCACCTCGATCCGCCGGGGGATCCCGTCATGCAGCCGCGAGTATTCGCGATTCTCACCGCCCTGCTCCTGGGCGTCCTGGGCCTCGGGTCGGTGGCCGTCACCGACTGGACGCCCGCGACGGCCACCGCGGCGACGGCCCAGGCCGCCACCGGCACCACCCCCGGCACCGCGCCGCCGGCCGGCACCCCGGCCGCGAGCGCCACCCCGACCGGCGACCCGGCCGTGTGGACCCGCTCGACGCTGCGCAACAAGCTGATGGCCGAGATGGACGCCACCGACCCCGGCGTCGCGCTGGCCGACCTCGACAAGATCACCAAGGAGAAGCCGTACACGGTGCGCTTCTGCCACCCGATCGCGCACGAGCTCGGCCACGCGGCGGTCAAGCGCTTCAACGCCGACTTCCAGAAGGTCATCTCCTTCCCGCACGAGACCTGCGCGGCCGGCTACCTGCACGGCGCCGTCGAGGAGATGCTCAACGCCTCCGCCCAGCCCGAGGTGGACCTGCTCAAGCTCTGCGCGCCGAAGAACACCGGCCCGTGCATCCACGGCGTCGGCCACGGCACCATGTTCGTCGCCAAGCAGGACGTCGCCAAGGCGCGCGACCTGTGCAACAAGTTCCCCACCGACCAGAACCGGATCCGCTGCTCCGAGGGCCTGTTCATGCAGCTCTTCGGCCCGGACGAGGAGGACGAGAAGGCCAAGGCGAACCTGCCCGCCGACAAGCTCGCCCAGGACCCGCTGTACCCCTGCAAGGACCAGCCGTCCCTGTTCCAGTCCGCGTGCTTCTTCTACGCCCCGACCTTCTACCTCTCCTCGCACGACTACCCGAACCACCCCGAGGTCTACGCCGACGCCCTCAAGTGGTGCCTCAACGGCAAGGCCAGCGGCGGGGCGGTCGACTGCAGCCGCGGCGTCGGCTCGCGCACCATGAAGTACAACCTGGACCGCGAGGACTGGGCCGCCCAGCAGTGCGCGACCGCCGCCGACGGCTGGCAGCGCAAGGCCTGCGCCGAGGGCCTCGTCAGCTACTACACGGTCAACTACACGGACGGCGGCGCGGCCGGCCGGCTCTGCTCCAAGATCACCAACAAGGAGATGCAGGGCTACTGCCGCTCCGCGAGCGGTCTCTCCGCCTCCCTGGACTGACCGGCCCCCGGGGCGACCGCTCCCGTCCGCCACGTCCCACCCACCGGGCCCGCGCCACACGGCGCGGGCCCGTTCCGTAGGATCGGCCGCTCAGGGTGCGCCGAGGACGCCGCGCCTCCCCCCACCCCTGGAGAGCCGCCGCCATGACCACCGAGGACCCCCGCGCCGGGCTCCGGCCCGGGTCCGGCCCCGAGCCCCGCACCGAGCCCCGCGCCGAGTCCCGCGCCGAGTCCGGCAGCGCCGCCCACGCCGAGTTCCGCGGCGCCGCCCACGCCGCCGCCGACCTGGTCTCCGACTACCTCGCCGGACTGCCCGCCCGCCCGGTCTGGCAGCCGATGGACGACACCGCCCGCACCGCCCTGCTGGACGCGCCGCTGCCCGCCGACGGCCGCCCGCTCGCCGAGCTCCTCGCCGCCATCGACCGGGACGTCCTCCCCCACCCGATGGGCAACGGCAACCCGCGCTTCTTCGGCTGGGTCAACTCCGCCCCCGCCCCCGCCGGAGTGCTCGCCACCCTCGCCGCCGCCGCCATGAACCCCAGCTCGGCCGGCGGCGACCACGCCGACGTCCACCTGGAACGCGCCGTGGTCCGCTGGATCGCCGAACTGGCCGGCTTCCCGCACCCGCCGGGCGGCGGACTGCTCACCTCCGGCACCTCGATGGCGACCATCGTCTGCCTCGCCGCCGCCCGCAACCGGGCCGCCCGCCGCGCCGGGTGGGACGTCCGCGAGGACGGCCTGGCCGGCCTGCCGCCACTGGTCGGCTACGTCACCGGCGAGACCCACTCCTGCGTCCGCAAGGCCGCCGAACTCCTCGGCCTCGGCAGCCGGCACCTGCGCACCGTCCCCACCGGCCCGGACGGCCTCCTCGACCCGGCCGAGCTGCGCGCCGCCGTCGACCGCGACCGGGCCGCCGGACTGCTCCCCTTCCTGGTCGTCGCCTCGGCGGGCACCGTGGGCACCGGTGCCGTCGACGCGTTCGGCCCGCTCGCCGACCTCTGCGCCGAGCAGCAGCTCTGGCTGCACGTCGACGGCGCCTACGGGGCCTTCGGGCGGCTCGACCCCGCGATCGCCCATCGCTACGCCGGCCTCGAACGCGCCGACTCCCTCGCCCTCGACCCGCACAAGTGGCTGGGCGTCCCGGTCGACTGCGGCTGCGCCCTGGTCCGCGACCCCGAGGAGCTGCGCGCCACCTTCAGCCTCGTCCCCTCCTACCTGCGCGACGAGGCCGCCGGCGCGCTCGGCTGGTTCTCCGAGTACGGCACCGAGCAGACCCGCCCGTTCCGCGCCCTCAAGGTCTGGGCCACCATCGCCCACAAGGGCCGCAGCGGCCTCGCCCGCGACATCGCCCGCTGCACCTCGCTGGCCCGCCGGCTCGGCGAACTGGTCGAGGCCGACGGGCAGTCGGAGCTGCTGGCCGAGGTGCAGACCTCCATCGTGGCCTTCCGGCACCGCCCGGCCGGCCTGGGCGAGGAAGCGCTCGACGCGCTGAACCGCGAGCTCCCGGCCGCCGTCCAGCGGCGCGGCCGGGTGTTCGTCACCGGGGCGCGGCTGGACGGGCGGGAGGTGCTCCGCGCCTGCCTGCTCAACGCCGACACCACCGAGGCCGACCTGCACCTGCTGCTCGCCGAGGTCGCCGCCGCGGCCGCGGACCTCCGACCGTAACGCGCGCCCGGAGACCGTAACCGCCGGGTCACGGGGGGTGCGCGGTCGGGAAACACCCGTTGGGCACCGTGGTGCCATGGAGCACACGGAGCACCAGACGACCCGGCCCGCACCCGACCTCCCCCGCGCCCCGCAGCGCGGCGCCCGCACCCACCGCTGGCGCCGCGACACCGTCGAGCTCGCGGCCGTCTTCGTCTCGGTCACCGCGGCCGACCTGGTCGCCAAGATCGTCGTCAGCGGCCCCGACGGCCCGGTGGTCCTCGCCACCTCCGCCCTCGCCCTGCTCGGCACCGCCCTCTTCCACGCCTGGTGGTCCCACCGGCACCACCTCCACGGCCCCCCGCCGCCGACCGCCCTGTGGCGGGTGCGCACCACCGGACGCAGCACCCCCACCGACCTCGCCCGCGTCCACACCGCCCTGGCCGGGCGGCAGGTCACGCTGCTCTCGCTGCAGCCCCACCCGCTCCCCCACACCACCGTCGACGAGCTCTACCTCCGCGCCCCGCACACCCTCACCCCCGCCGACCTCACCAGCCTCCTGGCCACCGGTCAGCCGCTCCTGGACACGCCGACCCGCATCGGCTGAGCACCTCGGCGCCCTCCCGGATCAGCGCGGGGACGGCGCCGGCACGAGGCGGTAGGCGGGCAGGCCCCGGCGGCGGACCAGGAACTCGGCGACCACCAGGTTGGGCAGCCAGCACAGGAACGGCAGCGCCGCGTAGGCGTTGTCGAAGGCCCGGTCGCCGTCGAGGTCACCGCCGGCGGTGAGCAGCTGGAGCACGATCAGCACGCCCAGCCACACCCGCAGGGTGACGGCGGCGTAGGTGAGGGCGAAGCTGCGGATCATCCAGGCCCGGTGGCCCGCCAGGTCGCCCGCGCGGACGGCCCGGTAGCCGCGCCAGGTGGTCCAGGCCCAGAGCAGCGCGAGGGTGCCGAACCCGAAGAAGCCGTCGAAGGCGATCGAGCTGACGAAGGACATCACGAACGCGGCCGCCGCCCCGACGCCCACCCCCAGCGCGTACACCCGGCCGGTCCACCGGTGCACCCGCGGTGCTCTTCGGCGCAGCGCGGCGGAGAACTGGAACGGGCCGACCAGCAGGGCCAGCGAGGCCGTCACGACGTGGACGTAGAAGACGACCTGCACGGCGTACGGGCGGTCGGCGTAGGCGGCGGACACCCCGCCGTCCGACGCGGAGATCGGCAGACTGGCCCGGGTGCAGCTCGCCAGGACCGCACCGACGATGGCGAGCGACGTCAGCAGGACGACGACCCAGCGGACCCGCCCGCCGCGTCCGGTCCGTGCGGTGCCGGTCGGTTCGGTGCCGGTCGGCCCGGCCCCGGCGATGGTGCTGGTCATCCGGTGACCCGCTCTCTGCTCGGTGGGAGGCGTTCGGGCGGCCGGGCGCGACGGCGCACGCCCGGCCGCACCGGAGGCGCTGACCCGCCCGCGCCCCGCCAGTCTGGCCGGGCTCGGCCGCCCACCCCATGGAGCAACCCCCCACCCCGGTAGGGGGGTTACCCCCATGGCTGGCCCGTAGCCCGGGGTACCGCCGCCGTCGCGGTCCGCGAGGTGGCGAGGCGTCACCGAACACCCCGTCACGGGTGGCTGACACCTGATCCGGCCGCGGGAGGGGACCGGCCGTGACGGTCCGGAAGGTTCGTTACGCAGCCGATGGGCGGCTGTGACACGACCGGCCGGGGACCGCGACACGGGCCTCCTACCGTCACTGACGACGCGCCGGCCAGCAGGGCCGGACGGCGTTCGTGACGAAGGAGAGACCCCGTATGAGCAGGAGCCGTACCGACCGTTCGCCCGTCCGCCGCGTGCTGGCGGTCTGCGCCCTCACCGGAGGCGCGCTGCTGACCGCCGTGACCGGCGGCCAGGCCTGGGCCGACGGGTCCGGGGCCGCCCCCGCACCGGCCGCCAAGCCCGCCACTGCCCAGGAGGCCGGCTCGGGCACCGGGGCCGCCCCCGCACCGGCCGCCAAGCCCGCCGCCGTCCAGGACGCCAAGCCCTCGGCCGGGTCCGGCGCCGTGCCGACCGCGACGCCCAGCCCCCTGCCGCCCCGCGCGGCCCAGCCCTCCGCCGCCCCGGCGGTCGTCGGCCGGGAGAGCGCCACCCCCTCGCCCGCGCCGAAGCCCGCCGAGGGCGGCGGCCAGCCCCAGGTCAAGGACGTGCCCAAGGGTGCCGCCCAGGCCGGTGACGGGTCCACCGCCACCGACCACAGCGGTCTCGCGCTGGCGGGCGGCGGAGCCCGGCCGACGTACGGGCGGATCCCGACGGCCGGGGTGCTCCCGAACGCGCCGAGCTTCGACACCCTCGGGGTGTTCACCGCCGACCTGGCCGGGG
>NZ_JBFAZB010000077.1:0-24339 GCF_040681575.1 Kitasatospora sp. NPDC051702
CGACCCAGCCCGAGCCGGGAAGTGGTGTTTCGAAGGATTGGCCGCCCCGGGACCGTCCGCGCCGATGCGTGTCCGGTGCTCCCTGCCGAGCGACTTGGTAACACTACTCCTCCCCGGCGCCCAGGACAAATGGCGGTTCGGGGGCGGCCGGGCACTCTGGGTGACCACGCGTCCGGGGGCGGGCGTCGTCGGACGAACTGGGGCCCGCAGGCCTGGCGAGTCACGCCCGGTAGTTGTTTACTGGGAGTGATCAGGGCAGGAAAAGGAGGCCCGGCGATGGAATGTCCACACCCATCCGGGTTCCACGCCGAGGTCCGCTCGCAGTACGCCGCGGCGGGGGCCGAGGTGGCCAGGCTGGTACGAGCGGTTCCCGACGATCGATGGACGGCGCCCACGCCCTGCCAGGACTGGGACGTACGCGGGCTCGTCAACCACCTCGCCGCGCAGCACCTGTGGGTCTGCCAGGCCGTGGCCGGTAACACCCCCAAGGAGATCGGCCACCGCTTCGAGGGCGACGTGCTCGGGCTCAACGCGGCCGGTGTGTGGGAGATGGCGGTGAGCAGCGCGATGCGTGCGCTGTACCGGCCGGGCGCCCCGGACCTGCTGGTGCACCTGCCGTACGGGGTGCGCGACGCCGGCGGGTACGCCCGGGAGCTGACCGCGGAGACCGTCGTGCACGCCTGGGACCTGGCGCGGGCGCTGGGTGAGAGCGGGCGGATGCCGCGCGGCGCCGCGCCGTACGCGCTGGCGGAGTTCCAGGGCTACCGCAACCTGGCCGGCACCGGGATGTTCGATCCTCCGCGGGTCGCCCCGCCGGGGGCGGACGCCCAGGAGGAGCTGCTGGCCCTCACCGGCCGCGATCCCCACTGGTCGGCCGAACGCATCTGAGCGGGTGCGGCGGCCGACGGCCCGTGAGCCGCCGGGCACCGCGCCCCCGAGCCGTCAGACCTGACGGGTGGGCAGCCCCAGGATGGCCGGGTCCTCGGCGAGTTCGGCCAGCAGGGCGTCGAGCTTCGCCCGGTCGACCGACGGCATCACGAAGACGTGCACGTAGCTGCGGCGGGTGGACTCGTCACCCGGGACCATCAGCACGTCCTGGGAGGACAGCGACCACTTCGCGACCAGCTCCGCACTGGGCTTGCGGAACCGCACCGTGACGGCGCCCGGGGTGCGGGCCGGCCAGAGCTCGACGCCGAGCTCGGACTCCATGGCGACCAGGCGGCGCTCCAGGTAGTCGGCGAGCTCCTGGGCGCGGCGGATCCGGTCGACCTGGTCCTGGTAGGAGTGCCGGGACAGGTGGTCCCAGAGGACCAGCGGGGAGAAGCCGTTGCGGGAGCCGGCGAAGGTGGTGTCCGGCGCGCCGATGTAGTCGGGCTGGGACGGGGGCGAGATCTGGTACTTCACCTTCGTCATGTAGATGCCGCACGGCCAGGGCGCGCCCGGCCACTTGTGGCCGCTCATGGCTATCGAGGAGACCATGTCCACCTCGCCGTGCCCGGCGGTCGGCAGCCGGAGGCCGAAGTCGAACTGCGGCAGCCGCGTCTCGGGGGTCCAGCCGTACGCCGGGTCCTCGGCGGCCATCCGCATGAAGGGCGCGTAGCCGGCGCCGAGGGCACCGTCGACGTGGATCCAGAAGCCCCGACGGAGGTCGACGAGCGGCTCGCCGGTGCGCGGGTCGGTGCCGTAGACCACCTCGCGGCGGACCAGGCCGTGCCGCTCGAAGATCGGCAGCAGGCGCTCGCAGACCGCCGTGACGTCGTCGTGCGCGCCCTTGAAGGTGCTGCCGAGGTTGAGGTTGACGAAGACCGGGTGGCCCTTGGCGGCGAAGAACTCGACGAGCACCGCGAGGGCGTCGACGTCGATCTCGCCGGGGCCGTCCCAGGAGCCGCCCGAGGGGCCGGGGGCGGAGGGCACCTCGGTGGGCCACTCGCGGCGGCCGGTGGCGGGGTCGACCAGCGGGCACTCGTCCGCGTACTTCTCCAGGCCGACGGCGTGGAAGGTCTCGACGCCGAGCACCCGGACGGCCTTGGCGAAGGAGTAGTGGGTGTCCTCGGAGTAGAACGCGACCGGGCGGTGGGCGTTGGGGTTGTGCCGGTCCGGCGCGGCCTGCACGTAGCGCAGCGCGTCGAACGGTGCGGTCGGCGGCTGGATCAGGGCCTTGCCGCTGAGGTAGTCGCGGGCGTTCCAGAGGGCGTACATGTTGCCCTCGGTGGAACCCATGGAGAGCATGTAGCCCCAGTAGGACTCGGGGTCGGCCGGGTCGTGCGGCCGCTCGGCGTTCCACAGGGCCGCGTAGTAGTCGAGGACCGCGCGCTCCAGGACCTTGGTGTTCGGCTTGTAGCCGCCGCTCTGGAACGGGTCCCCGAGGTTGTTGATGTTGTTCGGCATGAACCGGGCCAGGTCCAGGGCGCAGCCCTGCATGTCCTGGGTGGCCTGGTAGCCGACCAGGTGCTCGCGCTTGCGCGACAGGTACTCGTCGACCGTGTCGAGGGCTCGCAGGCGCTGGTCGTCGTCCAGACCGCCGGTGGGGAGCACGAACTCGCGTCCGTCCAGCTCCGGGCCCGGGTCGACGGCGGGCGCGGCGGCGAAGGTGGCGGTCGGGCTCATGGGCAGGGCACTCCAGGATCGCTGGCCGGCCGGTCCACGGCGCGGGGAACGGCGGAGGGGCGTTCGCCGCTCGCGGCCAGGATGGAACTTTCCGGCCCGGTGTGGAAGATCTCCCGAAGAAGATTCGGTGGACGGCCGTCGTGGTTTGCGGATCGGCGGAATCACCTGGGATCCTGGGCGCCATGCCGAATAATCCGCAGGGCCGCAGGGGCCCGGTCGACGACGTGGACCGGGCGATCATCCGCACGCTCGCCGACAACGCCCGGATGCCGAACAACGCGCTCGCCGAGGCGGTGGGCATCGCCCCGTCCACCTGTCTGGCCAGGGTCCGCACCCTCCAGGAGCGCGGCATCATCCGCGGGTTCCGGGCCGACGTCGACCCCGCGGCGATCGGGCTGCCCCTGCAGGCGATGATCTCGGTGCGGCTGCGGGCCCACACCCGCGAGCAGAACGAGAGCTTCCGCAGCACCGCGCCCGACCTGCCCGGGGTGCTGGCGGTGTTCCACATGGCCGGCTCCGACGACTACCTGCTGCACGTCGGTGTCGCCGGCCCGGAGTCCCTGCGCGACTTCGTCGTGGACAACCTGACCACCCACCCGGCCGTCGCCCAGACCAGGACCAACCTGATCTTCGAACAGATAGCGGGGCGCCGCTACCTCGCCCCTGAGCACTGACCGGCCGCGTCGCCGGGCCGTCCCGTCCGGAGGCGCGGAGGCGCGGCCGGGGACCGCTCCCGCGGTCAGCGCAGCGGGAGCACCAGTGCGGACGGGTCGGCGGCCGTGGACCCGAAGGTCACCGTGCCGCCCGGCGGGGTGTCGCCCCCGTACAGGGCGTCCCGGGTGCCCAGCACCACGGCGAGCCGGTGGCCCGCCGGCAGGTCGTAGGCCGTCGGGAAGAGCGTGACGTCCAGGGGGAACGGCTGCCCGGGCACCCGGCCGGACCAGCTCTGCGGCGCGTGCGAGATCAGCCGGCCGACGCCGAACGCGCCCACGTCGTAGAGGTAGGCGACGACCGTCCCCCGCGGGCTGGAGGCGGTGACGGTGGTGTGCACCCGGGCGGCGCCGCGCACCTCCAGGCCCTGCGGGTAGGGCGGGGACTGCCGGACGACGGCGGCGGAGCGGTCGAGCAGCGGGAGGAGCACCGTCGGCGGCTGGTGCACCCGCTGGTCGAGCAGCCCGGACAGCAGGGCGACGCCGCCGCCGGCGCCGGACGCGGTGTCGCCGAGCACGGTCGTCCGCCACTCGGGGGCGTCGGCCGGGCCGCCGGGGGTGTCGGCGCCGAGGGAGTCTGCGCCGAGCGGGAGCCGGTCGGTGCGGGAGCTGACGGACCGCCAGTCGGGGTGGGTCTCGTGCGCGCCGGTGGGCCGGACCTCCAGCTCGACCCGGCCGGACCGGTCGGGGGCGGCCGGTGCGCCCATGACGTACTGGTCGAGCCAGGCACGGGCGCTGTCCCAGGTGGCGTTGTCCAGTCCGAGCAGACCGGTGAACTCCTGGCTCGCGTGGTCCCCGGGGCGCAGTTCGAGTCGCTTGGGCCCGGTCAGCCCCTGGTAGAAGTCGGTGATCTGGCCGGGGTTGAAGAAGCTGTCGCCCCAGGCGTTGGCCAGCAGGACGGCGGTGCCGTTCGCGTTGATCCGGTCCAGGTAGCGGGCCGGGGACCGGGTGTCCGCCCAGCGGACCACGTCGGGTAGGTCCCGGTCGGCGAAGAGGTCGTCCAGGACCCGGGTGAACCCGGGGCCCGGCCGGCCGGTCGGGGCCTGGATTCCGGCGAGCACGGCGGCGGCCTGGAGGTGGCGGGTCCGCCCGCTGTACAGCGAGTCGGTCAGGTCGGCCCAGCCGCTCAGCGAGGCGACGGCCTTGATCCGCGGGTCGAAGGCGGCGCCGAGCAGGGTGAGGCCGCCGCCGAGCGAGAGGCCGACCATGCCGACCCGCTCGCGGTCGGCCGGGGTGTGCGCGAGCGCCCAGTCGATCACCGTGGAGACGTCGGCGACGTCCTCGGGCCCGGCGACGTCGACCTGGCCGCCGGAGCCCCAGAAGCCCCGCACCGTGTAGGTGACGACGACGTACCCCCGGGCGGCGAGCGCCCGGCCCTGCGCGACGTACTCCAGGTCGTGCTGCCCCCAGCTGGCCGGCTGCACCACCAGCGGGTGGCGGCCCCGGGCGTCGGTGCCCGCACCGCCGGGGGCCGGGGTGAACACGTCCGCCTTGAGGACGACGCCGCCCCGCGCCGGGATGTCGGCGAGCCGGAAGGAGTCGACGCCCGACACGGCCGGGGACGGGGCCCCGGACGCGGCCGGGGTGGCGGCCGGCGGAGCGGCCGCACCGGCGGGCCCGGCGACGGCGGGCCCGGCGACGGCGGGCCCGGCGACGGCGGCCCCGCCGAGGGCGAGCGCCGCCGTGAGGACGGCGCTCACGGTCCGGCGTGCGCGGCCTGGGTGGGATCGTTCCATCGCTGCTCCGTCTGTGCTCGTCCGAACCACTGGGCTGCCGGGAGCCTAGCGATCTGACGATTGCTCAGAGGAGTTGTCGATCAGCCAAATTACTGGCCGGTAACAGCGGTCGGGCGAGGCGACGCCGTCGTCGTCCGGGCGGCACGGTCGCCGGCCGGGGCGCGCCGGGGCGGACGGCACCGGGGCGGACGGCACCGGGCCGATCGGCCGGTGTCAGGCCAGCGACTTGGCCTGCCAGTACCGGAACTGCTCCAGCGGGTCGCCGTCCAGCACCCACGGCCAGTCGGTCACCGTGTCGCCGAGCAACTGGAACGCGCCCGTGCACTCGCGCCCCCGGCCGGCCTGCACCAGGGCGAACGCGAGCAGGTTCAGGTCGGCCTGCGCGGCCGCGTGCTGCAGGTATCCGGGACGGGTCCAGGTCGCCAGGGCGCCGTCGAGCACCCGGGCGGCGCGCACCCCGGTCCACTGTCGGCGGGCGAGCAGCGCCTCCACGCCGCCCTTGGCGGTGGTGCGGGTGTGCTCGTCGACGACCGCGGTGAGCTCCACGCCGACGGCCGGCGCGTTCGCCGGCACCGCGGCCCGGACGGACTCCACGAAGTCCATCTGGCTGCTGCGCGACCCGCACTCCTCCGGCGAGAGGTACCGCAGCATCTCCAGGTGCGCCTCGCGGTTCCAGCTGTCGCGGGTGGTCACCTCGTGCCAGACGGCGAACAGCTCGCGCGAGTCGGCGCGCATCAGGCGCAGGATGCCGAGCAGCACGACCCACGGGGTCGGGTCGTCCGGCGCGAGGTCGGAGGCGCGGTAGCAGTTCTCGGCGGCGGCCCTGGCGTCCTCCATCCGGCCCGCGTGCCGGCCGCGGACCAGCTCGACCCACGCCTCGAAGACCAGCGGGTCGGCGCCGGCCGGGCGCCGCAGTCGCCAGGTCCGGGCCAGCGCGGACGGCGCGGCGACCTCGGCCAGCACGACCATGCGGTGCGTCCGGCGGTCCCAGTCCTTACCGGTCTCCTGGAGGAGCCGCTCGACCTGGTCGACCTGAATGGCGTCCTGGCCGGGCATGCCGGAGGATTTCAGCTGCCGCCGCACGCGGCCCAGTTTGACGTCGTCGAGTTCCGGACGCAGACGCGGACCGGAAGCGCGAAATCTTCGAAGGATCGACACGCGCCGCAGCCTAGGCCCCGTCCGGAATTCCGGACACCCCCCGGATCCAATCGTTATTTCCGCGATTCCGGTGACGCCGCGCTTGCGTACGGCGACCATCCCGGCGGAATGATCATCCGGGCGCAGAATTCCCCACCGGGCATTTCCGGAATTGACCGTGCGTCAGAAAATCGGAATTCCGGCGGCCCGGCGGCTCAGCCCACCGCGGACCCGCCCGCGGCCGGCCGGTCCGCGGGCGGCACGACGGCGGGTGCGGCGGGTGCGGCGGGTGCGGCGGGTGCGGCGGGTGCGGCCGCCGGTGGTACGGCGCCGCGGGGGGCGCCCTCCGGCCGCGCGGTGGCGCGCGCGTGCGCGGCGGCCCGGATCTGCGAGGGCCCGCAGGCCCAGACCATCACCCGCCCGCCGGTCCGCGCCAGCGGACGGTCCCACCCGGAGCGGACCAACCGGGGCCGCCGCACGCCGAGTTCGTCCCTCGCCCAGCCGGGCAGCAGCCCGATCGAGGCGTTCGTCAGCAGCCGGACGGCGGCGCGCTCGCGGCGGCTGCGGCCGAACCCGCGCAGCAGCCGGAGCACCTCCAGGGCGGCCGGGGTGACCGTCAACTCCGGCCGGATCCGGGCCAGGTAGGCCGTCGCCTCGGACCGGGAGCGGGGTATCGCGGTGGCGCCCAGCCGCTCGGCCACCAGGGACGCCTCGGCGAGGTAGCCGTCGCACTCGGCCGCGGACAACGCGGTGGCGGCGAAGGCCTGGTGCCCGGCCAGGAAGCAGAGCACCTCGGCGGTGTGCACCCAGGTCAGCAGCTCCGGATCGTCGGCGCGGTAGGCGCGGCCGTCCGCCGCCGTCCCGCGGATCCGCGGGTGGATCCGCCGCACCGCCGCGATCGCCGCCTCGGCCGCCGCCGTCGAGCCCAGCGTGGTGGTGGTGACGAAGCGGGCCGTCCGGTGGAGCCGCCCGGTCGGATCGACCCGGAAGTCGGAGTGCGCGTCGACGGCGGCCATCGCCAGCGGGTGCAGGGACTGCAGCAGCAGCGCGGCGAACCCGCCCGCCAGCATCCCGGCCGGGTGCCCGTGCACCCGCCACACGACGCTCGCCGGCCCGAAGAGGCCCGGGTCCCCGGCCGGCCGGTCGTACCGTTCCAGGTGCAGGTCCTGCCCGTGCACCGTCGCGTTGATCTCCGCCAGCAGCCGCGCGCGCAGTGCGGCCAGCGGCGCCCACCCGCCCGCGGTCCCGATGATCGTCCCCACCACGCCAACCCCTCCGTCGCCGAGGCCCACCACCCTACGGCGACCGGCCGGGCGGCCGGTCGGGCGGCCGAGCGGGCGCCGTAGGGGCGGCGACGGGCCGTCCGGGCCGCCGGACGCGGCTCCGCGCACGACGCCGGGGCCGTACCCCGGCCGGCCGGTCAGCGGACGGGCAGCTGCGGCGCCCCCGGGCGGGCGCCGCCGTAGGCGTCGGCCATCGGGGAGGCGCCGGTGGTGAGGAAGTCGTGGATCGCCGCCAGGTAGGAGGCCCGGTCCACGGCGCCGTCGCCGTCCTCGTCGAGGGCGTCGAAGGCCGCGGCGGCACCGTCCTCGGTGTTGCCGGTCGCCGCCCTCAGCCGGGTGAACTCCTGCCGGGTCAGCCGGCCGTCGCCGTCCGCGTCGGCGAGGTCGAACAGGGAGCCGAGCGCGGGGCGGCAGGACCGCTCGAACGCCTCGTGGCCCGCCCAGGACCGGTACTCCTCGAAGGTGACGCGCCCGTCGGCGTCGGCGTCCATCTGCCGGAACACCTCCTGGTGGGCTTCCCGGGCCGCGGCGACCAGGGGGTGCTGCGGGTCCCGTCCGGTGGCCGCGGCCGCGCGGTCGACCCGCGCGAGGTACTCGCCGTGGGAGATCACCCCGTCGCCGTCCGCGTCCAGCATCCCGAAGATGTACTGCTTCGCCGAGTCCGACACGTCGTCGCCTTCCGGTTCAAAGGGGGCCCCGGGCAGGGACGTTACCGGCGGCGGGCACCCGGCGCGGGGCCGACACGACGGCCGGTCCGGTGGGCGGTCCGGGGCCGGCCGGACCGCGCGGCGGATCCCCGGCGGGAAGGGGCGGCCGTCCCTTCCGGGGGCGTGGTCCGGCGGCGCCGCGCCCCCCTGATGGAGCAACCCGGGCCCGCGGTGCGGGGGCGCACGAGGCAGGCGCGGACGGGGCCGTGAGGCTCGTCACTGCTTCGACGCCTCGGCGCGCAGGCTGGGTAGGTGTACGTTCCAGCGACCGACGGGCGGGGTATCCGCCCCGATCGCAGACGCCCCGTCAGCGTTGCCCTCCGATGAAGGAGAGACACCGGACAATGGCTGCACAGGTCCCGCACCACCACCCACCCCAGCGCATCGGCGTGGTCGCCGAGTCGGCCCACGGGGAGACCCGCGTCGCGGCGACCCCCGCGACGGTGCGCACCCTGCTCGGACTCGGTTACCGGGTCGTCGTCGAATCGGGGGCCGGCAGCGCCTCCGGCTTCACCGACGCGGCCTACCGCGAAGCCGGCGCGGGCATCGGCGACGCCTGGGCGGCGGAGGTGGTGCTGAAGGTCAACGCCCCCTCCTCCGACGAGATCGGCCGGCTGGCCGAGGACGCCGTCCTCGTCGGCCTGATCGCACCGGCGCAGAGCCCGGAGCTGCTCAAGGCGCTGTCCGCGCGCCGGGTGACGGCGCTCGCACTGGACGCCGTCCCCCGGATCTCCCGGGCGCAGTCGATGGACGTGCTCAGCTCGATGGCGAACATCGCCGGGTACCGGGCGGTGATCGAGGCGGCCCACGTGTTCGGGCGGTTCTTCACCGGCCAGGTCACCGCCGCGGGCAAGGTGCCACCGGCGAAGGTCCTGGTGGCGGGCGCCGGCGTGGCCGGGCTCGCCGCCATCGGGGCCGCGTCCAGCCTGGGCGCGATCGTCCGCGCGACCGATCCGCGGCCCGAAGTCGCGGACCAGGTCAGGTCGCTGGGCGGCGAGTACCTCGCCGTGGACGTCGCCCAGGAGGCGAGCACCGACGGCTACGCCAAGGCGACCTCCGCCGACTACGACCGCGCCGCCGCCGCGCTCTACCACGAGCAGGCCGGGGACGTGGACATCGTCATCACGACCGCGCTGATCCCGGGCCGCCCCGCCCCGCGGCTGATCACCGCGGCGGACGTCGCGGCGATGCGGCCGGGCAGCGTCATCGTCGACATGGCCGCCGCGCAGGGCGGCAACGTCGAGGGCACCGTGGCGGGCCGCACGATCGTCACCGACAACGGCGTCACCATCATCGGCTACACCGACCTGGCCGCCCGACTGCCCGCCCAGGCCTCGCAGTTGTTCGGCACCAACCTGGTGAACCTGCTCAAGCTGCTGACCCCGGGGAAGGACGGGCTGCTGGTCCTCGACCTCGACGACGCCGTCCAGCGGGCCGTGACGGTGGTCCGGGCGGGCGAGATCACCTGGCCACCGCCGCCGGTGGCCGTGTCGGCCGCCCCCGCCGCCGCACCGGCCGCCGCGACCGCACCCGCCGCGCCGCAGGCCGGGCGGCCCCGGCTCACCCCGGCCGTGCGGTTCGGCCTGATCGGCCTGGGCATGCTGGCGGCCTTCCTCGCGATCGCCGCCGCGCCGGCCCGGCTGGCCGAGAACCTCACGGTGTTCGCGCTGGCGGTGGTCATCGGGTACTACGTGATCGGCAAGGTCCACCACGCCCTGCACACCCCACTGATGTCGGTGACGAACGCGATCTCGGGGATCGTGGTGATCGGCGCCCTGTGGCAGATCGGGCACGAGAGCCGGGTCGTGACCGCGCTGTCGTTCGTGGCGGTGCTGCTGACCAGCGTCAACGTGTTCGGCGGCTTCGCCGTCACCCGCCGCATGCTGTCGATGTTCTCCGCCTCCCCCGGGCCGGCCTCCCCCGCCCAGGCCTCCCCCGGGCCGGCCGGCGCCCGGTCCACCTCACCCGAAAGGCGAGCCCGATGACCGCCACGACGGCCTCGCACGCCGCGGACCTCGTCGCCGCCCTGCTGTTCATCCTCAGCCTGGCCGGACTGTCCCAGCACCGGACCTCCCGCGCCGGCGTCGTCTACGGCATCGCCGGCATGGCCCTCGCCCTGGTCGCGACCGTGGTGGTGGCGGCCCGGAGCATCAGCGCCGGCGCCATCGCGCTGATCGTCCTCGCGATGGCGCTCGGCGGCGCGGCGGGCCTGTGGCGGGCGCGCCGGGTCGAGATGACGCAGATGCCCGAACTCATCGCCGTGCTGCACAGCTTCGTCGGGCTCGCCGCCGTCCTGGTCGGCTGGAACGGCTACCTGGAGGTCGAGGCGCACGGGTCGGCCCAGACCCGGGTCCCCGGCGAGCTGCTGGGCATCCACCACGCCGAGGTCTTCATCGGCGTCTTCATCGGCGCGGTCACCTTCACCGGCTCGCTGGTGGCCTTCCTGAAGCTGTCCGCCCGGATCGCCTCGCGACCGCTGACGCTGCCCGGCAAGAACCTCCTCAACCTGGGCGCGCTGGCCGCCTTCGCCGGGCTGACGGTCTGGTTCACCGTCAGCCCGGACCCCGGCCCGATGATCGCGGTCACCGTGCTCGCGCTCGCCCTGGGCTGGCACCTGGTCGCCTCGATCGGCGGCGGCGACATGCCGGTCGTCGTCTCGATGCTCAACAGCTACTCGGGCTGGGCCGCGGCCGCCGCCGGGTTCCTGCTCGACAACAACCTGCTCATCGTCACCGGGGCGCTGGTCGGGTCCTCCGGCGCCTACCTGTCGTACATCATGTGCCGGGCGATGAACCGCTCGTTCCTCTCGGTCATCGCCGGCGGGTTCGGCATCGAGGCCCCGAAGGGCGGCGCCGAGGAGGACGGGGAGCACCGCGAGATCACCGCGGACGAGACCGCCGAACAGCTCGCCCGGGCCGGCTCCGTGATCATCACCCCCGGCTACGGGATGGCCGTGGCCCAGGCCCAGCACCCGGTCGCCGAGCTGACCCGCCGGCTGCGCGAGCGCGGCGTCGAGGTCCGGTTCGGCGTGCACCCCGTGGCCGGGCGCCTTCCCGGCCACATGAACGTCCTGCTGGCCGAGGCGAAGGTGCCGTACGACGTCGTCCTGGAGATGGACGAGATCAACGACGACTTCGCCGTGACCTCGGTCGTCCTGGTCATCGGCGCCAACGACACCGTCAACCCCGCCGCCATGGACGACCCGGCCAGCCCGATCGCCGGCATGCCGGTGCTGCGGGTGTGGGAGGCGGAGCAGGTGGTCGTGTTCAAGCGCTCGATGGCCTCCGGCTACGCGGGCGTGCAGAACCCGCTGTTCTTCCGCGAGAACAGCAGCATGCTGTTCGGGGACGCCAAGCAGAGCGTCGAGGCGATCCTGCGGGCGCTCGACGAGCGCGCCCCGCAGGCCCCGGCCGCCCCGCTGCGCCAGCCGACGGCGGCCGGGTAGCCCGCGGCGGCGAGCAGGCGTGGAGCGGGAAGTCGGCCCGGCCGACTTCCCACTCCACGGCGCCGGTCCGGCCCAGGTGGGCGGGCGGCCGGACAGGGAGGCGTGCAGCAGCCGGGTCCGCGGGACACCCGTGTTGATCCGTGCACGACCGACCCCCGGCCGGTTGAATCGACCCGTTCGTCGACCAGCGGCGCCACCCGGTGCCGCGCGAGCGAGGGAGCCCGACCGGTGGCACGCGTACCGAGCCTGATCTACGGCATCAGCAAGTCCGACGAGCGGCTGCTCAGTCTGCTCGGGCCCAAGGAGCACGTGGTCCTCCTCCCGGGCACCGAAGGCGAACTGGAGGCCCAGTCGTGGGAGGTGGAGGAGCTCGACAACGGCAACGTCCTGCTCCGCAACGAGCGACACCGCACCTTCGCCGGCTACGACGGCGATCCCCGGGAGAACGCCGAGGTCGTCGGCTCCTACGAGCCCCGGGAGTGGCGGCTCCGCCCGGTGTCGCACCCGGACGACTCCCGCTACCACGTGGTGGTCCCCGGCGGCCCGGTCGGCGGGGCGGAGCTGACCCTCGACCTCAGCGTCCTGGACATCGCCCCGCAGCGGATCGCCCTGCGACCGCTGGACGCCCACGACCAGCAGCAGGTGTGGGACTTCCTGATCCACCTCCCCTGAGTCAGCCCGCGGCCCCGGAGCCGCGGGAAGAGGACACCGAGGCCACGGCCCCACCGCGCACGCGGTGGGGCCGTGGCCGTTCCACGCGCCCCGAGCCCGGGCACCGTCACCGCCGCCGCGGCGAACCGGGCGGCGCTCCAGCCCGATCCGAGCCCGGGTCGACCGCCACGGCCGACGGTTGCGGATGGAAGGAGGCGCTGCGGGGACGGCGGACGCTCCGTTCCGCCCGGCCGCCCGGGCCGACCGCACCGGGATCCCCCTTGCCCATCTGCTGAACGGAGTTGGCGTAGTGAGCAGCGGACGTTTGGAACTGTGCCTGGTCGGCGCCGGTCCGCGCGGCCTGTCCGTCCTCGAACGGATCTGTGCGCAGGAGCGGAGGCGCCCCCGCTGGGGGCGGATCACGGTGCACGTCGTGGACCCGGACCCGGCGGGCTCCGGCCGGGTCTGGCGGCCCACGCAGTCCCGGCAGCTGCTGATGAACACCGTCGCCTCGCAGGTCACCGTCTACACCGACGCGAGCCTCAGCATCGAGGGGCCGCTGGAGGAGGGCCCGAGCCTGTACCAGTGGGCGAAGGCGCTCGGCCCGAGCGCGCTCACCCCCGGTTCCGGGGCGGTCTACGACGACGAGACCCTCGCCGAGGCCCGCGACCTCGGCCCGGACACCTACCCGACCCGCGCCCTCTACGGCCACTACCTGACCTGGGTGTTCCGGCAGGTCACCGCGACCGCGCCGGCGCACGTCTCGGTCCGGGTGCACGCCGAACGGGCCGTCGCCCTGGAGGACGCCGACCCCGGGTACGACGGGGCCAGCCAGACCCTGGTGCTGGCGGACGGCACCCGGCTGGCCGGGCTCTCGGCGGTGGTGCTGGCCCAGGGGCACGTCCCCGCGGTCCTCTCCGCCGCCGAGCGCGAGCTGGCCGGATTCGCCGAGCGCCACGGCCTGGCCTACGTCCCCCCGGCCAATCCGGCCGACGTGGACCTCTCCTCCGTCGCCCCGGGCGAGGCCGTCCTGATCCGCGGTCTCGGCCTCAACTTCTTCGACTACATGGCGCTGTTCTCGCACGCCCGCGGCGGGGTCTTCGAGCGCGTCGACGGCCGGCTGGTCTACCGCCCGTCCGGCCGCGAGCCGCACCTGTACGCGGGCTCGCGCCGCGGCGTGCCGTACCACGCGCGCGGCCGCAACGAGAAGGGCGCCCACGGCCGCCACCTCCCCCGCCTGCTGACGGCCGAGCACGTCGCGCGGCTGCGCGCGGGCGGCCGGCGGATCCGGTTCGGCACCGAGCTGTGGCCGCTGGTCGCCAAGGAGGTGCAGACCGTCTACTACCGGGCGCTGCTCGCCGCCCGCGGCACCCCGGCGCTCGCCGCCGAGTTCGCCGACCGCTACCTGGCGGCCGAGCCCGGCGAGGCCGAGGACGGGCTGCTCGCCGAGTACCGGATAGCCGCCGGGGAGCGCTGGGACTGGGAACGGATCTCCCGCCCCTGGGGCGAGCGCGTCTTCGCGGACACCGCCGACTTCCGCGCCTGGCTGCGGAACCACCTCGACGAGGACGTCCGCCTCGCCCTGCAGGGCAACGTCAGCGGCCCGTTCACCGCGGCCCTGGACGTGCTGCGCGACCTGCGCAACGAGCTGCGCCTCGCCGTCGACCACGCCGGGCTGGACGCCGACTCCCACCGCGACGAGCTCGACCGGTGGTACACCCCGCTCAACGCCTTCCTGTCGATCGGCCCGCCCGCCGCCCGGATCGAGGAGATGGCCGCGCTGATCGACGCGGGCGTCCTGGAGCTGACCGGCCCCGGCATCCGCGTCGGCACCGACGCCGACGACCCCCGGGGCCCCGCCTTCACCGCCACCGGCGACCTCGCCGACCTGGCGGTCCGCGCCACCGTGCTGATCGAGGGCCGGCTGCCCGAGATCGACCTGCGCCGCACCGAGGACCCGCTGATGCTCCACCTGCTGCGCACCGGCCGGTGCCGCCCGTACCGCATCCCCGCGAGCGTCGGCGAGGACTACGAGACCGGCGGCCTCGCGGTCTCCGGGCGGCCCTACCGGGTGCTGGACGCCCAGGGCGTGCCGCACCCGCGGCGCTTCGCCTACGGCGTGCCCACCGAGTCCGTGCACTGGGTCACCGCCGCGGGGATCCGCCCCGGCGTCGGCTCGGTCACCCTGGAGGACTCCGACGCGATCGCCGCCGCCCTGCTGGCCCTGCCCGAGCTCCCGGCCCCCCTGTCGGACGGGGAGTTCCGGGCGGCCGACGAGAAGGCGCGGGCCGGGGCATGACGGACCACCGCACCGACGCCCACCTCGACGCCGGCCTGCTCTCCCCCGTCCGGGTCGGGTCCCCCGTCGAGGCCGCGGTCGGCGACACCGCCTGGCTGCAGGCGATGCTCGACGCCGAGGCCGCGCTGGTCCGCGCCCAGGCCCGCTGCGGCACCGTGCCCGCCGCGGCGGCCGCGGCGATCACCCGGGCGGCGCGGGCCGAGCACCTGGACGTGCGCGCCCTCGCCCTGGCCGCGCGCGAGACCGCCAACCCGGTGGTCGGCCTGGTCGGGGCACTGACCGCCCGGGTCGCCGCCGAGTCGCCCGGGGCCGCCGAGTACGTCCACCGCGGCTCGACCAGCCAGGACGTCTTCGACACCGGCGCGATGCTGGTCGCGGCCCGGGCCCTGGCCCTGATCACGGCCGACCTGCGGGCCGTCGCCGAGGCCTTCGGCGATCTGGCGGCCGGGCACCGGGACACCGCGATGGCCGGCCGGACGCTCGCCCTGCACGCCGTGCCCACCACCTTCGGCCTGAAGGCGGCCGGCTGGCGGCAGCTGGCCCTGGAGGCGGCCGAGCGCCTGGACCGGGTCGCCGGGGGCGGGCTCCCGGTCGCCCTCGGCGGCGCGGCCGGCACCCTGGCGGGCTACCTCCAGTACGCCGGCGAGGGGGCCGACCCGGCCGCCGTCCTCGACGGCCTGGTCACCGCCTTCGCCGAGGAGACCGGTCTGGCCGTGCCGGTGCTGCCCTGGCACGCGCTGCGCACGCCGATCGCCGACCTGGGCGCGGCGCTCGCCCACACCGCCGGCGCCCTGGGCAAGATCGCGGCGGACGTGCTGGTGCTGGCCCGCACCGAGGTCGGCGAGGCCGCCGAACCCACCGCCGCCGGCCGGGGCGTGTCCTCGGCGATGCCGCACAAGCGCAACCCGGTGCTCGCGACGCTGATCCGCTCGGCCGCGCTGCAGGTCCCCGCGCTGGCGTCGGTCCTGGTCCAGTGCCTGGCGACCGAGGACGAGCGCTCGGCGGGCGTCTGGCACGCCGAGTGGCAGCCGCTGCGCGAGTGCCTCCGGCTGGTCGGCGGGGCCGCGCACACCGCCGCCGAACTGGCCCGGGGCCTCACCGTCGACCCGGAGCGGATGCGGACCAACCTCGGGGTCACGGGGGGCCAGATCGTCTCCGAGCGGGTCTCGGCCGTGCTGGCCCCCCTGCTCGGGAAGGCCGCGGCCAAGGACCTGCTGACCCTGGCCTCGCTCCGGGCCGCCGAGAGCGCCCGCCCGCTGACCGAGGTGCTGGCCGGGCTCCCGCAACTGGCGGGCGTGCTGACGACCGCCGAGCTGGCGGGCCTGCTCGACCCGGCCGGCTACACCGGCGTCGCCGGGGCCCTGGTGGACCGCGCGCTGTCCGACCGGGACCGGCACCCGCTGCGCGCGGACGACACCGCGGCCGTCCGGCACGAGCGGGCGTAGGGCACACCCGGCACGGCGCCCCGGGGCGCCGTGCCGCCCGGTGCGCCGTCGCCGCCAGCCGTCGCCGCCAGCCGCCCACTGCCCACCGCCCGCCGAACGGCGGAGGCGGACACCCCCTGAACGGCGGGTGGCAATTCCGGCATCCGCGCCGCAATCAGGCGGCGCCACATGAAATGTCGTTAATTCAACTACAGAAATGGGGAATCCGCCTCCCGCCTGCGGATTCCCCGCCGAGCCGGCGCGGCCGTGAGATCCAGCTCACCCTTTCGCCGAGCTTTCGCGACCCTTTCGCCGGAAACCCCCTGCTGACGGGAGCTCAGGTCGTATCCGCACCGTTCTGATGCAGGATCATGCTGCAATCCAAGGAACATTCGGATGCTAGCCTTGGTTTCTGCGAGCGAGAGGCCCCAACACTCCCGATTTCGCATCAGCTGACGGACCGTCCACGCGCCCACCGGACCACCGGTACGCACGCCCGGCCCGTTTCCCGCCCCCCGTGGCCCGCCCGGTCCCGGCGGAATCGAATTCCGCCGACCGCGGGCCCGACCATCGCCTCCGACCCATCGGGCGCAGCCGTGCACCACTCGGCCTCGCCCGGCCCTCGCATGCCTAAAAGCAGGAACTGATGCCCGTTCAACCCCTGGCGGAGCTCATACGCTTCGCACGCCGCAATTCGCCCTTCTACGCCGACCTGTACGCCGGCCTGCCCGACCGCACCACGGCCCTCACCGACCTCCCGGTCGTCCCGCAGGCCGAGTACTGGCAGGCCAACACGCCCCGCCACAACCGGCTGCTGACCGGGCCGCTGGAAGAAGCCGTCGTCTTCAAGAGCGGCGGTACCACCGGCTCGCCGAAGTTCTCCTTCTACAGCCGGGAGGAGTGGCGGGAGTTCACCACCTCCTTCGGCGCCGGACTGGTCGACGCCGGACTGCGCCCGGGCCACCGGGTCGCCGACCTCTTCTACGCGGGCGACCTCTACGCCAGCTACACCTTCATCCTCGACTCGCTGCACCGCTCGCCCGTCTCCAACGTCCGGCTGCCGATCGGCGGGGCCGCACCGCTGGAGTCCACCGCGCAGACCCTGGAGCAGTTCGAGGTCGAGGTCGTGGCCGGCACCCCGACCACGCTCTGCGCGCTCGCCGACCACCTGCTGGCCTCCGGCCGCGCGCTCCCCCGCGTGGAGCTGCTGCTGTTCGGCGGCGAAGGCCTCTACCAGGACCAACTGCCCCTGCTGCGCGCCGTGTTCCCCAACGCGAGGGTCTCCTCGATCGGCTACGCCGCCGTCGACGCCGGGCTGCTCGGCCGGCCCGTGCCGGGCCCGGACACCCGGGTGCACCGGGTCTTCGCCCCGGAGACGGTGGTGGAGATCCTCGACGACCACACCGGCGAACCGATCACCGCCGCCGGGGTGCCCGGCCGGGTCGTGGTGACCGACCTGCGGCGACGGCTGATGCCCGTACTGCGCTACCCCGTCGGGGACCGCGCGGAGTGGACCGACGCCGCCGCCGGACGGTTCCGCATCCTCGGCCGCGCCCAGGAGGGCGTCCGGGTGGGCCCGGTCTCGCTGTACACCCAGGACGTGCTCGACCTCGTCCGCGCGGCCGACCCGGCCGAGCGGGTGAACGGCGTCCAGCTGGTGGTGCGCCGCTGGGAGGCCCGCGACGGGCTGCTGCTGCGCCTGGCCCACGACGGGAACCCCGACGGGCTCGCCGAGCTGGCCGACGCCGTGACCTCCGGGCTCCACGCGGCACGGCCGCTGTACCCGGAGGCCGTCGCCGCCGGTCACGTGCACCCGCTCTCCGTCCAGTGGGTGCGCCGGGCCGAGCTCGCCGTCAACGCGCGGACCGGCAAGCTGATCCGCGTCCTCGACGAACGGCCGAACGCGTGACCGCCACCGGGGCGGCCGGCGCACCCGCCCGGCGCACCCCGCTCGTCCTGCGCAACCGGCGGTTCGGCGCCGTCTGGGCCGCGCAGGTGCTCACCCAGGCCGCCGGCCGGATGTTCCAGGTCGGCGCGGTGTGGTGGCTGATCGCCCACGCCGCCGGCTCCGACCGCGGCCTCGCCTCCGGCGCCTTCCTCGCCGTCAGCACCCTGCCCGCGGTCGTCCTGGCGCCGCTGGTGGCCGGGCTCATCGCCCGCCGCCCGCACCGCGCCGTCCTGGGCGTCTCGGCCGCCGTCGCCGGTCTGGTCGCCCTCGGCACGGCCGCCTGGACGTCCGCCACGACGCCGCCGGCGCTCGTCACCTACGGCGCCGCGCTGGTCCTGGCCGGCTGCCAGGCGGTCTTCGACCCCTGCCTCACCACCGCCGTCCCCGAACTCGTCGAGGACGCCGACATCGAGGCCGCGACCGGTTTCGAGCTCGCCACCCAGTCGCTGGCCGGGCTCGCCGGGGGTCTGCTGGGCCCGCTGGTGGTCGACGCCACCGGCCTGGCGGGCGTCGTCGCCGGGTGCGCGGGCGCCTACCTGCTGGCGGCCGCCGTGATCGGCGTGACCCGGTTCCCGGCCACCCCCGCAGCGGCGGCCACCGCCGACGCACCGACCACCGACGCACCGACCACCGACGCGGCGCCCGCCGCCGGGCGGCCGCTGCGCCGGATCCTGGCCGAACTGCCGTTCATCCGGCGCGTGCTGCTCTGCTTCACCGCGGCGAACGTCTTCACCACCGCGGTGTTCGTGGTGATGCCGCTGTACACCCGCACGGTGCTGCACGCCGACGGGTCGACCGTCGCCGCCCTGGAGGCGGCGCTCGGCGCCGGCACGCTGGTGGGCTCGTTCACCGGAGGCCGCCTCCCGGGCGCGCCGACCGCGGTCGGCGCCGGGTGCCTGGCCCTGATGGCCGCCGCCCTCGGGCTGCCCGGTCTGGTCGGCGACCGGGCCGGCCAGGCCACGGCCGTGGGGTCGATGGCGCTCGCCGGCTGGTGCGTGGGCGTGATCGGCGTGCGGTTCGTGGCGCTGTTCCAGCGGATGGTCCCGGCCGAGGACCGGCCCGGCTTCTTCGCCGTGATGCAGGCGCTGCTGGGGGCGACCTTCCCGGTGTCGTCCCTGGTCTTCGGCCTGCTCGGCGACCACCTCCCGGCGCGGACGCTGTGCCTGGTCCAGGCCGTCGGCGTGCTGCCCGTCGCGGCCGCGCTGTGGTGGACCGGCCGCCGGCACACACCGGCCACGGACGCCGACGCAGACGCCGACGCGGCCACAACCACGGTCACGGCCGCTGCCACCGCGGTGTCCGCGGAGCCGATCGGGGGCGGGCGATGACCGTGACGATGACCATCGCGCCCGCCGCCCCGCAGGACGTCGCACAGCTGCGCCAGCTCTACTTCGACGTCTACGGCCACGGCTACCCGGTCGCGCTCGGCAGCGATCCCGAGGAGATGCGCCGCCGGATCGACGACCCGCACACCCACTGGCTGACCGCCCGGCACGACGGCGCCGACCAGTTGGCCGGTTCGGTGGCGGTGCAGACCGACCCCGGCGGCCGGATCGGCAAGCTGGTGGGCCTGGCGGTCCACCCCGAACAGCGGGGCGGCGGACTGGCCGGCCGCCTGACCGCGGCGGTCTGCGCCGACGCCTTCGCCGCCGGCACCGTGGACTCGGTCTACGCGACCGTCCGGGTGGTCACTCCCGGTCCGCAGCAGGTCTTCGCCCGCAACGGGTTCCAGGCCCTCGGGTTGCTGCCGAACGCCGTCGAGGTGGCCGGGTGCGAGAGCCTCGCACTGTTCGCCCGCCACGCCGACGGCGTCCTGACCCGGCGCCAGGGCGTCGACCAGGTGCCCGGAGCGCTGCTCCCCCTCCTGGAGGCGGCCCGGCGCAGCACCGGCGTCGGGTACGGCCGGCCGCGCGCCGCCGAGGGGCCCGCCCGGCCCGTCGCGCGGAGCGCGCCGGTGACCGCGCCGATGGAGCTCATCAACGCGCCTGGCTTCGTCCGCCGCCGGTTCCTGGAGCACTTCCCCGACCCGGGCGAGCGGTTCTTCCCGCTGCACCTCCCGAACACCGTGCTCACCCCGCCGGACGGCGCGTTCGAGGCGTACGCCGATCTGGACCGGTCCGCGGCGAGCTGCTCGCTGGTCGCGGTGCACCCGTCCCCGGCGGCCGTCGCCGGAGCGCTCGAACCGCTGATGGCGGCCGTCACCCGCGCCGGCGCCGACTACGTCGAGACCCTGCTGCCGCTGGCCGACACGGCCGGGCTCGACGCCTTCCTGGCGGCCGGGTTCGTCCCCAGCGCCGTCTACCCGGCGATGCGCCGGATCGGCGACCGGTTCCACGACTACGTGGTGCTGTCCCGCACCAGCCGTCAGATCGACTTCAGGACCACGGCCGTCAGCGAGCCGCTCCAGCCCTACCTGCTGGCCTACCTGACCGCCTGGACCTCGACCTACCTACCCCTTTCCGAGGTTGCCCCGTGACCGTCCGTCCCGTGAACCCCCATCTCGCGCCGGTCGGCGTCCCCGACCCCGCCGCGCTCCCGCACGTCCAGCAGCTGTGCGACCTGGCCTCCCCCTACGCGGCCGGGCCGGAGCCGGACGCCCTGTTCGCCGCCGCGATGGCCGAGGCCAACGCGTGGCACGCACAGCGCTCCCCCTTCCTCCGCTCGCTGCTGGACGGCCCCGCCGAGACCCCGGCGCCGAGCGTCGGCACCGGCGTCCGCACGCCCCTGGTGCACGCCAACTTCTTCAAGCGGCACGAGGTGCTCTCCATCCCCCGGGAGGAGGTGCACCTCCACCTCACCTCCTCCGGCACCACGGGCCAGAAGTCCCAGATGTTCTTCGACACCTGGACGATCCGCTCCGCGCAGCGCATGGTGGCCCGGATCTTCGACCACTACGGCTGGATCACCCCCGACCAGCCCGTCAACTACCTGCTGTACAGCTACGAGCCGGCGCCGCAGCTGAAGCTCGGCACCTCGTTCACCGACAACTACCTGTGCGACTTCGCCCCGGCCAACCACACCACGCACGCGCTGCGGCACACCGGGAGCGGCCACGAGTTCGACGTCCACGGCTGCATCGAGGCGCTGCGGCGGTACGCCGGGGACGGCCTGCCGGTGCGGATCCTGGGCTTCCCCGCGTTCCTGCACTTCACCCTGGAGCGGATGCGCGCCCTCGGCCTGCCGCCGGTCCAGCTGCCGGCCGGCTCGCTGGTGCTGCTCGGCGGCGGGTGGAAGGGGCACACCGACCGGCAGATCGGCAAGGAGGAGTTCTACGCGGACGTCACCGCGCAGCTGGGCGTCCCCCCGGAGCGGATCCGCGACACCTTCGGCTCGGTCGAGCACTGCGTGCCGTACGTCGAGTGCGGTCACCACCGCCTGCACGTCCCGGTCTGGTCGCGGGCCGCCGTGCGCGACACCCGCACCCTGGAGCCGCTGCCGTACGGGGAGCGCGGCTTCCTCCACCTGGTCTCCCCCTACATCACCTCGGTGCCGGCGCAGAGCGTCGTCATGGGGGACCTCGCCTCGCTGCACGCCCCGCAGGAATGCCCCTGCCCGCTGCCCACTCCGTGGTTCACCGTCCACGGCCGCGCCGGGGTCAGCCGGAACCGCAACTGCGCGGCGGCGGCCGCCGAACTCCTGAAGGGAATGTCGTGACCACCGAACCCGTGACCACCGAACCCGCGGCCACCGAAACCGCGACCACCGACCCCGCGGCGACCGGGCCCGCGGCCACCGGACCGGTGACGCCCGCCGGGACGCACTTCTGGCAGGGCTCGTTCATCGACGACGACGAGGCCGCCCGGCGGCTGGCCGACCTGCCCGGGCTCGCCGCCCGCGTCCTGGCCGACCCCCTGCCCACCGAACTGGTGCTGGACGCCTGCCAGCGCCTCGCCGACGCCCTCGGCACCGCCGGCGGCCCGGTCCGCACCCGCCTGCTCGACGAGCTCACCCGCGGAGGCGTCGCCCCGGACGAGGCGGCGCAGACCCTCGCCGAGATCGCCGACGCGATCACCCGGGCGGCCCTGGAACGCAAGCTCCGCCGCGAGCTCGGCGGGCTGCGCCCCGAACGGCTCACCCGGCCCGACGCGCGGGAGACCACCTTCGAGGCGTGGGCGCCGGTCGGGCTCCTGGTCCACATCGCCCCCGGCAACGGCGCCGCGGTGGCCCCGCTGAGCGTCGTCGAGGGCCTGCTCACCGGCAACCTCAACGTGCTGAAGACCAGCAGCGCCGACACCCTGCTCGCCCAGCACCTGCTCGCCGAGCTGGCCGCCGCCGACCCGACCGGTGCCCTGGCCCGCCGGATCGTCGCGCTGCGCTTCCCCTCCACCCGCACCGGGTGGCTCCGGCTGCTGTGCGAGCCCGCCGACGCGGTGGCGGTCTGGGGCGGCGAGGACGCCGTCCGCTCGGTCTCGGAACTGGTCCCGCCCGGCTGCCGCCTGGTCGAGTGGGGGCACCGGATCTCCTTCGCGTACCTGACCCGGGACGCCTGGTCGGACGGGACGACGCTGGACGCGCTCGCCGCCGACGTCTGCCGCCTGGAGCAGCAGGCCTGCTCCAGCCCCCAGGTGGTCTACCTCGACACCGAGGACGACGGCGAGGTCTTCGCCTTCGCCGACCGCTTCGCGGCCCACCTCGCCGCGGCCTCGGACCCGATCCCCCGCCCCGAGCTCGAACCGGCCGAGCACGCCGAGATCACCACCACCGAACTGCTCGCCCGGCTGGAGGAGCACCTCGGCCTCACCCGGGTCGTCGCCGCGCCGGACGGCTCCTGGCGCGTCCTCGCCGACACCCGCTCGGCACTGGCCGCCTCGCCGCTCCACCGCAGCGTCTGGGTCAAGCCGCTGCCGCGTACCCGCGCCATGGCCGTGCTGCGCCCGATGCGCCGGTACCTGCAGACCGCCGCGATCGCGGGCAGCCGCGCCGACGTCGCCCGGCTCTCCCGGGCCGTGCTCGCCGCCGGCGTGCTGCGGGTCACCCCGGTCGGCGGGATGCTCGACGGCTACCACGGCGAGCCCCACGACGGCGTGTACGCGCTCCAGCGCTACAGCCGCCGGGTCAGCGTCCGGGCGGACGCCGCCTTCACCACCACCGCCTGCCTGGACGACCTGGCGGCCCCCGCCGCCGTCCCCGCCGCGCCGAACGGCCCGCTGCTGGACAAGGCCGGGGTGCAGGAGCAGCTGGGCACGCTCGCGCCGGAGCACGCCCACCTCCACTTCCGCAGCGGTGGCAGCAGCGGCGCCCCGGCGCTGTCGGTGTTCACCAACGCCGACTACGACACCCAGATGCGGGCCGCCGCGGACGGCCTGCTCGCGGCCGGGTTCGACCCGGCCCGCGACCGCGCCGCCAACCTGTTCTACTGCGGCGGCATGTACGGCAGCTTCATCAGCTTCTTCTCGATCCTGGAGCGCCTCAACGCCACCCAGTTCCCGATCGCCGCCGGCCCCGACCACGCCGCCACCGCGGAGGCGCTGGTGACGTACCGGGCGGACACGGTGTTCGGCATGCCCTCCTACCTCTGGCAGCTGTTCCACGCCGAGGCCGCCGTGCTGCGCGCGTACGGCGGGATCCGTAAGGTGTTCTACGGCGGCGAGCACTTCACCGCGGAGCAACGCCGGGTGCTCACCGAGGAGTTCGGCGTCGAGCTGATCCGGTCGGCGGCGTACGGCAGCACCGACCTGGGGCCGCTCGGCTACCAGTGCGGCCACGCCGAGGGCTCGGTCCACCACGTCCTGACCGACCTGCACACCCTGGAGGTCCTGGCCCCCGGGGCCGACCGCCCGGTGGCGGCCGGGCAGCCGGGCCGGCTGGTCTTCACCAGCCGCACCCGCGCCGGGCAGCGCCTGGAGCGGTACCAGATCGGCGACCTCGGCCGCACGGTCGAGGGCGTCTGCCCGTGCGGGAGCCACACCCCCCGGATCGAACTCCTCGGCCGGTACGGCGACGTGGTGCGGGTCGGGACCTACTTCCTCAACGTCCGGCGCCTCGTCGCGGTGGCGGAGGAGGAACTCGGCTACCGGGGCGAGCTGCAGCTGCTCCTGGACGCCGGTGCCGACTGCGAGCGGGCCGTCGTCCGGCTCGACGAGCGGTACGCCCCGGACCGGGCGACCGCCCGCGCCGCCTTCCTGGCCGCCGTCCCCGAGCTCGGCTCGGCCGTGGCCGAGGGGCTGCTGGAGTGCACGGTCGAGACGACCGGCGCCGCCGGCTTCGAGCGGACGCCCACCAGCGGCAAGCTGCGCACGGTGGTCGACCGGCGGCCGCTCCCGGCCTGACGCCCCGGCGCGGGGACCGGCTGCTCCGCGGCCCCCCCCCCGGGGGCGCGGGGGTTGGGGTATCAGACCGCTGAAAACACCGAAAAAACGAGAACAAACGCGTGTCGCTGGAGGTGATTGTAG
>NZ_JBFAZB010000078.1:0-24252 GCF_040681575.1 Kitasatospora sp. NPDC051702
GTCGCGACCCCCGACCGCCGGCGGCCGGGGGGGGGGCCCGGGGGGCGGCGGGGGGGGGGGGGGGGGGGGGGGGCCCCCCCCCCCCCCCCCCCGCCGCCGTGTTCTCGCGCCCGGGCGGCCGCTCAGCGCCGGCCGGAGCGCCGGTCCCCCGAGCCGCCCTCGCCGCCGGTCAGGCCCGCCCGGCGCAACGCGTCCGCCATGGCACTGTTGGACGGCGCCGCGGCGCCGCCGGAGCCGCCCTGACCGCGCCGCTCCTGGCCGCCGCCCCGACGGTCCTGGCGCGGCGGGCGGGCCTGCCGCTCGCCGCCCTGGCCACCCCGGCCGCGGTCGCCGCCACGCTCCCCGCCCCGGTCGCCCCGGTCGCCCCGGTCCCGGCCGACCTCGTCGTCCAGCCGCAGGGTCAGCCCGATCCGCTTGCGCGGCACGTCCACCGAGACCACCCGGACCTTCACGATGTCGCCCGGCTTGACCACCTCGCGCGGGTCCTTGACGAAGGTCCGGGACAGCGCCGAGACGTGCACCAGGCCGTCCTGGTGGACGCCCACGTCGACGAAGGCGCCGAACGCGGCCACGTTGGTCACCACGCCCTCCAGCACCATGCCGACCTCGAGGTCGCCGATCTTGTCGACGCCCTCCTTGAAGGTCGCGGTGCGGAACGCCGGGCGCGGGTCGCGGCCCGGCTTGTCCAGCTCGCCGAGGATGTCGGTGACGGTCGGGACGCCGAACACCTCGTCGGCGAAGTCCGCCGGACGCAGGGCCCGCAGCCGCTCGCCGTTGCCGATCAGCTCGCGCAGCTCGCCGCCGGTCGAGGCGAGGATCCGGCGCACCACCGGGTAGGCCTCGGGGTGCACGCTGGAGGCGTCCAGCGGGTCGTCGCCGCCGGGGATGCGCAGGAAGCCCGCACACTGCTCGAAGGCCTTCGGTCCGAGCCGGGAGACGTCCTTGAGCTGCCGGCGGGTGCGGAACGGGCCGTTGGCGTCGCGGTGGGCCACGATGTTGTCGGCCAGCGTCCCGGTGATGCCGGAGACCCTGGTCAGCAGCGGTGCGGAGGCCGTGTTGACGTCCACGCCGACGGCGTTCACGCAGTCCTCGACCACGGCGTCCAGCGAGCGGGAGAGCTTCACCTCGCTGAGGTCGTGCTGGTACTGGCCGACGCCGATCGACTTCGGGTCGATCTTCACCAGCTCGGCCAGCGGGTCCTGCAGCCGGCGGGCGATCGAGACCGCACCGCGGATCGACACGTCCAGCTCCGGCAGCTCCTGCGAGGCGAACGCGGAGGCCGAGTAGACCGAGGCGCCCGCCTCGCTGACCATCGCCCTGGTGAGCTTCAGCTCGGGGTGGCGCTTGAGCAGGTCCTCGGCGAGCTTGTCGGTCTCCCGGGAGGCGGTGCCGTTGCCGATCGCCACCAGGTCCACGTCGTGCTTCCTCGCCAGCGCGGCCAGGGTCGCGATCGCGGCGTCCCACTTGTTGGCCGGCTGGTGGGGGTAGATCGTGTCGTGCGCGACGACCTTGCCGGTGGCGTCCACCACGGCGACCTTCACCCCGGTGCGGAAGCCCGGGTCCAGGCCCATGGTGGCGCGGGTGCCGGCCGGGGCGGCGAGCAGCAGGTCGCGCAGGTTCGCCGCGAACACCCGCACCGCCTCGTCCTCGGCCTCGGCGCGCAGCCGGGCGCGCAGGTCGATCCCGAGGCGCACCAGCACGCGGGTGCGCCAGGCCCAGCGGACGGTGTCGCCGAGCCACTTGTCGGCCGGGCGGCCGCGGTCGGCGACGCCGAACCGGGCGGCGATCCGCCGCTCGTAGTCGTTCTCGCCCGGCAGGTCGCCCTCCTCGCCGTCGTACGGCGAGAGTTCGAGGTCCAGCACCTCCTCCTTCTCCCCGCGCAGCATCGCCAGGATGCGGTGCGAGGGGAGCTTGGTGTAGGGCTCGGCGAAGTCGAAGTAGTCGGCGAACTTGGCGCCGTCCTGCTCCTTGCCGTCGCGCACGGTGGCGACCAGCCTGCCGTGCGTCCACATCCGCTCGCGCAGCGAGCCGACCAGGTCGGCGTCCTCGCCGAAGCGCTCCACGAGGATCGCCCGGGCGCCCTCCAGCGCGGCCGCGCCGTCCGCGACGGACTCGTTGAGGTACCGGGCGGCGAGCGCCGCCGGGTCCTGCGTCGGGTCGGTCAGCAGGGTGTCGGCCAGCGGCTCCAGCCCGGCCTCACGGGCGATCTGCGCCTTCGTCCGCCGCTTCGGCTTGAACGGCAGGTAGATGTCCTCCAGCCGGGCCTTGGAATCGGCCGCCAGCACCCGGGCGCGCAGCGCGTCGTCGAGCTTGCCCTGGGCCTCGATCGACTCCAGGACGGCCGTCCGGCGCTCCTCCAACTCCCGCAGGTAGCGCAGCCGCTCCTCCAGGGCGCGCAGCTGGGCGTCGTCCAGGGAGCCGGTGACCTCCTTGCGGTAACGGGCCACGAAGGGGACGGTCGCGCCGCCGTCGAGCAGGTCGACGGCCGCCTTCACCTGCCCCTCGCGGACGCCCAGCTCCTCCGCGATCTTGCGCTCGATCGCCTGCTGGGCCTGCCGGGCCACCTGTTCGACTGGCGTGGTCACGAAGCCGGTCACCTTCTCCTTCAGTGCTTTCGCCGTACGCCCTGCATTCTGGCAGGTGCCGGGGACGGCTCCCGGCCGCACCCGGCGCGGCCGGGCGTGGCGGCGGCACCGGGCGGCCCCAACAGGACTCCAGCCGGGCCCCGTTGTGCCCTCCTACGCTGGCGCGCATGGACACCTCCCGCCCGCTGAACGCCGGCCCGGCCCCGTCCGCGGGCCGCGCCGGAGCCTCCTCCGCGACCGCCCCCGCGACCGCCTCCGCCCGGCTGGCGGAGCTCGCCGCCGCCAAGTACCTGCTGTTCACCACCCACCGGAGGAACGGCACCCCCGTGAACACCCCGGTCTGGGTGGCGCGCGACGGGGACGCGCTGGTCTTCACCACCGTCACCCGCACCGGGAAGGTCAAGCGGCTGCGCAACCGCTCCGACGTCCTGGTCGGGCCGAGCGACATCCGCGGCACCCTGCTCGGCGAGCAGGTCCCGGCGACCGCCGTCCTCGACTCCGCGCGCGCCCCCGCCTACCGCAGGCTGCTGCGCCGCAAGTACGGGCCGCTCTGCGCGATCGCGCTCACCGCGAACGTGCTGCGCTTCGGCAAGGGCGGGACGATCGGCGTGCGGGTCACCCTGGACTGAGCCGGTCCCGGACGGCCGGCGGGGTACGTCGCGCGGCGGGTACGTCGCGCGGCGGGGTACGTCGCGCGGCGGGGTAGGACCGGCCCCCGGGCCCGACCCGGCGAGGGGAGGACCCGCCACCCGGGCCCGACCCGCCACCGGCCTGCGAACGGTCCGCGCCCGCGGGTCGGCGGACCGGCTTCCGGAAACGCCTGAAGGGCGGCGGTCCGCGCTGTACGCTGCCGCACATGTGCGCTGCCACCCGGATGCACCCCGACGAACTGGTCATCGACGCGGCCCTGGTGCGGCGGCTGATATCCGCCCAGTTCCCGGACTGGGTGGGCCTGCCGGTCACACCGGTCGCCTCCGTCGGGACGGACAACGCGATGTTCCGGCTCGGGCCCGAACTCGCCGTCCGGCTCCCCCGGGTGGAGTGGGCGGCCGGGGACGTCCGGCGCGAGAAGCAGTGGCTGCCGAAGCTCGCACCGCACCTCCCGCGGCCGGTCCCCGCCCCCGTCGCGGTCGGCAGACCCGCCGCCGGCTACCCCTGGGAGTGGTCGGTGGTCCGCTGGCTCGACGGCGTCAACCCGGCCGTCGGCGCCCTCGCCGCCCCCGACGGGCTCGCCCGCGACCTGGCCGGCTTCGTCACCGCGCTGCGGGCCGTCAACCCGGCCGGCGGCCCCGCCGCCCACCGCAGCCTCCCGCTCGCGTCCCGGGACGGCTCCACCCGCGCCGCCATCGCCCAGCTCGCCGGGGCCGTCGACACCGGGGCGGCGACCGCCCTGTGGGACAAGGCCCTGCGGCTGCCCGAGTACGCGGGACCGCCCAGCTGGATGCACGGCGACCTCACCCCCGGCAACCTGCTGGTCGACCGCACCGGCCGGCTCGCCGCGGTCGTCGACTTCGGCCTGATGGGCGTCGGCGACCCGACCGCCGACCTGATCGTCGCCTGGAACCTGCTGCCCGCCTCCGCCCGCCCCGCCTTCCGCGCCGCGCTCGGCGCCGACGACGCGATGTGGGCCCGCGGTCGCGCCTGGGCCTTCTCCATCGCCCTGGTGACGATCCCGTACTACCGCCACACCGACCCGGGCCTGACCGCCAACGCCCGCCACGTCGTCCGCGAGGTGCTCGCCGACCGCAGTGCCTGACGGCCACCGCGGCGCCTGACTCCCGGCGCGGTGCACCTGACGGCACGCCCCGCGCACTGCCGCACCGGGTGCCTGACGGTCCTTCCGCTGCGCTCGCGGCGGCCCCGGGTCGGCGGCCGTTGCTATGGTTCTCCCCGCTACTCACGCGCAGGGGGACGGAACGTGGCACGCAGAAGCAATGTGATCGACGTCAGGGTCAGCCGTCGGGTGCTGTGGGTGGGCGGTGACGCCTACCCGCTGCACAACATCGCGCGGGCCCGGCGGTTCGAGACGGTGCCGCCGAAGCGCGCCCGGGTGATCCTCCGGTTCGTCCGGCAGGTGATCGGCCTGCTGCTGGCCACCGCGCTGCTCGGCTCGCTCACCTCCAGCTCCGCGAACCCCACCGCGGGCAACCTGATCGCCGTGGTGATGGTCGCCCTGTTCCTGGTGAGCCTCTACCGGCTGGTCACCCGGCTGCGGATGCGGACCCTGTACTCGCTGATCATCGAGACGTCCAGCTCCTCGAACACGGCCGTGGTCAGCCACGACGCCTGGCAGGTCAACAACCTGATCGAGCTGATCATGGAGGCGATCGACAACCCGCAGGCCGAGTTCGCGGTCCAGGTGGAGAACGTCCACGTCGGCGACCGGATCACCCAGTACGGCGACCACAACATCGGAAAGAAGGTCGGTCTGTGAACGGCGGCATCCACTTCGGCGACTCGGTCACCCAGCACGGCGACCACAACATCGGCATCGTCAAGAACCAGGGCCCCGTCGACCCCCAGGCCGCGATGCGCGAACTCATCGCCGCCGTGGCGCAGTTGCGCGGCCAGGTCCCGGCCGAGGACCGCGAGGTCCTCGACGAGTCCCTGGAGGCCATCGGCGACGGCCGCGGCACCCCGCCGGCCACCCTGCGCCGCGCCCTGCGCAACATCTCCGGCGTCGCGGCCCTCGCCGCCGCCGGCGCCCCCGTCGTGGAGTCGATCCGCCGCATCCTGGACTCGCTCGGCTCCTGAGCCCCTCCCGGCCCCGTCCGCCGCCGCCCCGGCCCGGGGTGGTGGCGGGACCGGTGGCTAGAGTGCGGCGCATGACGAAGCGTCACCTCGCATTCGACCGACTGCACAACTTCCGCGATCTGGGCGGGTACCGGGCCGCCGGAGGACGATCCGTCCGGTGGGGTCTGCTCTACCGCTCCGACTCACTGGGCAAGCTCACCACGGACGGCGACCTCGGACGGTTCCGGGAGCTCGGCGTACGGACGGTGATCGACCTGCGCTACCCGTGGGAGATCGCCGCCAAGGGGCGGGTGCCCGACCTGGACGGGCTCGCGTACCACAACCTCTCGATCGAGCACCGCCCGTACGACCAGGCCGCGATCGACCCTCGGCTCGACCCCTGGCGCTACCTCGCCGACCGCTTCGCCGAGGTCGCCGAGGACGGGGTGAAGGAGATCCGCCAGGCCCTGGACGTGATCACCGCGGCCGAGGAGCCGCTGGTCTTCCACTGCGCCTCCGGCAAGGACCGCACCGGCCTGGTCGCCGCCCTCGTGCTCACCCTGCTCGGGGTGTCCGAGGACGACGTCGCCGCCGACTTCGCCCTCACCGAGCTGGCCACCCCGCACCTGATCGCCGACTGGCACGCCGCCAACCCGGGACGCACCCTGGGCTGGCCCGGCTACGGGCGGGCCCCGGAGACGGTCATCCGGCTCGCCCTCGCCGACCTGGCCGCCCGCCACGGTTCGGTCGAGGCCTACGCCACCGGCACCCTCGGCGTGGACCGCGACCAGGTCGCCGCCCTCCGGGCCCGGCTGCTCACGGACTGATCCCCCGCCGGGCGCCCGCCCCCGGGTCTAGCGCCGCCGGCCCTGGCGGCCGCCGCCACCCTCGCGGCCGCCGGGTCGCGGCCTGCGCGGGCCGCGCGCCTTGCCGGCGGCCGCGGCGGCGGACACCGGGGCGGTGGTGGTGTCCGGCCAGTGGGCGGGCCGGGTGAGGCCCGCGGGGAGTCGGGTGGAGGCGTCGCCGCGGGCGGCGTTGAGCTGGGCCTGGGTCAGGAAGAGGGCCTCGGTGAGATCGGCGCCGCCGAGGGCCGCGTCGCGCAGGTCGGCGCCGATGAGGTCGGCGAGGCGCAGGTCGGCGCCGGTGAGGTCGGCGGCGACGAGCAGGGCGCCGCGCAGGTTGGCCCCGCGCAGGTCGGCGCCGCGCAGGCGGGCCCCGAAGAAGTCGGCGCCGCGGTGCTCGCGGCGGTTCGGGACGGCGGCCCGGACGAGTTCGCCGGCGCGCAGCAGCAGTTCGCTCACGCGCTGCCGGTGCGCGGGGACGTCGACGGCGAGGACCTCCTCGGGGGTGCCGCCGGCGAGCCGGTCGGTCTCCTCCAGGGCCTGCCGCAGGTCGGCGTGCAGGGGGCGGGCCGGGGCGTAGTTGAGGGCCTCGGTGAGGTACCAGAGCAGCTCGTGGAGCTGCCGCACGACGGGGAAGACCTCGTACATCGCCCTGGCGCCGGCGGGTTCGGCGCGCCAGCTGCGGCCGCCGAAGGTGACCTGGGAGACGCGCTGCCCGGCGCCGAAGCAGTCGTAGACGGTGCAGCCCTGGAAGCCCTTGTCGCGGAGCTTCTCGTGGATGCCGCAGGTGAAGTCGGTCTGCAGGTTGCGGCAGGGCGTGCCGGCGGCCTTGTCGACGGCGAAGTCGGAGCCGGCGGCGAAGGGCAGCGCGACGCAGCAGAGCCCGAAGCAGCTGGTGCAGTCGGAGCGCAGCTCGGTCGGCCCGGCCGCCGTGGGGTCCTGCGGCGGCTCGGTCTCGCGCACGTTTCCTCGGTCCTTCCGGCGTCGGGGCACCGGGCGGTCCGGTGCGGTGAACCCGCCGGTCGGTGGTGCTCGCCGGGCTCGTGGAACCCGTCAAGCGTACTGTGCGCCGGCCGGGCGCTGGCCACGGCCACCCCACCCCGGTAAGGTCTCAATCAGTAGTGCACCTATTACGTACGGGGGTAGGAGTGCAGGACCCGAGCATCAACGAACTCGTTCGGATGTGGATCGCCGGGTGGACGGTCTCACGCGGGGCGGCCGAACCGGTGGACGAGCCCTGGGGCTGGACGATCGACGTCGGCGTGGTCGGCCACGTCGCCCGGCACGTGCTGCCCGAACCGACCGAGGCCGACGTCCGAAAGATCGCCGAGTGCACCACCGCGCCCGGCACCTGGCTGAAGCTGTTCACCGAGGACGCCGCCGTCCGGCCCTGGCTGGGCCCGCAGTGGCGGCTGGACGAGCCCGGCTACCTGATGACCGCCCCGCTGACCGCCGAACGGCCCGCGGTGCCGGCGGGGTACACCGTGACCAGCTGGACCAGGGGCGGGGTGGCCCGGGTGCTGGTCCGCACCAGGGCCGGACACCTCGCCGCCCGCGGCCAGGCGGGCCTGGCCGGCGCGGTGGCCGTCCCGGACCAGATCCTCACCGCCCCCGAGCACCGGCGCCGCGGCCTGGGCGCCCTGGTGATGCGGACCCTCCAGGACACCGCGTACCGGGCGGGCGCCGACACCGGCGTCCTGGTCGGCACCGAGGCCGGCCAGTCGCTCTACCGGGCGATCGGCTGGACCACCCGCACCCCGATGGCGAGCCTGGTTCTCGAACCGGAGGCCGGCTGACGGCTCACGGCTGACGGCTCACCCGCGCCCGGAGGCCGCCCGACCGCTCACCCGCGGTAGGGCAGCAGCTCCGCCCGCTTCGGCGGCCGGCCGTCGCCGGAGGAGCGCCCGGTGAGCCGGCGGCCGATCCACGGCCCGAGGTGGCTGCGCAGCCAGCGGGCGTCGGTGCGCAGCCGCTCGGCCGGGCCGGGCGGGGCGACCGGCGGCAGCGGGGCGCGCCAGTCGTCGGCGGCGGGGCGGCCGAGGGCCTCCAGCACCCCGTCGGCCACCCGGCGGTGCCCCTCGGGCGAGAGGTGCAGGCGGTCCTCGGCCCAGAGCCGGCGGTCGTCGAAGCAGGGGGCGGAGAAAAGGTCGACGACGGCGACGCCCTCCTCCTGCCCGAGCTCGTGCACGAAGGCCTTCATCCGCAGGATGGCGGGCAGCAGCCGGGCGCTGCCCGCCATCCTGCGGGTGGGGTCGGTGCTGGTGAAGAGCACGACGGTGGCGCCGGTGGCGCGCAGTTCGGTGGCGCAGCGGCCGAGCAGCCGCTCGACCCGGGCGATGTCGCAGCCCGGGCGCAGCACGTCGTTGAGGCCGCCGGCGAGGGTGACCAGGTCGGCGCCCATGGCGGCGGCGACGGCCAGCTGCTCGTCGTGGATCTGGCCGATGAGCTTGCCGCGGACGGCGAGGTTGGCGTACCGGAACTCCTCGTCCGCGGCCTCGCCGGCGAGTGCTCCGGCGACCCGGTCGGCCCAGCCCCGGTAGTGGCCGTCGGGCAGCAGGTCGTCGCACATCCCCTCGGTGAAGGAGTCCCCGACGGCGACGTACCTGCGGTAGGTGGTGGGCACGGGCGGCCTCCGCTCTGCTCCGGTTGCTCCGTGGCCCGACGATCGTACGCGCGGGCCGCTACGCCCCGACGGCCGCCCCGTCCACGGCCTTCCGGGGGGCGACCCAGTGCTCGCGGACGGCGTCGGTGGGCCGCTGCTCGCCGAGGGCCGGCAGGCCCCATTCGCCCAGGGCGTCGATCACCGGGCGCAGTTCGCGGCCCCGCTCGGTGAGCTCGTAGACGGTGGCGTTGGCGGGCCGTTCGAGCCGTCGGCGCAGGACCAGGGCGTCGCCCTCCAGCTGCTTGAGCCGGGTGGCGAGGATGTCGGTGGACACGCCCGGCAGGTCGGCGTGCAGGTCGGTGTAGCGGCGCGGACCGCCCAGGAGTTCACGGACGATCAGGAGGCTCCAGCGCTCCCCCACCGCGTCCAGGGCGCGGGCGACGGCGCAGTACTGGTCGTAGCTTCGGCGTGACATGTGGATCAGCATAGCCAAAAGGTTGGACTTTCCAAGTGACAACTTGGTAGAACAAAGCAACAGCAACGATGCGGGTGGTGACGGTCGGGAGGCCGCTGATGGAGTTTCGACAGTCCAGCAAGCTGAATGACGTGTGCTACGAGATCCGCGGCCCGGTGGTCGACCAGGCCAACGCGCTGGAGGAGGCCGGGCACAGCGTGCTGCGGCTGAACACCGGGAACCCGGCTCCGTTCGGCTTCGAGGCGCCCGAGGAGATCATCCAGGACATCATCCGCAACCTGCCCAGGGCGCACGGCTACAGCGACTCGCGCGGCATCCTGCCGGCCCGCCGCGCGGTGGTGCAGTACTACCAGCAGCGCGGCGTCAGCGGGGTCGGCGTCAACGACGTCTACCTCGGCAACGGCGTGTCCGAGCTGATCCAGATGGCCGTCACCGCGCTCGTCGACGACGGCGACGAAGTGCTCGTCCCGATGCCGGACTACCCGCTGTGGACGGCCGTGGTGCGCCTCGCCGGCGGCAAGGCCGTGCACTACCTGTGCGACGAGCAGGCGGACTGGTACCCGGACCTCGACGACATCGCGGCGAAGATCACCGCCCGCACCAAGGCCATCGTCGTCATCAACCCCAACAACCCGACCGGCGCGGTCTACCCGAAGGAGCTGCTGGAGGGCATCCTCGACCTCGCCCGCCGGCACCACCTGATGGTCCTCGCCGACGAGATCTACGACAAGATCCTCTACGACGACACCGAGCACCACTGCCTGGCCGCCCTCGCCGACGACGTCCTCACCCTCACCTTCAACGGCCTCTCCAAGGCCTACCGGGTGGCCGGCTTCCGCAGCGGCTGGCTGGTCGTCTCCGGGCCCAAGCAGCACGCCACCGACTACCTGGAGGGCCTGACCATGCTCTCCGGGATGCGCCTGTGCCCCAACGTGCCCGCCCAGTACGCCGTCCAGGCCGCGCTCGGCGGCCACCAGTCCATCAACGACCTGGTGCTGCCCGGCGGCCGGCTCACCGAGCAGCGCGACGTCGCCTTCAAGGCCCTCAACGAGATCCCCGGCGTCAGCTGCGTCAAGCCCAAGGGCGCGCTGTACGCCTTCGCCAGGCTCGACCCGGCGGTCCACCGGATCGTCGACGACGAGCAGTTCGTGCTGGACCTGCTGCTGCGCGAGAAGATCCACGTCGTCCAGGGCACCGGCTTCAACTGGCCCCGCCCCGACCACTTCCGCTTCGTCACGCTCCCCCGCGCCGACGACCTGGAGACGGCCATCAACCGCATCGGCCGCTTCCTGGCGACGTACCGCCAGAGCTGACCGCCCACCCCGCCCCGCCGGACGGACCCTAGGCTCGACCGCATGACCGTCCTGCGCTCCGCCGCCCTGTTCGTCCTCGCCGCCCTCGCCGAGATCGGCGGCTGCTGGCTGGTCTGGCAGAGCGTGCGCGAGCAGCGCCCGTGGTGGCTGGCCGGACTGGGCGTGGTGCTGCTCGGCGCCTACGGCTTCGTCGCGGCGCTGCAGCCGGACGCCCAGTTCGGCCGGGTGCTGGCCGCGTACGGCGGGGTGTTCGTGGCCGGTTCGCTGCTGTGGGGCGTGCTCGTGGACGGCTTCCGGCCGACCCGCCACGACGTGGTCGGCGCACTGATCTGCCTGGCCGGGGTCGCCGTCATCATGTACGGCCCGAGGCGCTGAGCCGCACCGGGCCCCGGTGCCGGGGACTCGCCTCCCCGGCACCGGGGCCCGTCGGGCGCGCCGGGGCTACCAGCCCCAGCCGCCGCCCTCGCCGTCGTCGTCGCGGCCGGAGTCCCAGCCCTCGCCGACCTTGCGCAGGATCGAGTAGTTGTCGATCTGCGTGCCGTCCTCCGCCAGGGCGGTGACCTTCATGACCGACTTCTGGCCCAGGTGGGCCGGGGTGACGTCGACCTTGATGAAGGAGTAGCCGGTGTAGCGCACCCGCGACCACTGGATGGTCTCGGGGGTCTTCACCCGGCCCTTGCTCCAGTAGTACGTGGTGACCTCGTCCTGGTGGTTCTCGTGGCCCTCGTAGGTGTCCGGGGTCGCGAAGTTGTACAGGCTGCGGCCGGCCGCGCCCGCGGTCACGTAGACCACGCCGTCCTTCTCGGGCTCGATGGTGGCGCCGCTCGGCACCTGCTTCGAGACCTTGTTGCCCAGGATGGCGTCGGTGCGCTCGTAGATGTGGTTGTGGCCGTTGATGACCAGGTCCACCCGGTACTTCTCGAACAGCGGCACCCAGGCCTCGCGGACGCCGCCCTCGGAGGCGTGCGCGACGGTGGTGGAGAAGGCGCAGTGGTGGAAGAAGACCACGACGAAGTCGACGGTCTCGTCGCTGCGCAGGTCCTTGAGGGTGCGCTCCAGCCACTTGGTCTGCTTGCCCGCCGAGACGCCCAGGTTGGCCGGGATCTCGTAGGAGACGTCGTTGGCGTCGAGGGAGATGACGCCGACGTTCTTGTAGCGGAAGGTGTAGACGCCGGGGACGCTGCGCGGGTCCGGGCCGTTGTCCGGGAGGAAGAAGCGGGAGTTCTCGCCGCCGTAGCCGTTGGGCGAGTACCAGGCCTCGATGTCGTGGTTGCCGTAGGCGACCATCCACGGGATCTCGGCGGCGACGGTCTCGGTCTGGACCAGGAAGGCGTCCCAGGTCTTCGCGTTGAAGACGGACTTGTCCGGGTCGGTGCCGGAACCGGCCGGGTCGGCGTAGCAGATGTCGCCGGCGTGCAGGTGGAAGGCCGGCTTCTGGGCCTTGATGATGTGGTCGTTGCCGGCCGCGTGCGCGCTGACGCCCTGGTCGCCGAAGGCCGTGAAGGTGAACGGCTCGTAGACCTTGCCCCAGCGGTGGTCCCGGGAGGGCGCGGTGCGGAAGGTGTGCAGGGTGGAGATCTGCTGCTGCGAGGCCGGGTCGAAGCCCTCGTGGCCGACGCCGTAGTAGTACGTGGTGTCGGGGTGGAGGTCCTCCAGCGCCACGTGCAGGTAGTACTGGTCCACCGGCTGGCCGGTGGGGGTCAGCGCCGGGGTGTGCAGGGCGCGGACCTCGGCCTGCACCTTGTGGCTGAGCTCCCACGGGGTCCTGCCGAAGCGCAGGAACGGCTTCTTGACCGGCGCCGGCACCTGCCAGGAGACGCGGAACTGGGTGTCCGGCTCGGGGCCGAACTGGAGGTGGCGGCCGATCGGCGCGACCAGCGAACCGTCGATGCCGTCCGCCGTACCGGCCGGGAGCAGCGTCGGGCCGGCCGGCGCGGCGAAGGCGGTGCCGCTGCCCATCGCACCGCCGACGGCGATGGCGCCGACGGTCACGGCGCCGGCCCGCAGCATCCGGCGGCGGGAGAAACGGGCCCGCAGGTACTCGTGCTGCTCGGCCATGCTCATGCGGTCGGCGAGCCGGGCCGGCACGCCCATGTTGGGGATATCCATGTGCCGGACTCTTCCAGTGGTGCGTTGACCGCACGCGGACGCGCGGTGAACGGGCCGCAGCGTGCCGCTCATTCGAACGCCAATGTTCGACCAAGACGGAGTAAAGACCGCGCTCGCCGCCGGACCGACCGGGGATCATGGCCCCGACCTGCGGGGCCGCCTGAGCGGCCGTCGGGCCGGGGCGGAGGCGCCGCGCCGACGGCTCCTCAGCCGGACGGCTCGTCCCAGTGCGTCGTGGAGCGGTTGCCGGTGCCGTCGCAGGTGCGGCAGATCTCGTCCCGGTAGGCGTGCTTGGCACCGCCCGCGTCGACCCGGTACCGGACGTAGACGCCGGTGCCGTCGCAGAGGAAGCAGTTGCCGCCCCCGCCGCCCACCTCGGTGGTGCCGGTGCCCTGGCAGGTCCGGCAGCTGAGGCCGGCGGTCCGGCCGGTGCCCGCGCAGATGCGGCAGACCGTCGTCATCGTCTTCCTCCCTGGGCGGAACCGCTCGCGACCACGGGTCATGCTAGTGGGGCCGCCCGAGGGCGGCGCCCACGGATGCCCGTCGACTGGAGGATCCGCCGAACCGCCCGGCCGGAAAGGGCGGTGACGGGAGCTCAGTCCGCCCCGGAGGCCACCCCGCGCACCACTCGGACGCCACCCCGCGCACCACTCGGGCGCCGCCCCGCGCACCACTCGGGCAGGGCCTCGCGGACTACTCGGGCAGGGCCTCGCGGACCCTGCGGGAGACCGAGATCAGCTGGAGGTCCAGCAGCCCGGGCGGATCGGCCAGACCGGGGCCGCCCGCGTGCACCCAGTCGGCGATCTCGTCGATCATGTCGTCGGCCAGCACGAAACCGAGCCAGACCGGCCGCCCGCCCGCCGCGCGGCCCGCCGAGGAGGGGCCGACCACCACCACGTTGGACTGGGTGCACACGTCCAGGCACTTGACCGCCCGGACCCGGCCCGCCGTGCCGACCGCCGCCCGCAGGCGCTCGTACTGCCCCGCGTGGTCGACGCCGGGGTGCTTGGCCTCGGTGCCGCAGCAGCAGCCGCGGCAGACCGTGACGGTCACCGGGGAGCCGGCCCCCTGCCCGCGGTCGCGGTCCCGACGGCTCATGCCCCGGCCCCGCAGCGCCCGGCCGGGGCGCACGCCCACCGGCACCTCGGTATGACTCGCCCGCTTCGCACGTTCATCGGTCGGGGTTCTCCTCCAGGTCAGGGGCGGGTCGTGCACGCGCAGCCTACCGGGCGGCGGGCGGGCCCCCGCCGGGTGCCGGGGCGCCACGGCGGTCCGTAGGATGCCCCCATGGGACACGCGACCACCGAGAACGCCGTACCGCGGATGCGCCTGGACGCGTCCAACGCGGCCAAGGTCGCGACCACGCTGCAGGCCCTGGCCACCCCCTCCCGGCTGCTGATCCTCGCCGCGCTGCGGGAGGGCCCGCGCGCCGCCACCGAACTCGCCGGCGCCGTGGGCCTGGAGCAGTCCGCGTGTTCGCACCAGCTGCGGCTGCTGCGCAACCTCGGCCTGGTCGTCGGCGAGCGCCGCGGCCGCTCGGTGGTCTACTCCCTGCACGACGACCACGTGGCCGCCCTGCTCGACCAGGCCGTCTACCACGTCGAGCACCTGCGGCTGGGCGTCTCCGACGAGGACTGACCGGCCACCGGCCGCTCCCGCGGGCGCCCGCCGTAATACCGTTGCCCGGCCGTGCCCGGGGGGTCAGAGTGGTCCGTCGCGCCGCCGCACGGGCGGCGCCGGCACCGGGCTCGGATCATCGGATCAGGGGGTGGCAGTGGCGGTCGCGGCACTGGACCGGGAAGACGACGGGAGCGGTCCGGTCTCGCTCTACGAGGGCGGCAGCATCGAGGAGCTGCGCCTGATCGTGAGCGACCGGCTCTCGCCGCACCGGCTGACGGTGCTCGGCGACCAACTGGCGCCCGGCCGGTTCCGGGCCTTCCACGAGGGCCGGGTGGCGCTCTACGACCTCGCCTACGGCGCCCCCGTACGCCTGTGGACGGGGGAGATCCCCGACTTCTACAGCGTCATCCTGCCCCAGGCCGGCCACGGGCGGGTGACCGTGAACGGCACCGGGCTGCTGTCCCCGCCGTTCGTCGCCGGGCCGGGCGACGAGGTCGGGATGGAGTGGGACGGCCTGGCCGTGAACGCGGCGCTGGCGATGTCCCGGGAGACCCTGGACGAGGCCCTCGCGGTGCGGCTGGGGGACGTTCCGCGGCACCCGCTGCGATTCCGGCAGCACGCGCTCGACCCGGCGGACCCGGCCGTGCACTCCTGGCTGGCGCTGGCCCACGCCTTCCGGGAGTTCGTCGTCTCCCCGCTGGGCCGCCGTTCCCCGCTGGGCGTCGAGCAGTTCGAGCGGCTGCTGGCCGACACCCTGCTGGACGTCCACCCGCTCGACCGGAGCCGGACGGTGGGCCACGACGGCGCCCTGCTGCCGAGCGCCCTGCGCCGGGCGACGGCCTACTGCGCCGAGCACGCCGACGAGGCCGTCACGGCGTCCGACATCGCCCGGGCCGCCCGGGTCAGCCTGCGCACCCTGCGGGAGGGCTTCCGCAGGCACCTGGACACCACGCCGCTGGCGTACCTGCGCCGCGTCCGGCTCGACCGCGCCCACCAGGACCTCACGGCCGTCGCCGCCGGGGACGCCACCGGGACGGTCACCGACGTCGCCTGCCGCTGGGGCTTCACCCACCTGGGCCGGTTCAGCGCCGAGTACCGGCGGGCGTACGGGCGGCTGCCCTCGGAGACCCTGCGGGGCCGGCGCTGACCGTCCGCCGGCAACCGGCGCCGCCCGTCCGCCGGACGGCCACCCGGGTCCGCCGGACGGCGGCCCGGTAGCAGGCCGGGCCCTCGCCGGCTATCCGGAAACGTGCGGGGCCACCGCCCCGGAGTGGATAGTTCCGCGCGCACCGCTCGGGGAGGCTGGACCCCTACCGGTGCCGGTCGGTGCGCTCCCACAGGGGAGGGGCGCACCGGCCGGCGCACGCGTGCTCCAGCCGGTGCGCCCGGCCCGCCGGCCTACCCGCCCCCGCCCCGCTACGCGACCGCCCGGGCCGCCGCACGGCCCGCGGTGCGGCCGGAGAAGAGGCAGCCACCGAGGAAGGTGCCCTCCAGCGAGCGGTAGCCGTGCACCCCGCCACCGCCGAACCCGGCCGCCTCACCGGCCGCGTAGACCCCCGGGAGGACCTCCCCGCCGGGGCGCAGGACGCGCGAGGAGAGGTCGGTCTCCAACCCGCCGAGGGACTTGCGGGTGAGGATGTTGAGCCGCACCGCGATCAGCGGGGCGGCGGCCGGGTCGAGGATGCGGTGCGGAGCGGCGGTGCGGATCAGCTTGTCGCCCAGGTAGCGGCGGGCGCCGTGGATCGCGGTGACCTGGAGGTCCTTGGCGAAGGGGTTGGCGATCTGCCGGTCGCGGGCCTCGACGGTGCGGCGCAGCGCGTCGGGGTCGATCAGCGCCCGGCGGGTCCTGGCGTTCATGCCGCGGGCGAGGTCGGCGAGGGTGCTCGCGACGACGAAGTCGGGCCCGTGCCGCAGGTGGCCCCGGACCGGGCCGGGGGTGCCGGGCAGGGCGCGGCCGAGGACGCCGCGCACCGAACGGCCCGTCAGGTCGGGGTTCTGTTCCGAGCCGGAGAGGGTGAACTCCTTCTCGATGATGCGCTGGTTGAGCACGAACCAGGTGTGTTCGTGCCCGGTGGACATGATGTGCTCGAGGGTGCCGAGGGTGTCGAAGCCGGGGAAGAGCGGGACGGGCAGCCGCTCGCCGCGGGCGTCGAGCCAGAGCGAGGAGGGGCCGGGCAGGATGCGGATGCCGTGCCGGGCCCAGATCGGGTCCCAGTTCTCGATGCCCTCGGTGTAGTGCCACATCCGGTCGCCGTTGATCAGGTGGCCGCCGGCCTCGCCGGTGATGCCGAGCATCAGCCCGTCCACGTGCGCGGGGACGCCGGAGAGCAGCCTGGCGGGCGGGGTGCCGAGCCGGGCCGGCCACGCCTTGCGGACCAGGTCGTGGTTGCCGCCGATGCCGCCCGAGGTGACGATCACGGCCTGGGCGCGCAGTTCGAAGGTGCCGGCGGTCTCGCGCGAGCTGGCCTCGCCGCGGGCGGCCGGGCTGGGCACCAGCACCTCACCGGTGACGGTGTCGGTGACGCCCGCGGTGGCGGCGAGGCCGGTGACCCGGTGCCGGAAGCGCAGGTCGACCAGACCGCGGGCCGCCGCGGCCCGGACCCGGCGGACGAAGGGCTCCAGCAGGCCGGGCCCGGTGCCCCAGGTGATGTGGAAGCGCGGCACGGAATTGCCGGGCCCGTCGGCGAGGAATCCGCCGCGTTCGGCCCAGCCGACGACCGGGAAGAAGCGCACGCCCATGCCGTGCAGCCAGGAGCGCTTCTCACCGGCCGCGAAGTCGACGTAGGCCTCGGCCCACCGCCGGGGCCAGGCGTCCTCGGGCCGGTCGAATCCGGCGGTGCCGAGCCAGTCCTGCCGGGCGAGGTCGTGCGAGTCGCGGATCCGCATCCGGCGCTGTTCGGGCGAGTCGACCAGGAAGAGGCCGCCGAAGGACCAGTGCGCCTGGCCGCCGAGGGAGGCCGCGGGCTCCTGGTCGAGCAGGATCACCCTCCGTCCGGCGTCGGCGAGTTCGGCGGTGGCGGCGAGGCCTGCGAGTCCCGCTCCGATGACGATGACGTCGGCGTCCAGGGCCATTGCGCAGTCCTCCGTCGCGGTGGGCACGGACGGCGCTCCGGGGCGGGCGCCGTCGGCGGGGCGGCGCACGGGCGGGCGGCGTCGCCGTGCGCCCGATACTGCGGCCTGCGGCGAGGCCCGGTCAACCGGCGGGTAACAACCGACGGCGGCAATTCCGCTCCACGGCGTTTCGGAAATGCCTCCGATACGCGGTGGAGCGTAATTCGAAATACCACCTGACGGAATTTCGGGAATTTCTGCGCATGCCATGGACGTGCGCGAAACCTGACAGTAACTTACCTGTGAGTAGCTGTGGCCCGGCTGGCACGACCCCCACCCGTCGTTTCTCTCCCCCAGGAGGAACCGTGCTCCGCCCTGCCCGGAAACTCCGCCGCTCCACCGCGCTCGCCGCGGTGGCCGTCGGCGCCGCCCTCGCCCTCACCTCCACCAGTGCGCAGGCCGCGACCCCGGCGCCGAAACACATGGTGGCGCTCGGCGACTCCTACGCCGCCGGCGCCGGCGTGCCCGGCCAGTCGGCCGGCCTGTGCCTGCGCTCCGACCGCAACTACGGCCACCTCGTCGCCGGCGCCCTCAAGGCCGCCGCGTACACCGACGTCACCTGCGCCGCCGCCAAGGTCAAGGCCATGACGCAGCCGCAGTACGACGCCTTCATCAGGGTCAACGACCCGCAGCTGGACGCGGTGACCCCCGACACCGACCTGGTCACCCTCGGGATCGGCGGCAACGACCTCGCGGCCAGCGACCTCGGCCTCGGCGAGCTGGTCGCCACCTGCATCGCCGGCGCCGTCGTCAACCCGCTCGGCACGCCCTGCAAGGACGTCTACCACCACGGCTACTGGGACTGGAGCACGTGGTCCTGGCAGTACGGCAACGACGACCTCGCCGAGCGGATCACCACCACCATCGCGCCGCAGATCGCCGACACGCTCAAGCGCATCCACGCCAAGGCGCCGGGCGCCCGGATCCTGCTGGTCGGCTACCCGTCGGTGCTGCCCGCCGACGGCTCGAAGTGCATCCTGCGCCAGCCCGTCACCCCGGGCGACGTCGAGTACATGCACGGCGTGCTCACCAAGCTGAACGCGGCCCTCAGGTCCACCGCGGCGGCGAACGGCGCCACCTACGTCGACACCGCGACGCCGACCCTCGGCCACGACGTCTGCTCGGACGACCGCTGGATCGAGGGCGCGCTGCCCGGCTCGCCCGCCGTGCCGTTCCACCCGAACGCCACCGGCGAGAAGGTGATGGCGGACGCGGTGCTCGCCGCGCTGCGGTAGGACGCCCGGAGGGCACCGGCCGCACCGGCCGCAGGGCCCGCCGCACCGGCCGCGGCGACCTGCCGGCGCACGGAGGCGACCCCCCGGCGCGCCGGCCGGCCAAGGCGCCGGGGCCGCGCGCTCTGCGCCTGGCCACCGGCGCCCCGCGTCCCGCGGCCCACGCCCTGCGGGAGCCCGTCCGGAAAGCCCCGAGGGGGCGGTGACCAGACCCCGGTCACCGCCCCCTCGGTCCGCGCGCCGCGGGCTACTCGGACTCGGCGGCCGCCGCGGCCAGCCCGGCCGACCACTTCTCCTCCACCTTGCCGAACTTCCAGAACGCGATCGCACCGGCCCAGGTCACCACGAAGAGACCGACGATCGCGTAGCCGACGAAGTTGAGGTCCAGCTCGCCCACCCAGGCGATCGGCCCGCTGGTGATGTCCAGCTTCTCGCCGAGCAGGCCGACCAGCTCGACCAGGCCGATCACCAGCGCGACCAGCACCGACAGGCCGGTGACGGTCAGGTTGTAGTAGATCTTGCGGACCGGCTTGGAGAACGCCCACTCGTAGGCGAAGTTCATGAACGAGCCGTCGATGGTGTCCAGCAGGCTCATCCCCGCCGCGAACAGGATCGGCAGCGTGAGCAGCGCGTACCAGGGCAGTGAGAACGCCGCCGCGCCGCCCGCCAGCACCAGCAGCGACACCTCGGTGGCGGTGTCGAAGCCGAGGCCGAACAGCAGGCCCACCGGGTACATGTGCCAGGGCTTGGTGACGGCCCTGGTCACCCGGCCGAGGATGCGGTTCATCAGCCCGCGCTTCTCCAGCTGGCGCTCCAGCTCGGCCTCGTCGTACTCGCCGACGCGCATCCGGCGGAACACCTTGAGGATGCCGTTGAAGGCGCCCAGGTTGATCAGGCCGAGCAGCAGCAGGAACGACCCGGAGACGGCGGTGCCGATCAGGCCGGTGGTCGCGTGCAGGGTCGAGTCGTCCGACTCCACCTGGCCGGCGAGCGACCTGACGCCGAAGGCGAGCAGCGCGCAGAGGCCGAAGACGATCGAGGAGTGGCCCAGCGAGAACCAGAAGCCGACCGACAGCGGGCGCTTGCCCTGGCCCATCAGCTTGCGGGTGGTGTTGTCGATCGCCGCGATGTGGTCCGCGTCGAAGGCGTGCCGCATGCCCAGGGTGTAGGCGGTCATCCCCATGCCGGCGCCGAAGACCTGCCCGCCGACGTCGTAGTGCTCGGGCGCCACCAGGGCGAGCAGGGTGAACCAGCCGACCACGTGCAGCGCGAGGATGAAGCCGCCCATTCCGGCCAGGCGCATCCACTCGTCCCGGGTGAGCCGGTCACGCCATCTGGGGGCGGTCATCGTGGTGTTTCCTCTCGGCGGGCGGTCGAAGCTGGGCCATCTTTCCGCCTCGGCCTCCGCAGTTGCAAGTCATACGCAGGTACGGAATGTTCTCCCCCCTCCTCCGGAGATCGTCACGAGCCGTACAGGGCGCCGTAACCTCCCGGGGCTTCCGACCGCCGCCCGACCGGCGGATACTCCCGTTCTACGCGCGAAAACTCGAGCGCCGAAACCTCGACTCCCCACGGAGGAACGGCACATGACGATCCGCATGCGAGCCGCCACGGCTCTCGCCGGCACCGCCCTGCTCGCGGCCGGCCTGATCACCCCCACCGCCGTCGCCGCGCCCGCCCCCACGCCCGCGCCCGCCTCGGCCACCCCGGTCGCCGCCACCCCGCACCGGGTGCTGTTCGACAACAGCAAGGCCGAGACCGCCGGGAACGCCGACTGGATCATCAGCACCAGCCAGCCCGACCCGCTCGCCCAGAACGCCAACCCCACCACCGAGAAGAGCTGGACCGGCGCCCTCTCCGCCTGGGGCGTCGCCCTCCAGAGGACCGGCCAGTACAGCCTCAAGACCCTCCCCGCCGGCTCCACCATCAGCTACGGCACCGGCGCCGCCCTCGACCTCGCCAACTTCGACACCTTCGTCCTCCCGGAACCCAACATCCGGCTGACCACGGGCGAGAAGAGCGCGCTGGTCCGCTTCGTCCGCAACGGCGGCGGACTCTTCCTGATCTCCGACCACACCAGGAGCGACCGCAACAACGACGGCTGGGACTCCCCCGCGATCATCAACGACCTGATGACCGCCAACGGGGTCGACGACAACGACCCCTTCGGCTTCTCCGTGGACCTGCTCAACATCACCACCGACAACCCGCGCGCCGCCGACGCCCCCACCGACCCCGTGCTGCACGGCCCGTTCGGCACCGTCACCGGCTCCATCCTGCGCAACGGCACCACCTTCACCCTGAAGCCCGCCGACAACCCCTCCGTCAAGGGGCTCGTCTACCGCACCGGCTCCAGCGGCACCACCGGCGCCTTCTTCGTCACCAGCACCTACGGCAGCGGCCGGGTCGCCGTCTGGGGCGACAGCTCGCCCGTCGACGACGGCACCGGGCAGAGCGGCAACACCCTCTACAACGGCTGGAACGACCCGGCCGGCACCGACGCCGCGCTCGCCCTCAACGCCACCGCCTGGCTCAGCAAGGCGTGAGCGCCCCCGCGGGCCCCGCCCGGGCCGGCCGGCGGGCGATGCCCGGCCCGGCCCGTCGGGACCCCGCCCGTCGGGAATCCACCCGCCGGGACCCCGCCCGCCAGGAACCCGCTCGTCAGGAACCCTCTCGTCAGGAAATCGGACGCTTCCTCCCCTAGGGTCGGAATGCCGACGCCCGCGGCGCGCCCCCACCGACCGGGAGCGCGCCGCGGGCCCGCCGGCAGTCACCGGCCCGGGACCCGATGGGAGCGGCCATGCCGTCGTACCCCTACCGCACCACCCGCGAGGACCTGCGCATCCCGCTGCCCGACGGCACCCGCCTCAGCGCCCGGGTGTGGCGCCCGGTCGGCGACGAGCCCGTCCCCGTCCTCCTGGAGTACTCCTCCGACCGGCTCACCGACCGCACCGCCGCCGAGGACGCCCGCCGCCACCCCTGGTACGCCGGCCACGGCTACGCCGCCGTCCGGGTGGACACCCGCGGGCACGGCAACTCCGGCGGCCTGCCCGCCGAACCCGGTGGCGGCGCCGAGCTCGACGACGGCGCGGCCGTGATCGACTGGCTCGCCCGCCGGCCCTGGTCCACCGGCCGGGTCGGCCTGCTCGGCGTCGGCGCCGCCGGCACCACCGCACTGCTGCTCGCCGCGCGGGCCCCCGGCACCGTCGGCGCCCTGGTCACCGCCTGCCCCGAGGGCGGCCACCGCCTCGGCGGCGCCCTCCTCGCCACCGACCTGCACACCCGGCTCACCGCCCTCGTCGCCGGTGCCGCCCTGCCGCCCGACCCCCGGCACGTCGGCGACTCCTGGCGCAGCGAGTGGTTCGCCCGCCTGGAGTCCCTCGACCCGCCCGTGGACACCTGGCTCGCCGCCGGGGAGAGCAGCGTCCCGGTGCCCGTGCCCGCCTTCGCCGTCGCCGGGTGGGGCGACCCGTCCTGCTCCTTCGTGCTGCGCCTGCTCGCCACCTCCCCCGACGCCCGCGCCCTGCTCGGCCCCTGGCCGCACGGGCTGCCCGAGGACGCGCTCCCCGAGACGCTGCGCTGGTGGGACCACTGGCTGCGCGACGTCGACACCGGAGCCCCCGAGGAGCCCGCCCTGCGCAGCTGGATCAGCACCCGCTGGGCCGGCGAGGAGGTCTGGCCCTCCCCCGACGTCCGGGAGATCCACTACGGCCTCGACGGCGCGCTGCGCACCGCCGGCACCTCCGCCGAGGACCGCCACGTCCCGGTCCGCTCGCCCCAGCACACCGGCCTCGACGCCGGGGCCTACGTCCCGCAGGGCCGCCCCGCCGACCAGCCTCCCGACCAGCGCGAGGAGGACGGCCGCTCGGTCTGCTTCGACTCGCAGCCGCTGCCCGAGCCCGTCGAGATCCTCGGCGCGCCCACCGTGCGGCTCCGGCTGCGCGGCGGCGGGCCGCCCGCCCAGGTCGTCGCCCGGCTCTGCGCCGTCGGCCCGGACGGCACCTCCGCGCTGATCACCCGCGGCGTGCTGCTCACCGACGGCCGGGACGCCACCGTGGAGCTGGCCGCCTGCGCCGCCACCGTCCCCGCCGGGCACCGCCTACGACTGGCCCTCTCCTCCGGCTACTGGCCCTGGGTGTGGCCGGAGCCGGACACCACGGGCTACGCCGTCGACCCGTCCGGCTCCGCGCTGAGCCTGCCGGTGCGCCATCTCGCCGCCGACGTCGGCGCCGCGCCCGTCTCCCTGGGGACCCCCGAACTGCCCGAGCCGCTCGACGTCCACCTGACCGAGCCGCTGACGGCCCGGCCCGAACGCCTCACCGTCCACGACATCGGCCGCCACGAGTGGCGCACCGAGCTCTCCCCCGCCGGGGACGGCACCCGCACCCACCCCGACGGCCTGGTCCGCGACGAGCACACCGTCACCGCGTACCGGATCCTCACCGGCACCCCGCTCAGCGCCCAGGCCCGCACCGACCACACCGTCCGCCTGGAGCGGCCCGAGGCCGGCTGGGACGTCACCGTGCAGACCCGCACCCAACTGCGCTGCGACGCCGGGCACTTCCTCAGCGTCGTGCAGCTGCGGGCGCTGGAGGCGGGCTCGGTGGTGTTCACCCGGGAGTGGCAGCACCGGGTGCCCCGGGAGAGCACCCCCAGCACCCCAAAGTAATCCTTATGGCATTGCCGTGAAGCCGACCAATGCTTTATAACTTGCCCATGAAGACCCTCCGCCTGATCGGCGGCATGAGCTGGGAATCCACCGCCGAGTACTACCGCCACCTCAACGAACTCACCCGGGAACGCCTCGGCGGGCTGCACTCCGCACCGCTCGTGCTCTACTCCGTCGACTTCGCCACCGTCGAACGGCTGCAGGCCGAAGGACGCTGGGAGGAGGCCGGCGCCCTCCTGGCCGACGCCGCCCGCGCACTGCAGGCCGCGGGCGCCGAACTACTGCTGATCTGCACCAACACCATGCACAAGGTCGCCGACCAGGTCGCCTCGGCCGTCCGGGTGCCGCTCCTGCACCTCGCCGACGCCACCGCACAGGCCGTCCGCACGGCCGGCCTGCGCCGGGTCGGACTGCTCGGCACCGCCTTCACGATGGAACAGGACTTCTACCGCGGCCGGCTGGCCGCCGGCGGCCTCGACGTCCTCGTCCCGGACCAGGAGGGCCGCGCCCTGGTGCACCGGGTGATCTACCAGGAGCTGTGCCTCGGCGTCGTCCGCGAGGAGTCGCGGGCCGCCTACCGCCGGGTGATCGAGGACCTGGTCGCCGCCGGGGCCGAGGGCATCGTCCTGGGCTGCACCGAGATCGAACTGCTCGTCCGCCCCGAGGACAGCCCCGTCCCGCTCTTCCCCACCGCCCGGCTGCACGCCGAAGCCGCCGTCGAGGCCGCCCTGGCCGGCGGGGTCACGGCCTGACGGAGCCGCCCCGTCAGGCCGTGGCCCGGTCGCGCCCAGCCGCCAGGGCGGAACGGCACCGGCCGGCGGGGACGCCGGCGGCCACCGCGCGCTCAGCCGCTTCGGCGCCCCGCGCCAGGGCGTGTCTTTCGGATCACGTCGGATCAGCGGGCGTCGTTGGGGTGCGTGCATCGGCGGCGCCGAGGAGGGAGTCCATGCGGAGCATCGGC
>NZ_JBFAZB010000079.1:0-21464 GCF_040681575.1 Kitasatospora sp. NPDC051702
GCCACCATCGCCGGGGCGACCCGGGGCGTCTGGGAGCGGTCGGGGACGAGGAACTGCGGCCGGTCGTCCACCCTGGGCATGCGGGGCCCCGGTGGCGGACGGGCGATCCGACAGCACGCCCGGCACCGGCCGGGCCTCCCGCCGCGGGCTCCCGCGCACCGGCGCCCACCGCCGGGCCCGTCCCGGTGCGCCCGGACCGGGCCCGCTGCGCCGGACGGCCTTCGGCGCCGCCGGCCTGGCCTGTCTGGTGCTCGGCACCGCACTGGCGGTGTCCGGCCGGAGCACCCCGGTGGTCCGGGTCGAGCCCTCGGTGCACGGCCGTGCGGACGGCCCGGCCACCGGGACCGCCCCCTCCGGCGGCCCGGTCGCGGGCACCGGGGCGACGGGCGGCAGCGCGGCGGATACCGGGGCGACCACTCCGCCTCCCGCGCCGAAGCCGTTCGCGGCCTCGGTGCCGACCCGCCTGCTGATCCCCTCCGCCGGGGTGGACGCCCCGGTGACGGGCCTGGGCCTGAACCCGGACGGGACGGTCGAGGTGCCCGCCGCCGACCGGGCCGGGGAGGTCGGCTGGTACCGCAACGGCCCGACGCCCGGGGAGACCGGCCCCGCCGTCCTCATCGGGCACTACGACACGGCGCACGGCCCCGCGGTCTTCCAGCGGGTGCCGAAGCTGCGGCCCGGCGACCTGATCCAGGTCCGGCGGGCCGACGGCGGCACCGTCGGGTTCCGGGTCCGCGAGCTGCTGCAGGCCGCCAAGGACCGCTTCCCGACCGAGACGGTCTACGGCGACACGCCCGCCCCCGCGCTCCGGCTGATCACCTGCGGCGGGCGGATCGGCACGGACGGCCACTGGACGGACAACATCATCGTCCTGGCCGACCTCGCCACCGAGGCCGGCTGACCCCGGGCCGCCCCGGGCCGCCCCCGGACCGGGCCCGACCGCCCGCAGCACGGCGGACCGGAGCCGAGCGGACCGGAGCAGGGCGGACCGGACCGCCACCGGCCGGCGCGTGACCGGGCCCGCCCACCGCGGCCGCCCCGGCGGGAACCGCCGACCGCCGTCCGCACGACCTACCACCGGGACCGGCCGGGGACGAACCGGCGCATCGCCGCAGACCAGGAGGACGGACACCGACCGTGGCAGCAGCAACCCCACCCCGCCGCCGGCGCGTCGCCGTACCGGCGGCGGCCCTGGCCGCCCTGGCCGTCCTCGTGGCGCTCGCGGTCCTGGCCGCCGGCCGGGTCACCCCCGGCGGGCTGCACGACGACGGCGCGGCCGCCCCGGTGACACCACCGCCGCGGCCGCAGCCGCTCTGGCCCGACCTGGCGGCCTCCCCGCCCCCGATCGCCCCCGCCGACGGCGCCGACCCCGCCACCCAGGCGCCGCCGCAGCCCGTCCCCGACGTGACCGTCCCGGGGCGCGACATCACCGCCGTCGACGTCCGCGCCGTCCTCGCCAAGGACCCCGCACTGGGGCCGGAGGAGCGCCACGCCCTCGACTCCTGCCCCGGCTGCGAGGTCCGCGCACCCGAGTTCCGCGACCTCACCGGGGACGGCCGACCCGAGCTCGTCGCCGCCGTGGCCACCACCGGGCCGGTCGTGCTGCACGTCTACACCCTCGCCGAGGACCGCCTGCTGCCGGTGCTGCGGGCCGAGCTGGTGCGCGGGTTCAGCGCCGCGACGGTCGGATCCGACCTGTGGCTGTACGAGCCGACCACCGTGTTCCTGCGGACCAGCAGCCACTACGGCTGGAACGGGACCCGCCTCGCCCTGCTGGAACGGAAGATCGAGGGCATCGGCCCCGTCCCCGGGCCCACCACCGACGGCGGGAACGGCACCGGCCGGCCGGCCGCCGGCTCCGGCGCCGAGCCCGCGCCCGCGCCCGCGCCCGCCGTCACCCCCAGCTCCGGCCGCGGGCAGGCGCCGTCGCGGCCCAAGTCCACCGCCCCCGACGTCGCTCCCCCCACCGCCACACCGTCCCCGCTGGCGGGCGCCGCCCCCGCGACCGCCCGCCCGGCCCCCGTTCCCTCGGAAGCGAAGCGATGAACCCCGCAGCCGCCCCCGCCCACCCGCACATCCTGCTCGTCGAGGACGACGAGGTGATCCGGGAGGCCACCCGGATGGCCCTGGAGCGCTACGGCTTCCCGGTCACCACGGCCGCGGACGGCCTGGAGGGCCTGGAGGCCTTCCACGCCGTCCACCCCGACCTGCTCCTGCTGGACGTCATGCTGCCGCTCCTCGACGGGGTCGGGCTCTGCCGCCGGATCCGCGAGGAGAGCCAGCTGCCGATCCTGATGATGTCGGCCCGCACCGACCCGGTCGACGTGGTCTCCGGTCTGGAGGCCGGCGCGGACGACTACGTCGTCAAGCCCTTCGAGAGCGCCGTGCTGGTCGCCCGGATCCGCACCGTGCTCCGCCGGGTCCGGGTGGTGCCCGCCGCCGACACGCCGCCGCCCGCGGCGCAGGACGGACCGGCCGGACCGGCTGCGGTGCCCGTCGCGATCACACCGGTTGCACCGGTCGAGACGGCCGCACCGCCGGCCCCCGGCGGCACCCCGCAGGTCGCGCCGCCGGTCGCACCCCCGTCCGCCGTGCGCAGCTTCGACGGCATGCAGGTGGACACCGACAGCATGGAGGTCCGGGTCGACGGCCGGCTCGTCCCGCTCACCCCGACCGAACTGCGGCTGCTGCTGGAGTTCACCGCCGCGCCCGGCATCGTGCTGGAGCGCTCCACCCTGCTGGAACGCGTCTGGGACTACGACTGGGGCGCCGACACCCGGGTCGTCGACGTCCACGTGCAGCGGCTGCGCGCCAAGATCGGCGCGGGCCGGATCGAGACCGTCCGCGGGTTCGGCTACAAGTTCCGGCGCCCGGCATGACCCTGCGCCGCCAGATCGCCACCGCCGTCGCCGCCATCTCCGTGCTGGTCGCGGTGGCCGTCGGCCTGCTCGTCCACCAGGCGATGATCCGCCAGCACGTCGACCAGGCCCGCGCCTCCGCGCTCACCTCCCTCGACGCGGCGCTGGACGCCTACCGGCGCGGCGATCCCCCCGGCCGGGCCACCGTGGACGACCCGGCGCTGCCCGCCCCGCTGCGCGCGCTCGCCGCGGGCGGACGGCAGGGATCGCTGCTCGCCCGGGGCGCGCAGGGCGAGTCGATGTGGGCCGCCCGTCCGGTCCAGGGCGGGGTGATCTCGGCCCGGGTCGACTTCACCCAGGACCGGCAGGCCATCGCCGACCTCGACCGGATCATCCTGCTCGCCGTCATCGCCTCGGTCTTCACCACCGTCCTCGCCGGCGTGCTGGTCGCCGACCGGATCAGCCGTCGGCTGCGCACCGCGGCCACGGCCGCCCGGGGCATCGCCGCAGGCGGGACGGACACCCGGATCGGCGAGCTCGTCGACGGCCGGGACGAGGTCGCCGAGCTCGCCGCCGCCGTCGACCTGATGTCCCGCACGCTGCACCGCCGGCTGGCGGACGAACAGCGCTTCACCGCGGACGTCGCCCACGAGCTGCGCACCCCGCTCACCGGGCTGGTCACCGCGGCCGAGCTGCTGCCGCCCGGCCGGCCCACCCAGCTCGTCCGGAACCGGGTGCAGGCCCTGCGCGGCCTGGTCGAGGACCTGCTGGAGGTCTCCCGGCTGGACGCCGACGCCGAACTCCCCGACCTGGCACCCGTGCCGCTGGAACGGGCGGTGCGCCGGACGGTCGGCCTGACCGGCCTGGAGGTGGACGTCGAGGTGAGCGCCGACGCGGGCGCGGACGGCCGGGTCCGCACCGACCTGCGCCGCCTGGACCGCATCCTCGGCAACCTCCTGCTGAACGCCGACCGCCACGGCGCCGGGCCGATCCGGCTGCGGGTCGACGGTCACCGCATCACCGTCCGCGACCACGGCCCCGGCTACCCCGACGACCTGCTCGCCCACGGCCCCCAGCGCTTCCGCACCAACGCCCCGGAACGCGGCCGCGGCCACGGCCTCGGCCTCACCATCGCCACCGGGCACGCGCGGGTCATCGGCGCCGACCTGACGTTCGCCAACCACCCGGCCGGCGGCGCCGTCGCCACCCTCGTCCTGCCGCCCGACCCGGCCCCGCCCGGCCCGGACCCCGACCCCGACCCGCAGCCGTGACGCACCCCGGCTCCGGTCCCCCGGCCCCGGCCGTCGGCACCACCGCCCCACCGCCCCACCGCCCCACCGCCCGCGGCCTGATCGCCCCTCAGCACGCCCCCGGGGAAATCCCGTCGACGCCGGGGCCGTCCCGCTGCTGGGATGGTCCGCATGACGACGATCGACGAGGGCCTGGTACGGGGCCTGCTGGCCGGGCAGTTCCCGCAGTGGGCGGGGCTGCGGCTGCGGCGGGTGGAGCCGGGCGGGTCGGACCACGTGATCTTCCGCCTGGGCGCGGAGCTGGCCGTCCGCCTGCCGCGCGGCGACTGGGCCGCCGGGCAGGCGGCCAAGGAGTACGCGTGGCTGCCGCGGCTGGCGCCGCACCTGCCGCTGGCGGTGCCGACGCCGGTGGCGGTCGGTGTCCCGGCCGCGGGGTACCGGTGGCACTGGTCGGTGGCCCGCTGGCTGGACGGCGAGACCCCGGCGGAGGGCTCGCTGACGGACCCGCACGAGGCGGCGCGCGGGCTGGCGTCGTTCCTGGCAGAGCTCCAGCGGCAGGCGCCGGACTCCTCGCTCGCGCCCGGCGAGCACAACGGCTTCCTCGGCTCACCGCTCACCACCCGGGACGCCGACACCCGCGCCGACATCGCCGCCGTCCGGGGCGACTTCGACGCCGGGGCGCTGACCGCCCTCTGGGAGGCCGCCGTCCGGGCGCCGGGGTGGGACCGGCCGCCGGTCTGGTTCCACGGGGACCTGCACACCGGCAACCTGCTGGCCCGGCACGGGCGGCTGTCCGCGGTGATCGACTTCGGCGGGCTCGGGGTCGGCGACCCGGCCTGCGACCTGGTGATCGCCTGGACGCTGCTGACCGCCGACACCCGGCGGACCTTCCGCGCCGCCCTGGGCGTGGACGACGCCACCTGGCTGCGCGGGCGCGGCTGGGCGATCACCACCGGCCTGAACGCCTACGCCACGTACGCGGCGACCAACCCCCGGGTGGCCGCCGCCACCCGCCGTCAGATCACCGAGGCCCTCGCCGATCCGTTCTAGGGCCGGGCCCGCGGGTCGGACGGGGCCCGATCCGTTCCGGGCCCGTCCGGCGTCGCGGGCCCGGCCCGATCCGCCGGACGGGCCCGGAGGCGGGCGCTCAGCCCTTGGCGTCGGGCTGCACCACGCAGACCGCGTTGCCGAGCATCGACCCGAACCCGCCAAGCAGCGCCCCGGTGACGGCCTTGCAGGCGGCGGCCTCCTCGGGGGTCTTCGGCCCGTTGTTGGTGTTGTCGGCGGCGGTGGCCGACTGGGCCAGGGCGAGCGGCGCGGCGAGCAGCAGTGCGCAGCACGCGGCGCCCAGGACGGACTTCTTCAGACGGGACGGGAGGCGGGACGCGGACATGGGGATCCCCTTCGGAGGAGGTGGGTTTCGGCGGTGAGCCGAGCCATCCCTACCCGAAGGGGATCCCCCGTTCACGGATCCTGCGCCATCCGTGAGCGTGTCCGGACGCCGGCGTCGCGGGCGCGGGCCCGGTCGACGGGCCCAGTCGGCGGGCCCGGTCGGCGGTCAGCGGCCCGAGCCGGGTCAGCGCTGCGGCAGCGCCCGGACCGCGGCGGCCAGTTCGGCCACGCCGTGCTCCTTGAGGACGCCGTAGTGGTCGGCCGCCAGGTCGACCACGGTGGGCGGGGCCGCGGAGTAGCCGGTGCTGCCCTCGATGAAGGAGTAGTCGTCGCCGGCGGCCTTGAAGACCGTCACCGGGACGTCCAGCCGGCGCTCCGCGAGTTCGCGGAAGCTGTAGTCGAACTCGTAGGTCTCGCCGACGATCCGGACGATCCGGCGGATCACCTCCTCGTCCAGGGTGGACAGCAGCCGGTGGACGAAGGCGACGAAGCCGTCCTCGTCGGCGGCCTCGGCCAGGCACCGCTCCAGCTCGGGGCCGCTGACCCGGCCGGTGAACACCCCGAACAGGATGCTCACGTAGGCGGGGTTGGCGTAGGAGGCCTCGCGGCCCCACCGGCGGCCGTCGGCCTTGCGGACCTCCGGGTTGCCGGGGCAGATCAGCAGCAGGTCGGCGACCCGCTGCCCGGCCCGTTCGAGCTGCCAGGCGGCCTCGAAGGCGACCCGGGCACCGAAGGAGAAGCCCCACAGCGTGTACGGGCCCTCGGGCTGCACGCGGCGCAGTTCGGCGATGTCGGCGGCGGCCGTCTCCCGGACGGTCGGGTACGGCGTCTCGCCCTCGTTGATGCCGTGCGCCTGGACGCCGTAGAACGGTCGGCCGTCGGCCGCCTCGCGGCCGAGCAGGCGCAGGTTCATCGGGTAGCCGCCGAGGCCGGGCCAGCAGAACACCGGCCTGGCCGCCCGGTCGTCGCCGGGGTCGAGCCGGATCAGACGGGAGGAGGCGGGGCCGGTGGCGCCGCCGGCCGCGCCGGCCCGTTCGATGCGGGCGGCCAGGTCGGCCAGCCGGGGGCTCTCGAACAGCACCTGGAGCGGCAGCGAGGTGCCGAACTCGCGGTTGATCCGGTTGACCAGGGCGACGGCGATCAGCGAGTTGCCGCCGGCGGCGAAGAACTCGTCGGCCGCCGAGACGTCCTGGTGGCCCAGCGCCCGGCCCCAGGCCTCGGCGAGCCACCGTTCGTGCCGGGTGGCGGGGGCGACGTACTCGCCGCGGACCTCGGCGGTGCGGACGGCGTCGGAGGCGGCGAGGGCCCGCTGGTCGACCTTGCCGTTCGCGGTGAGCGGCAGGGCGTCGACGACCAGGACCCGGTTGGGCAGCATGTAGTCGGGCAGCAGGGCGGCCAGTTCGTCCTTGACGATCTCGGCCGGGCCCTTCATGTGGACGGTGTCCTCGTGCATGCCCTCACTGCGGATCTGCTCCTCGCTGACCTTGCCGCCGAGGAAGAAGTACGAGGCGCCGGCGTCGAGGCCGGCCGCGGCGAGGAGCGCGTCGAAGCGCCGGGCGGCGGGCAGCGGGTGGCCGCTCCTGGAGCTGTAGCCGGAGGACATCAGGCCGAGGCCCAGGCCGTTGCGCTGGAGGTGGTGGAGCTTGCTGCCGAGGGCGACGTACTCCAGCCACGGCTGCCCGGCGCGGCTGACGGCGGTGATGCCGAACGCGGCGCGGGCGTGGACGGCCTGGTTGATCGCGATGACGTGCCGGGCTTCCACGATCCCGTCGGCCACGCGCTCCAGCGCGCCGCCGGCGTACCGGTAGAGGCCGGCCGGCAGGCCCTCGACCCGGTCCCGGTGGGCCTGGACGTACAGCTCGGTGCACTCGGGGCGGGCCCGCCCGGTGTTGCGGTCGACCGCGAAGGCGCCCAGGTAGTGGTCCTCCTCGGCGACGTCCAGCCGGTCCCTGGCGGCCGGGTCGAGGCCGAGCGGGCGGACGTCCAGCCCGTACTCGGGCAGCACCTCCTCCAGGACGCCCAGCATGTGGCCGGTCTCGAACTCCAGCACCTCCCGGATGTTGTCCCGGTAGACGGGGGCGATGGCGCCGGTCTTCCCGGAGAAGTGCAGCGTCAGGTAGGTCCGTTCGCGCTCCGGGGCGGGGCCGATCCGGATCAGGGCGTGCTCGGCCGGGTGGTAGTAGTACAGCCCGGCCGCGAGGCCGTCCAGCCCGCCGGTCTCCAGGTACAGCTGGGTCGCGTACAGGGCGCCGGGCGAGGCGTAGGAGTACTTGGGCAGCAGCCGCTCCGCGCTGTGGAACTGGCCGAACCACCGCAGCACGCGGCCGAGTTCGGGGTGGCTGAGCAGCTCCAGGTCCCGGCCGAAGGGGGCGGTCGGACGGGGGGCGAGCAGCGCGGTGAGGTCGCTCCGGGTAACGGCCCCGCCGTCGTAGAAGCGGTAGGTCTTGCGGGCGAAGGCCGCCCGGCGCTGCGCCTCGGACTCGCGCCGGCCGGGCAGTTCGACGCGCTCGCGGCCGGCCGTCCGGGCGGGCTCGCGCAGTCCCGGGTCGGACAGCTGGGCCCGGACCTGCAGCCGGCTGGCCTTGGACCGGTGGTGGCCGCCGTGGTTGCCCTGGTCCATCAGGGCGGCCTCGCGGGGGTCGAGTTCGACGCAGGCGACCAGGCTCCGGTGCCCGCCGCGGTCGTCGCCGGTGACGACGGCGGCCGCGCGGCGGACCCAGGTGTGCTCCTCGATCGCGCGGGCGATCTCGTCCAGCTCGACCCGGTGGCCGCGCAGTTTGACCTGGTTGTCGGTGCGCCCGGCGAACTGGATGGTGCCGTCGGGGTTCCAGTGCGCGAGGTCGCCGGTGCGGTAGAGCCGCTCGGTGGGCACGAAGGGGGACGGGACGAAGCGCTCCGCCGTCAGGTCGGGGCGGTTCAGGTAGCCGCGGGCCAGCTGGACGCCGCCGATGTACAGCTCTCCGACGGCACCGACGCCGACCGGGGCCCGGGCCTCGTCGAGGATGTAGCACTGGGTGTTGTCGACCGGCCGCCCGATCGGTACGGATCCGGCCCCGTCGTCGTCGAGCTCCGCCGGGTCGACGGGGTGCGCGGTGGCGTTGATGGTGCACTCGGTCGGCCCGTACAGGTTGACCAGGGCGGCCCCCGGCAGGGCCCGGGCGAGGTTGCGGGCGAGCCGCCGGGAGAGCGCCTCGCCGCCGGAGAAGATCCTCGTCAGGCCGGTGCAGTCGGTGAATCCCTCGGTGTCGAGCAGCGCCTGCAGCAGCGTGGGCACGCACTGCAGCGCGGTCACCCCGTGCCGGCGGACGGCGGCGACCAGGGCCTCCGGGTCGCGGTGGATCCCGGGGGCGCCGGTGACGACGCGGGCGCCGACGGCCGGGGCGAGGATCTCCCACTGCGCGGCGTCGAAGCTCATCGGCGTCTTCTGCAGCACGGTGACCTCCGGGTCGAGGTGGCCGGCGCCGCGCATCCAGCGCAGCTGGGAGACCACCGAGCGGTGCTCGATCAGGACGCCCTTGGGCCGGCCGGTGCTGCCGGAGGTGTAGATCACGTAGGCGAGCGCCCCCGGCCCGGGGCCGTCGTCGGCCGGGGCCCGGTCGGGCGGGGCCGGGTGGTCCGGCGCGTCCTCGGCGGTGGTGACGGCGGTGCCCGCCGGGGCCAGCGCGGCCAGCCGCTCCCGCAGGTGCGGCTGGGTGAGGACGACCCGGGTGCCGCTGTCCTCCAGCATGTAGCGCAGCCGCTCCTCGGGGTACTCGGGGGCCAGCGGCAGGTAGCCGGCCCCGGCGTACAGGACGCCCCAGGCGCCGGCCACCAGCTCCACCGAGGGCTCGACGAACAGGCCGACGCAGTCGTCCGGGCCGGCGCCGAGCCCGCACAGGTGCGTGGCGAGCCGGCGGGCTTCCTGCGCCAGCTCCCGGAAGGTGAGGCTCCGCCCCTCGGCGATCACGGCCGGGGACTCGGGCCGGGTGTGGGCCTGCCGGTCGAGCAGGCCGGTGAGGGCGACGCCGACCGGGGCCCGGCGGGCGTGCGGGACGACGGGGACGGCGCCGGTGGTCGCGGTGGCGACGGCGGGGGTGGGGACGGACGGGGTGTTTCGCATGGGAGGGCCTTCGGTGCGGGGACGAACGAGGGGTCCGGGCTCCGCTCTCGGGGGAGCGCCGGGCATGTCCTCCACGGTCGGCCGCCCGCCGTCCCGGCCGCCTGAGGCAGCGGTCCGGTCCTGCGCCCGGGCCCGTCCCGCCCCCGGCGGCGCACCCGTCCCGAAAGGCCCGGACCGAACCAGCGCCGGAAGCAGGACCCGGACCGGGACCAGCACCGGAAGCAGGACCGGGAGCAGGGCCGGCGCCGGAAGCAGGACCCGGACCGGGACCAGCGCCGGAAGCAGGACCGGGAGCAGGGCCGGCGCCGGGAGCAGGACCGGGCAGGGATCCGGCATGGACCGGACAGGAGCCGGACAGGGCCCGTCACCGCCCGGTCGTCGCAGCGGGCATTCGTGCGTTCACGATCACGTAACCGGCCGGAAGCGCGACATCGGTAGCGTCGGCGGCATGACGGCATCACGCACTCGCCCCGAACGGATCTGGCCCCGGCCCTTCCGCAGGTCCGACCGCAGGTGCGCGGCGCCCGACGGCCGGGCCGCCCGCCTGCCCGCGCTCACCGGGGGGCCGTTCCGGGTGGCCCGCTCGCACCCGTCGACGGAGCAGCCGGCGCCCCGGCACCCGTCTCCCGCCCTCCCCCGCCCGGCGGCCGACCAGGCCGTGGAGGCCCCGTCCCGACTCGTCCTGGCCGACGGCACCGAGCTGCTGCTGCGCCCGGCCGGGCCGGCCGACCAGCCCGCGGCGCTGGCGATGCACGGCCGCTGCTCCCCCGCCTCGCTGCGGCTGCGCTACCACGGGCCGGTGCGCGACGCCGGCCGCTACCTGGAGCACCTGCTGGACGGCCGGCACGGCCGGAGCCTGGCCGTGACGACCTCCGACGGGCGGATCGTCGCGCTCGGGCACCTGATGTGGGACGACGGCGAGGCCGAGCTGGCGGTGCTGGTCGAGGACGCCTGGCAGCGCCGCGGGCTGGGGCTCGCGCTGCTGCGGCGGCTGTCCGCGGCGGCCCGCTCGGCCGGGGTGGGGACGGTGTACGCGGTGACGCACGCCGGCAACACCGGGCTGATCACCGCGATGCGCCGACTGCCCGCGCCGCTGGCCTTCCACTCCGAGGACGGGACCCTGGTGATCACGGCCACGCTGACCGCGGAGGAACCGGGCGCCCGCAGCCGTCCGGCCTGCTGATCATTTCTTCACGACATCCTTACCCGGGGAACCGGGCGGGCCCCGCGAGGCGTCCCCGGCGGCGAGGGGCCCTCCGTACACCGCCCTCCTTGACGGCCCGTCAGCGCCCCGCGGGGGCCCGTCGCAGCAGGCGGCACGGGGTCCGGATCGTCGAGCCGGGCGGCGGAGTCGGTAGGCTGGCCCCGTCCCCGCCGCCCGACGGCCCGTTATCCGGCCCCGGGCGGTGCCGCAGCAAGGAGGAATCACTGAGCATGGCAGGCACCGAATCGGAGCCCACAGGCGCACGCGACGCCTCGCTGCCGGCCCGCGCCAAGATCGCGGTCACGGCCGGCCGGGTCGCCGCCGCCGTGTCCCGCAAGGCCGGACGCGGAAGCGGCTCGGTGATCGGCGGCAAGGTCGCCCTCAGGCTCGACCCCGACCTGCTCGGCACCCTCGCCGACCACCTGGACGTCGTCCTGGTCAGCGCCACCAACGGCAAGACCACCACCACCCGCCTGATCGCCGAGGCGCTGCGCGCCGCCGGCCCGGTGGTCTCCAACGCCCTGGGCGCCAACATGCCGGCCGGCATCACCTCCGCCCTGGCCGGCGGCTCGGAGGCCCGGTTCGGCGTCATCGAGGTCGACGAGAAGTACCTGGCGACGGTCGCCCGCGACACCCGCCCCAAGGCGATCGCCCTGCTCAACCTCTCCCGCGACCAGCTCGACCGCGCCGCCGAGACCCGCATGATGGCGGAGAAGTGGCGCGAGGGCCTGCAGAACACCGAGGCCGTGGTCATCGCCAACGCCGACGACCCGCTGGTGACCTGGGCCGCCTCCTCCTGCAAGAAGGTGGTCTGGGTGGCCGCCGGACAGGCCTGGAAGGAGGACGCCTGGTCCTGCCCCGCCTGCGGCGGTGTGATGCAGCGCCCCGGCGACGACTGGTTCTGCCAGGAGTGCGGCTTCCGGCGCCCCAACCCGCACTGGGCGCTCCAGGGCACCCACGTGATCGACCCGCAGCGCGGCGCCTGGCCGATCCAGCTCCAGCTGCCCGGCCGGGCCAACCTGGCCAACGCCACCAGCTCGGCCGCCGTCGCCGCCGTGTTCGGCGTCTCCCCGCAGGTCGCGCTGGAGCGGATGCGCTCGGTGACCGCGGTGGCCGGCCGCTACGACGTCGTCCAGTACCAGGGCCGGGACATCAGGCTGCTGCTGGCCAAGAACCCGGCCGGCTGGCTGGAGACCTTCTCGCTGATCGACGGCCCGCCGACCCCGGTGATCCTCACCGTCAACGCGCTCGACGCCGACGGCACCGACACCTCCTGGCTCTGGGACGTCGACTACGAGCGCCTCGCCGGGCACCCGGTGTTCGTGATGGGGCAGCGCAAGCTGGACCTGGCCGTCCGCCTGGAGGTCGCCGGGCTGCAGTTCCACGTGGTGGACACGCTGGAGCAGGCCGTCCGGATGGCCCCGCCCGGCCGGATCGAGGCCATCGCCAACTACACCGCCTTCCAGCAGCTGCGGAAGGTCGTGGCCGGCTGATGCCGTGCCCGCAGCCCCATCTGATCGTGACGGAAGGCCTTCGAGGATGAGTGAGAGCAGCCTGCGCGTGGTCTGGGTCTACCCGGACCTGCTCAGCACCTACGGCGACCGCGGCAACGCCCTGGTCGTGGAGCGCCGGGCCCGCCAGCGCCATCTCAACGTGACCCGCATCGACGTCCGCTCCGACCAGGCGGTCCCCACCAGCGGCGACATCTACCTGATCGGCGGCGGCGAGGACCGGCCGCAGCGACTGGCCGCCGAGCGGCTGCGCGCCGACAGCGGCCTGGTGCGGGCCGCCGAGAACGGCGCGATCATCTTCGGCGTCTGCGCCGGGTTCCAGATCATCGGCCACGAGTTCATCAACGACCTCGGCGAGCGCGAGCCCGGTCTCGGACTGCTCGACGTCTGGACCGCGCGCGGCGAGGGCGAGCGCTGCGTCGGCGACGTGCTCGCCGACGTCGACCCGCGGCTCGGTCTGCCGCAGCTGACCGGCTTCGAGAACCACCAGGGCATCACCCACCTCGGCCAGGGCGTGCAGCCCTTCGCCACCGTCAGCGTCGGCCGGGGCAACGGCACCGGCGACGGCACCGAGGGCGCCTGGCGGGACACCGTCTTCGGCACCTACCTGCACGGCCCGGTGCTGGCCCGCAACCCCGCGGTCGCGGACATGCTGATCAAGCTGGCGCTGGACGTCAACGCCCTGCCGCCGGCCGACACCACCTGGTACGACGCGCTGCGCGCCGAGCGCATCGCCGCCACGACGCGCCCCGCGTAGTACGTCCGCCCGTCCCGGCCGGGTGCCCGCGATGCGGTCACCCGGTCCGCGGACGGCCCCGGACGTACCACAATGGGGCTGCCTACTGCACACCCTCCTCGGCAGCAGGCTGCATTTCCGCGCGGGGGCGCCGACGGCGCCGCTCCCGCGTCGGCTCCTGCCCGGCCGGACGCAGGCGCCGTATGCTCGACTCCGCGGCCGGTTTCGGATGTTCTGTCCGGATCGGCCGGTCCTTCACCCCACGGCAACCTCCCCGCCACCGCGGCGTGGGGGCGCCCCGCTACGGTGTCGGCTCGTCGTCCCAGCCTGTAGTCCGGCCGTTCCTCGGTTCTGCTCGGGAGTTGCAAAGCTAATGCGTATCGGAGTGCTGACCAGCGGCGGTGACTGCCCCGGCCTGAACGCGGTGATCCGTTCCGTGGTGCACCGGGGGGTGGTCGACCACGGCGACGAGATCATCGGGTTCGAGGACGGGTGGCGCGGGTTCCTGGAGGGCCACCACCGCCCCCTGACCCTGGACTCGGTGAGCGGCATCCTCGCCCAGGGCGGCACCATCCTCGGTTCCTCCCGGGTGCAGCCCAGCCACCTGCGGGACGGCGTGGAGAGGGCCAAGAAGTACTGCTCGGACCTCGGCCTGGACGCCGTCATCCCGATCGGCGGCGAGGGCACCCTGAAGGCCGCCAAGCTGATGAGCGACGCGGGCCTGCCGATCGTCGGCGTGCCGAAGACCATCGACAACGACATCGCCGCCACCGACGTGACCTTCGGTTTCGACACCGCCGTCTCGGTCGCCACCGAGGCCCTGGACCGGCTCAAGACCACCGCGGAGTCCCACCAGCGGGTCATGGTCGTCGAGGTCATGGGCCGGCACACCGGCTGGATCGCGCTCAACGCGGGCATGGCCGCCGGTGCGCACGCCATCGTCGTCCCGGAGCGCCCGTTCCACATCGACGCGCTGACCGCCGTCGTCCGCGAGCGCTTCGACCGGCAGAAGAAGTTCGCCATCGTGGTCTGCGCCGAGGGCGCCAAGCCCGAACCCGGCACCATGCACTGGGAGGAGGGCAGCAAGGACATCTACGGCCACGAGCGGTTCACCGGCATCGCCACGCAGCTCTCCCGCGAGCTGGAGCACCGCCTCGGCAAGGAGGCCCGCCCGGTGATCCTCGGCCACACCCAGCGCGGCGGCACCCCGACCGCCTACGACCGGGTGCTCGCCACCCGCTTCGGCTGGCACGCCGTCGAGGCCGTCCACAAGGGCGCCTTCGGGCACATCACCGCGCTGCAGGGCACCAACATCAACCTGGTGCCGCTGGCCGAGGCCGTCGCCGAGCTGAAGACCGTCCCGCAGGAGCGCTACCTGGAGGCGGAGACGGTCCTCTGACCGCTCCGCACCGGACGCACGGAGGCCCCCGCACCGCTGCGGGGGCCTCCGTGCGTCCGGCAGGCCTCCCGGGCGGTTCCCCCACTAACGTGACCGGTGGACCGGACCACTCGTGGAGGGACAGCCGATGGACATCCTCGCGTACGGCGTGCAGGCCGACGAACAGCCCCTGCTGGAACGGGCCTTCGGCGGCCGCCACGCACTGCGCTGCCTGACGGTCTTCCTCGACCGCGACACCGCCCCGCTCGCCGCCGGCCACCCGGCCGTCAGCAGCAGCGTCAACGCCGTCCTGGACGCCGAGACCCTCGCCGTCCTGGCCGCCGGCGGCACCAGGCTGATCGCCCAGCGCTCCACCGGCTTCAACAACATCGACCTGGACGCCGCCGCCGACCTCGGCCTCACCGTCGCCCGGGTCTCCCACTACAGCCCGTACGCCGTCGCCGAACACGCGTGGGCCCTCGCGCTGGCCGTCAACCGCCGCCTCACCCGCGCCGCCACCCGCACCCGCGAGTTCGACTTCCGCCTCGACGGCCTGCTCGGCCGCGACGTCCACGGCATGACGGTCGGGGTGATCGGCACCGGCAAGATCGGCGAGTGCTTCACCCGGATCGCGGCCGGGTTCGGCACCGAGCTGCTCGGCTGGGACATCGTGCAGAACCCGGCCTGCCTCGACCTCGGCATGACGTACACCGAGCTGCCCGAACTCCTGGCCCGCGCCGACCTGGTGAGCCTGCACGTGCCGCTGGTGCCCGCCACCCACCACCTGATCGACGCGACCGCACTGGCCCGGATGAAGGACGACGCCATCCTCGTCAACTCCAGCCGCGGCGGCCTCCTCGACAGCGCCGCCCTCGTCGAAACCCTGCGTGCCGGACGCCTCTCGGGCGTCGGCCTGGACGTCTACGAGGAGGAGACCGGCGTCTTCTTCACCGACCGATCCGTCCAGGGCGTCACGGACGACGTGCTGGCGCGGCTGGTCACCTTCCCCCAGGTCGTGGTCACCTCCCACCAGGCCTACTTCACCAGCACCGCGGTGGGCCAGATCATCGACGCCACCGCCCGCAACGTCGACGACTTCGCCGCCGGCCGACGCAACGAGAACACCCTCGTCCCGAAGGTCTGACCCGACGGGAAGCCCCGCGTGCACCCCGGCCGGAGGGCGGCTCGACGACGGTGACGGGCCCGCCACCGCTGTCACGCCAGCGGTCGAAGGCCGGGCGCCGCGGCGGTGCGCGGCGCTCCTATCCCCATTGGACCCAGTAGGTGTGCGCGTCGTCGGCCGGGGTGTCCGCGGTGGAGGACGGCTCCGTCCAGCGGGCGCCGGTGACGGTGAGCCCGGCGGGGACGCTGACGGTCGCGGCCTGGTCGACCGACCGGCCGGCGGCGACCGTCCCCGGGGCGTGCGGGCGGCAGGTGGGTGACTCGACCGCCTGCCGCGCCCCGGCGCCCACGACGTGTGCGGTCGTGACGGTGCCGTCCGAGAGCACCCCTTCCATGAGGAGCGCCGGTCTGCCGTGGACGGTCTGGTGCTGCACACCGCCCAACAGGCCGCCGGTGAACGTCTGCCTCGTGTTGACGTTCCAGGCCGCGACACCGTCGGTCCGCAGTTGGGCGGGCATCTCCTCGGCGCCGAGGTTGGTCGTCGTGAAACGGACGCAGTAGAGGGCGTCGCCGCCACCCGGGCCGGCCGGTCCCCCGACCGGAGCGATGGAGGTGACGGTGACGCCCAGGGTGGTTCGGACGAAGGAGCTGTGCCGCGGGTCGGAGCCGGTGTCGTAGATGAAGGGGATCCTGGCCGTCTCGCCCTGCGCCATGACGGTGCCGGAGGCCGTCTCGTCCTTGCGCAGCGGATGCACGTCGGCCGGAGGGTCGCGCCACCAGCGGTCACCGGTCATGTAGTAGCCGCCGACGGCGACGGCGGCTACGGCCAGGACGGCGGAGGCGCCGGTCAGCACGGCATTCCGCCGGCCGCGGCGCGGGCGGGGGGCGTCGGCCGGCGCGGCCGTGCCCGGCGCGGTGGCGGGCGCCGTGGGCGGCGGGGTCTCCGGGCCTCCGGGCGACGGATCCCCGGGTGGCGGGTCTGCTGATGCCGGCCCGGCTTGTGCCGGACCGGGGGCGGTGGACTCGGACTCGGACTCGCTGCCGCGCGGGACCAGCAGCGCGAGCGCCGCCGCGGCGGTCGCAGGCCGGTCGGCCGGATCCTTCGCGAGCAGGTCCAGCACGAGCCGGTCGAGGTGCTCGGGGATCCCCGGGCGCTTCGTGCTCGGCGCGGCGGGCGACTGGCCGATGTGCTGGTAGAGCAGCGAGGCGACCCCGGCGCTGGTGTCCACCCAGCCCGCGCCGGTGAGCAGTTCGTACAACACGCAGCCGAAGGAGTACAGGTCGGTGCGCTGGTCGGTGGGCCGTCCCTGGATCTGCTCCGGGGCCATGTACAGCGGTGTCCCCGCGATGCCGCCGGTCGAGGTGATCCGGGTGGCGTCGGCTAGCCGGGCGATGCCGAAGTCGCAGACCTTCAGCCGGCCGTTCGCCAGCAGGAAGAGGTTGGCGGGCTTGATGTCGCGGTGGGTCACGCCCTGCTCGTGAGCGGCGCCCAGCGCGTCCAGGATCTGCCGGCTGAACTCCGTCACCTGCTCGATCGGGACGCCGCCGGGGTGCCGGGCGACCACCGAGTGCAGGTCGCGCCCCCGGAGCAGTTCCATGACCAGGAAGAGCAGGGTGCGGCCGTCCTCCTCGACGTGCTCGTCGATGTCGAACACCGTGGTGATGCCGGGGTGGTCGAGGTTGGCCGCGATCTCCGCCTCCCGGCGGAACCGGGCGACGGCGGCGCGATCGGTCGCGGCGGCCGGCGACAGCGTCTTCACCGCCACCGGCCGGTGCAGCCGCTCGTCCTGGCCTCGCCAGACCTCGCCCATGCCGCCGCGGCCCAGCGGCTCCTGGAGCAGGTACCGCCCGGCCAATCGCATGCCGCTCCGCACGATCATCCCCCGATGAACAGACCGTATGACTGATGGATGTTCACGTTTCGGAGGAGAGCATCTCACCCCCGACGCCGACACGGGCCATGACCGCCGTGACGGCGGCGGTCATGGGACGGCGAGGGCGCACCGGCAGGCGCTCGCAGCGGTGACGAGGGCGACGTGCCGGAGGACGGTGGCCAGGAGGGTGCTCCGGTGGGGGCCGTGGCCGGGGCCCGCTCGTGGCCACCGCCCGGTCCGAGCGGGCCCGGGCACGCGCCACGCCCGGCCGGGGATCCCCGGCCGGGCGTGGCGGCACACCGCTGGTCGACGGACGGTCGACCCGGCGCGGGTGGCGGTCGGTGCCACCCGCGCGTGGGCACGGTCAGGCGGTGACGTGGTACCAGTAGCCGCCGGTGCGCAGGGTGACGTAGTGGACGTCGGTGCCGGTCTCCTTGGCCTCGTACATCATGTCGGCGCCGGTGGCGGAGTCGGTGCCGGCGTAGAGGACGACGTGGGTGGTGTCGTGGGGGCCGGTGCCGAAGTACTCGACGTCGCCGGGGCGGCGCTGGGCCTCGGTGATCGGGGTGAGGTGCTTGTCGAGGGTCTGTTCGGTGGTGTCGCCGCCGTTGGCGAGGTCGATGCCGGCGCCGAACCAGAAGGCGGCCCGGACCAGGCCGGAGCAGTCCAGGCCGGCGGTGGTGTCGGCCGGGCAGGGGTGGATCGAGCCGGTGTAGCCGTCGCAGGTGCCCAGGGACGGGCCGGGGCCCTCGCCGCGCAGGGAGTGCCCGCCGCCCCACACGTACGGGACGCCCAGGTACGACTTGGCCGCGTTCAGCACCTTCGTCGCGTTGACCGGGCCGCTGGGCAGCGGGGCGGGGGTGCTGCTGTAGAGGGCGTTCTTGACGGCGGTGCCGACGATCCCGTCGATCACCAGGCCGTGCGAGGCCTGGAAGTTGCGCACGGCGGTGTCGGTGGCGGGCCCGAACCGCCCGTCCGCGACGAGCCGCCCGGCCTTGAAGGTGTTGAGCAGCGTCTGCAGGGTGGAGACGCACGGCCCGGAGGCGCCGGTCCGCAGGGTCCCGCACTGGGTGCGCAGGTCCACGGTGCCGGAGGCGGCGGTGGCGGCCGCGTCGAGCGCGGTCTTGGTGGCCGGGCCGACGATGCCGTCCGCGGTGAGGTCGTGGGCGCTCTGGAAGGTGCGGACGGCGGTGCCGGTGGCGGGGCCGAACTGGCCGTCGACGGTGAGGGCCGGGGTGGCGCCGGTGAGGTTGAGTTCGGTCTGCAGCTGGGTGACGCAGCCGTCGGCCTCGCCCTGCTGGATGTTGGCGGGGCAGGCGGCGGAGGTGAGCGGCAGCGGGGCGGGCGCGGTCGCGGCGGAGGCGACGGAGGCGGTGTACGCGCCGACGCCGGTCAGCGCGGCCGCCAGGGCCAGGCCCAGCGAAAGCCGGCGCCGGGCAGGCAGGAAGGTGGTCACAGAAGGCTCTCCAGGTTCGTGATGTTTCGTCAGGGCAGCGGAGCAGCCCGCTCCCCCGGCGCGCGATCGTCTCGACGGGTGGGCCTGGCGCCCCCCTCGCCCCTTCTCCCGGCCGGTGGCGGGCCGTCAGTCAGAGGTGGGAACGAAGGCGCCGGGGACGGTGACGGCGGGGCGGGCCGCGCCGGCGGCGACGGCACCACGCTGGAACAGGTTCTCGGTCATGGAAGGTCCCCCCCACAGGAGTTCGGATCGCCAGGGCCCACCGGGGCAGGGGACCGCACGTGACGGGCGGCGGTCCCCGTTTCCCGACAGGAGCCATCCTCGACCGTGCCGGACCCGTCCCACCAGGGAAGCCCGTCCCTGGGACGTCCCGGGTCCGTCAGAGGACGCCGACGTGGTCCGGGGCCGGGCCCAGCGCCGGAACGGACGCGCGTCGGCGGCGGGAGGGCGGGCGAACGGCCGCGAGGGAAGCTCCGCTGCTCGCCCTCCGGCTGCCGATCAGCCGCTCGGGCGTCCGACCCCGTTCCCTGGCGTGGTGATGACTGACCGTCAGGCTATCCGGGCGGTCGTATGCCGCCCGGGACGACACGGCGTGGACGGACCCGGCCGCGGCCACCGGGTTGCCGGGCGGCTACGGCACCCGGGTGCCCTTCGGCAGGTCGAGCTCCGCCCGGACCGCCTTCCCGAAGGCGGTCCGGCAGGCCCCCCACCGGCGGCACAGGACGTTGATCAGCTGCAGTCCGCGCCCGCCCTCGTCGCTCAGCGAGGCGTGCTGGATCTGCGGCAGGTCGGGGCCCCGGTCAGACACCTCGATCACCAGGCGGTCATGCCGGAGCAGCCGCAGCGGCCCGACCGCGCGACCGTGGCGCAGGGCGTTGCCGGCCATCTCGCTGACCACCAGTTCCGCCGCGTCCACCAGGTCGGTCGGCTCCCATCCGGCCAACTGGTCCCGTACCAGGCGGCGAGCGGTGCCTGCGGCCGAGGCGGCGGGACCCGGTCGGTCGCACGGCGCGGCCGACCCGGTCAGCCGGTCCGGGCCGCGACGTCCGCCGCGGCCCGGACGAACTCCCGCACCCGGGCGGTGGTGTTGCTCTCCAGCCAGACCGGTCCGCGTTCGATCGGCGGCACGTCGCGGATCGGCACGTAGGCGATGTCGGGCCGGGGGTAGTAGCGGCGGGCGTGCTCGCCGACCGGCAGGACGCCCCGGCCCATCGCCACCAGGGTGAGCATCTCGGAGAGGGAGTCGCCGGAGGGCCCCTTCGGGACGGGCCGCCCGGACGGCGTGCGGTCCGGGGTGCGGTCCTGCTTGAAGGTCACCGAGGTCACGGCCGGGTACTGCACCACCGGGTGGTCCGCGAGCACCTCGATCGACACCGACGCCTCGCCGGCCAGCGGGTGTCCGGCGGGCACCGCGAGCACCCGGCCCTCGGTGAGCAGCGCGGGCCCGCGCGCCATGCCGTCGAAGGGGTACGAGGCGATGAGGACGTCGACGACACCGTCCAGCAGGCCCGAGCGGGAGTTGGAGAGGTGGGCCTCGCGGACCTCGACCCGGCAGTCGGGGTGGCGTTCGCCGAACAGGGCGACGACCTCCAGCAGCACCGGCGCCATCCACTCCCCGAGGAAGGCCACCCGCAGCTCGCCGGTGACCCCGCGGCTCGCGTCCACCGCCCGCCGGAGGGCCGCGTCCAGACCGGCCACCAGGGGTGCCAGGTCGTCGGCCAACTGCCGCCCCACGGAGGTGAGCCGGACGCTCCGGCTGGTCCGCTCGAACAGTGCTCCGCCGATCCGCTGCTCCAGCTTGGCGACCACCTGGCTGACCCGCCCGCTGGTGAGCCGCAGGCGTTCGGCGGTGCGGCCGAAGTGCAGTTCCTCGGCGAGCGCCAGGAAGATCTCGATCTCCAGCCGTTCCAGCACGTCCCCCCTCCTCCTCGCCCGATTGATTAATCGCGCTAATTGATCGTATGGCGATCGGCTCTTGATGCCCCCGACGCGGCACGGAATCGTGGAGCCCGTCACCCCGGCCGGGGATCACCGGCCCGGGACGGAACCCACCCACGGAGCTGTGCACCATGCGCGTCAAGGCCTTCGACCACCTGGTCCTCAACGTCGGCGACGTCGAACGGTCCCTGGCCTTCTACACCGGCCCGCTCGGCCTGGAGCCGGTCCGGGTCGACGAGTGGCGCGCCGGGAAGGTGTCCTTCCCGTCCGTACGGGTCGGCCCGGAGACGATCATCGACCTGGTCGACCGCGCCCGCGGCGGCTCCAACGTCGACCACTTCTGCCTCACCGTGGAACCGCTGGACTGGCAGGAGGTCATCGACGCGGGCACCCTCACCGTCCTCGAGGGCCCCGTCCCGCGCTACGGCGCACGCGGCAGCGCGACCTCGGTCTACGTCCAGGACCCGGACGGCAACACCGTCGAGCTCCGCTGGTACCCGGAGGACGCCGACTAGGTCGCGCCCCGGGCCGGTCCGACGCCCCCGGCCGGTCCTGAGGTGCCGCCGCGGGCGCGGTCGACCAGGTCGATGATCGTCTCCGGGCCGACCCGTACGGACGGGAAGGACACCTTCCCGGCGCGCCACTC